>NZ_JBFOFW010000003.1:0-326775 GCF_040887505.1 Enterococcus sp. C50 | reverse complement strand
ATGCGCTTTGTCTCAGCCTCTTTTTTATTTATGAAAAGTTTTAACTCATGACGGTTACTTTTACTTGACGACGTCCCCAAGCAACGCATTTCTCAACCGTTGTAAAGTGAACATCAATAATATTTCCTTTGATTGCTCCACCTGTATCAGCGGCAATTGCTACACCATAGCCTTCAACATTTACGATTGAATTCAGTGGAATCACGCTTGGATCAACGGCAATTGCTTGTGGATTGTCATACAAATCTAACCCACTTGCAGTGATATGTCCTGAACCGGGTTCTGAATAAGAATATGCCGTAGATTCCATCATGCGAGTAGCACCTGACGTTGGTACTTCCTCTTTTGATGTGTCTTCTTTTGGCTTTTCGTTTGACTCTTCTTTGGCTGGCTCAGTTTCCTTCTCTGCGTTTTCTGCTGCCAATTTTTGGGCTTCTTCTTTTGCTTGTTGTGCTTCTTCTTTTGCTTCTTCTTTTGCTTTTTCAGCCTGTTTTTGTGCTTCTTCTTTTGCTTGTTTTTCAGCAGCCTCTTTTTTCGCGTTTTCTGTAGCAATTCGCGTTTTTTCAGCTTCTTTATTCTTAGCAATTTCGCTAAGCGTCACTTGATTATCTGTTAGTTTTTGTTTTAAAGAATCAACTTTTTCATTCAAAGAGTCCGCTTCGACTTCTAGGGAAACTTGATTATCCTTTAATGAAATTTGTGTATCCTCTAATTTTTGATTGAGATCAACTAACTTTTGTCTTTGATTATCTAAGCTAACAATTTTATCTTTTTCTGCTTGATGAAGAACACGAACAGCGTATGCTCGATTGATAAATTCGGCCACAGTTTCAGCGTCTAAAAGTGCTTGTAAATTTCGCTCGTTTGAACCATTGATTTGAACATCTTTTAGTCGTTGTGCAACGGCTTCTTTGCGTTTCTCAATCGTTGCTTCGGTCTCCTTGATTTCTTGTTTTGATTGATCAATCGTTTTTTTGTTTTGAACAATCTCTTGTTTTATTTTTTCAACTTCTTGATACTTTTCATTAACATCATTCAATGCCACTTGTACTTCGACACTGATTTCTTCACCCTGACGTTTTGCAACTTGTTCTTTTTCATTTAAAGAATCAAGAGATTCTGCTTGAGTCACTAAGGGTAGTGCTAAATTTGCTGACAATAAGACAGCAAGCATAACTAAGGCTTTTTTTGCCTTCACGAACTCCAACACCTTTCTCCTAAAATACCAACTCTTACATTATACAAATGATTATTACAATTCATATGTCAGAAATATTACAATTTATTACAAATATAATTCGTTCACATCCATTTTCGATTAACTGTTAGCTAAAATAAAAAAGCAATTGAACTTTTTTTCGTTCAATTGCTTTATTTTTGAGCAAATTTGCTAGTTATTTTTTTTTGCGCAATTCTTTTACTAATTGGCGAATTTCATTGACATCTTTTCCTTCTTTCAATGACAATTGTGGGAAATTCTTTAAGAAGCGTCGTTGCGTATAATTCAAACGTGGCAAATAATCATTGGTTTTCGTCGATTCTTTAAATGCTTGTAACCAATCACCAGCAGATTTTTTCTCTGGTTTTGAGACAATTCCCTTGCCAAAAACTGTGCCAGAAGTTTTTTGTCGTTCTTCCCATTCGTCTTTGGTTTTTTCAAAGACTTCTTGCAAGTTTGCTTTTTGTTCATTAATTGCTTTCTGTAAATCTGTGACTGCTTTTTGGAAACTTTGTAAATTCGCTAATGTGTAACCAAGATCCATCATAATTAGCCCAATCAAAAGAACTGGCAAGTAAAAACTAAAGTGTTCCGCCAAAAATCGTTCCAAAATCAAAATATGCGGATGGATTACTTTCACGATCAAGACACAGCCCACACCCCAGAAAAGTGAAACTGGTAAAGCAACTCTTCCATTGATATTCAATGGAACATCATGGTAATCCCACCAAGTGGCATGAAATAATTTTTCTAAGCCAAAGCTAGTCAGGTACTCCAAAATCGTGACCAGAGCAGTTGATAAAACATACAGTAAAACAAGGTTCGATTGGAATGGTTCAATAAAATACAATACCCCTAAAATCCCAAAACCATAGATTGGCGTAATTGGACCAACTAAGAATCCTCGATACACGAAATGTTTGGCTTTAATGGAACAGTAAACTGTTTCCCATAACCAACCGACAAATGAATAAATAAAAAATAGCAATACTACACGGATAAATTCGGTCATAAGTGCCTCCTTTTTCTTTTTATTGTATCAATAAGCTGGAAAAATGAAAAGAAACTCTAATGAAAGAGCTTGCTGGCTTTTCATTCCAAATTTCATAAGCTACAATGTGTAATGTACTTATCGTTTTTCTTTCTACTATAAATATAGAAAATTTTACTACTTAGGAGGAATCATATGATTCAATTATTGCGTTATGCAAAAGACTATCGTAAGCAAATCATTTTGGGACCCTTTTTCAAATTTCTTGAAGCAGTTTTTGAATTAATTCTCCCTTTATTGATGGCTTCGTTGATTGATAACGGACTTAGAAAAAATGATACAGGTGTAGTCATTCAAATGGGTATTTGGATGGTTGTCATGTCAATTATCGGACTGATTTGTGCTATTATTTGTCAATACTATTCCTCAGTTGCTTCGCAAGGTTTCGGTACGGAGTTACGTAACCAACTCATGAAAAAAATCAATACACTTTCCCACAGCGAGCTAAATCATTTTGGAACAGATACCTTGATTACCCGAATGACCAATGATATCAATCAATTGCAACTAGCTTTAGCGATGGTTATCCGGCTATTGATCCGCGCGCCATTTTTAAGCATTGGTTCTGTCGTGATGGCCTTTATCATTGATTGGCAAATTGGCTTGTTCTTTTTACTCTTTTTACCCATTTTTGCGGTAATCTTGTATTTCATTATTAAAAAAACAATTCCTCTTTACCAAAAAGTACAAGAAAAATTAGATCACTTAAACGAAATCGTTAGTCAGAATCTTAGTGGCGTTCGTGTCATTCGCGCCTTTGGTCGAACAAAGACAGAGGTTAAAACCTTTGACGAAAGTACCGATGATCTGGCAAAAAATTATTTGCTCGTTTCAAATATTTCTGCACTTTTGACCCCTGCCACAACATTAATCATGAATGTAGGCATTATTTGCCTGTTGACAGTTGGTGGAATCAAAGTCAATATTGGCGGACTACAGCAAGGACAAGTGTTAGCGTTAATCAATTATATGAACCAAATGTTGTTAGCTTTGATTGTTGTTTCTAATTTAGTCGTGATTTTTACCCGTGCTGAAGCTTCAGGAAAACGTGTCAAAGAAGTCTTGACCATGGAAAATTCAATCCAAGAAATGCCAGACGCAAGCACACCTGCGCTTGACAGTCAGATAATCCTTGAATTTAAGCACGTTGATTTCCGCTATACACCAGCTTCTGGTTTGTCTTTGGAAAACATCAATTTTCAAGTGAGAAAAAATGCGATTGTCGGCATCATTGGACCCACTGGTAGTGGTAAAACAACTCTGACTCAGCTCATTCCTCGTTTCTACGATGTAAGTAATGGTGAGGTTCTCGTTGACGAGCTAGATGTCCGACAATGGGAAATGGAAAAATTGCGAGCGCAAATTGCCATGGTTCCTCAAACAGCTGTGCTTTTCACTGGCTCCATCCGAGACAACTTGCATTGGGGCAAAACGAATGCCACAGATGAAGAATGTTGGGAAGCTTTAACAATTGCACAAGCTGACGATTTTGTTCGTCAACTTCCTGATGGTTTGGACACCAAAGTTATGGAAAACGGGAAAAACTTTTCTGGTGGTCAAAAACAACGTTTGACCATCGCACGTGCTTTGATTGCAAAACCAGCGTTACTAATTCTTGACGATTCATTAAGTGCACTTGACTATCAAACAGATTTGAATTTACGCAAAGCTTTGAAAACTTCCCTTGATTGTACCGTACTGATTATTTCTCAACGAGTTCGTTCAATCCAAGAAGCAGAAACTATTTTAGTCATGGATCAAGGACGGATTGTCGCTCAAGGAACAAATGCTGAACTGTTGCGTACATCAAAAGAATACCAAGAAATCGTGGCATCGCAGGAGGAGGAATAAAATGAAACAAAAAAAATTCTCAATGCAGTTATTCAAACGATTTATCCCCTACCTGATGGCTTATCCTAAAGAAATTACTTTAGCGATTTTCTTTGGTTTGCTGAACGGTATCGCGACCGTCGTCATGACGTTACAAATTGGCCAAAGTATTGATCTGATGATTGGTATCGGACGGGTTCAATTTCAAGAACTCTTTCATTTATTGTTACTCTTTGGTGGTGTAGTACTCGTCAATGTTCTTAGTCAGTGGTTGATTCAAGTCTTAAGTAACCGGCTTGCTTATCTCTCGGTAGCGGCGCTGAGAAAAGATGCTTTTGAACGATTGAACCGTTTGCCTCTTCGCTATTATGACCAAACAGCACACGGAAATATCGTCAGTCGTTTTACCAATGATATGGATAACATTTCTATCGCCATTGCAGCAGCCTTCAATCAATTATTTTCTGGCGTTGCGATCATCATTTTATCTTTTATCTTTATGATTCATTTGAGTCCGTTGCTAACAGTTGTCGTTTTATGTGCCACCCCGATTATCTTTTTAGTCAGTTTTCTGGTCGCACGTTCTTCCCAAAACGACTTTAATCAACAGCAAAAAATTATTGGTGACATTTCCGGATTTGTGACTGAACGTATTGGAAATCAAAAAATCGTAAAAGCTTTTCAACAAGAAACAGCTAGTCAACAGGCATTTGAAACATTGAATCAAGAACTTTACGTCAAGGGACAGCGTGCTCAATTTTCTTCTTCTTTGACAAATCCTTCTTCCCGTTTTGTCGATCATTTAGCTTATCTGTCAATTGGTTTAGTTGGCGGCTTGCTTGCTTTACGAAGCGGGTCAGCAATTACCGTTGGTGTTATTTCCAGTTTTACCATCTATTCGAGTCAATTTTCTAAGCCTTTTATCGAATTATCTGGAATCACTACGCAAATTCAAACGGCCTTTGCTGGATTGGATCGAGCGTTCGAGTTGATTGATCAGCCCGAAGAGACACCTGACGCCCCTAATGCGTTTGCTTTGGATCCCAACACAATCAAAGGAGAAGTCGTTTTTGAACACGTTTCGTTTTCATATGATCCAAATCAGCGTTTGATTGAAGACTTTAATTTCAAAGCAAAACCTGGGCAAACAATTGCAATCGTCGGAAAAACAGGTGCCGGGAAATCAACGCTGGTCAATCTTTTAATGCGATTTTATGATACCACTAGCGGAAGGATTCTGATTGATGGTCACAATCTCCGTGACATCAAACGAACGACTTTGCGCAAAAGCTTTGGTATGGTTTTACAAGACACTTGGCTATTTGACAGTTCCTTACGTGCGAACCTTCGCTATGGCAATCCGAGTGCTAGTGATGAGGAAATCAATGAAGCATTAAAAGCTGCCTATATGTATGAATTTGTCGAGCGACTACCAGAAAAACTTTCAACCAAAATCGGTGGTCAAGGACTAAAAATTTCCGATGGTCAGCGACAACTATTAACGATTGCACGAACGATGATTAGTAACCCGCCCATGCTGATTTTAGATGAAGCAACTAGTTCTGTTGATACGCTAACCGAAAAGAAAATCCAACAAGCCTTCTTGACAATGATGGAAGGGAAAACCAGCTTTGTAATTGCGCACCGACTTTCCACTATTAAAAATGCGGACCAAATTCTGGTCATGGATCATGGTGAAATCGTTGAAATGGGTACACATGATGAATTATTAAAAAAAGCTGGTTACTACAATCAGCTTTATCAAGCACAATTTACACATCAATAAAAAAACAGGCAATCTTCTGGGATGGGAAGATTGCCTGTTTTTTTATTTTTATTTCGTGCGAACTGTTAGACTTTGCAAAATCTTTTTATAAGGAATACTTCGTCCAACATAGTAAATTGCAATTGATTGAAGCGGGATCCAAATAACTGTTTTCAACAATCGTGGTGCCCAAACGACCCAACTAAACAGTGGGACATGATACATCAAAGCTAGCCAAAGTGGCGTCAAAATCAAATTGATAATCAACGTGACACTCAGTGTTGCTAAGATAGCATTTTTCCAAGTAATTTCTTTTCTATAGAAAAAGAAGCCGTAAATCGCACCTTCGATAAAAGCATTCAAGGTAAACCCAATAAAGAATGCTGATTTTGAAAATAATGCCATTCCGACAAGGTCAGCTAACACTGATCCAATACCAGACCAAAAAGGACCAAATAAAATCCCCATGATGACCTGTGGAATAAATGTTACACTGAGTTTGATAAAAGGTGTTTCGATAGATATTAGTCGTGATAAAGTAACCATTAAGGCAATCAACAGCCCCATGATCGCTATCATCCGTGCGTCTAATCGATTTTTTTTCATTTTAGCATCTCCTTTAAGAGCTGCTACACAATAATATGCAGCGAATGCGAAAATAAAACCGCGAATAAGTTCCCTTATCCTTCGTCCAGGTGGCAACATCCCATCCTCCCAGCACTTAACGCTTTATTTCCTACTCTGATTTTATTTTGGGAAACAATTCCCTCACAAAATATAACATAATTATCATTGACTAGCAAACAGGAAAACTGAATGTTACTATGATTTCCGTCTTTTATGTTCGCTATTCAACAACTTCCATTAGTATTTATTCATATTATTGGATAAAATACCGAAAATTCATTCATGTTCCGTTGAAATCGCTTCTTTTTCCATTTCATGAACGACCGTCCGAAAATCTAAATATCCTGCTGCTAATCCACGCAGTAAAACTTCAGCTGTGCCAATATTGGTGGCCAAAGGAATCTCGTATACATCTGATAAACGAATCAACGCTGTTACGTCTGGTTCGTGTGGCTGCGCTGCCAGTGGATCTCTCAAGAAAATGACTAAATCAATTTCGTCTTCCGAGATCATTGCCCCAATTTGTTGGTCGCCTCCCAACGGACCTGATTTAAAACGATGAACTGGCAAATTAGTTGCCTCTTGAATTCGTAAACCTGTCGTCCCAGTTGCATAAAGCTCGTGTTTCGCTAAAATCGTTTGATAAGCTGTCGCTAATTTAATCATCAATGGTTTCTTTCGATCATGTGCAATCAAAGCAATTTTCATCAGTCACACTTCCTTTCTTTTCTTTAGTGTAACAAACTTAGGAAACCGTTTAAATTTTTTGTTACCATTTTTTTGATTTTCTTTGCTTCTTCGTCACTCTGACCAAAAAACAGACAAATTCTTGTTCATTCTGCCGTTGTTATAGGTTAGCGCTTTCATTTATACTTTAGTCAAATAAAACTTATAGAAAGTGTGGAATTTACTATGGTAGAAATGGCGTTGACACATGTTTATAAAAAATACGATAATGCAGAAAATTATTCAGTTACTGATTTTAATCTAAATATTCAAGATCGTGAATTTATTGTTTTTGTTGGACCATCTGGATGTGGGAAATCAACTACTTTACGTATGATTGCTGGTTTAGAAGATATTACGGAAGGCGAATTAAAAATTGGCGAAAAAGTCATGAATGATGTAGCTCCAAAAGATCGTGATATCGCAATGGTTTTCCAAAACTACGCTCTTTATCCTCATATGACTGTTTTTGATAATATGGCATTTGGTTTGAAATTGAGAAAATATGACAAAGCTGAAATCAAAAATCGGGTTGAAAATGCGGCAGAAATTTTAGGTCTAACCGAATACCTATCTCGTAAACCAGCTGCATTATCTGGTGGACAACGTCAACGTGTTGCTTTAGGTCGTGCAATCGTTCGTGATGCCAAAGTCTTCTTGATGGATGAACCTTTATCAAACTTAGATGCTAAATTACGTGTAGCAATGCGTGCAGAAATTGCTAAATTACACCAACGTTTAGAAACAACAACAATCTACGTTACCCATGACCAAACAGAAGCGATGACAATGGCAGATCGAATCGTTATTATGAAAGACGGATTTATTCAACAAATTGGTTCACCAAAAGAAGTTTATGACACACCAGTGAATGTTTTCGTTGCTGGATTTATTGGTTCACCTGCAATGAACTTCTTCAATGTAACGCTAAATGACGGTGTGATTACTGATGGTCACGGATTAAGACTTCGCATTCCAGAAGGAAAAAATAAAATCTTAGTAGAAAAAGGCTACAACGGCAAAGAAGTCATCTTCGGTATTCGTCCTGAAGACATCCATAGCGAACAAATTGCTTTAGATGCTTCACCAGAAGCAGTCGTTCATTCTGAAGTTGTGGTTTCAGAATTACTAGGTGCAGAAACAATGCTTTACACAAAAACTGGCTCAACTGAATTTATTTCAAAAGTCGATGCACGTGATTTCCACAAACCAGGCGAGATGATTGACCTTGCTTTCAATATCAATAAAGGACATTTCTTCGATAAAGAAACAGAAGATGTGATTACTTTACCTTAATTTTAATTGATGCCCCCTTTTTAAGAGCTGTACCGCAACCAACGGTGCAGTTCTTTTTTTTGCAATACTAGGGCCTTGTTCGATTACAAAAAAAGATAAAAGAGCTTGGGACAAACGCGTTCAGCTCTAAAAAAGAAAAACAGTTTGGAAATAGCTCTGCCTATTTTTGAAATTATTCGGCTTGTTTTTCGAGAAATTTACTTTTTGAACATCATTTGTTCGTAAAAAAGTGTCTGGAACATTCATCAAAATGATGATGTTCCAGACACTCGTTTGCTTATTTTAAAACATCATATTCATTCCATAATTCATGGCACTGGAAGATAAGTTAGTTAATCCAAAATAATAAGTCGCTGTGGCTGACGTTGTATGACTAATTGAAGCCGGTGTCCCGTACACTTCCCAATATTGAATTTGCGCACCATTTTGAGTTATAACCATAGCCCTTGGACTCCAATCACTATTATGATTAGTAGTTAGGTAAGTATATGGGGTATTTCCTGCAATCGTAAAGCTGTAGCCAGTTGACTTACCACTTAAAAGCTGTACATCATGATAGATAAAAGGCGTTACACCTGGGATTTCTTTATCTAGTAAGACGAGCTTATTCTCATTAATCACATATCTACCTTCAGAAGTCGTACAAAGAATGTCAGTCAAGTCAGACTCACGCTCATCTATGTAAATTTTCCCCAGTTCTGGTGCCACATCGTTAGTAATTTCAGCAGCTTGTGCTGGCTGACCAAACAATAACATTCCAAACGTAACTAAGCCCAGACAAACAAATTTTTTCATTTCTAAACACTCCTTTTTTATTTTTCCCAAATCACCCGTTGCTCTTTTGCTGTACTTGGGGGATCTGCGGTATTATCGTCAATCAAGATAATCTTTTTAGGAATATCCATGTACTCGGTATCCCTCACATACTGTGCAGCGACAAAACTCAATTTTGGAAAATAGTTGGTCGGAAAAGGTTCACCTTTATACACTTTATTTTGTGAAAGATTAATATACGCAGTCCCTGTATTATTATCAAAATAAAAACCCCATCCCGGTTCTTTCCAGCCTTCACGTAATTTTACATTTGCAGTTATTTCAGGAACTTGGTATTTATTATCTTTACCGTAAGGGATTTCTTTGACCGTAACATCCATGATATCCGTCAAAGGAATAATATACTCGACCGGTTCTTTTTGTACTTTTTCTTTTTTTGTACTCTGATTCGCCGTATTCAGAAAAAATAAGCCAATCAACAGTGCGCAGATGAAGCAAACCAAAAAGCCAAATCCAAAATATTTTTGTTTCTGATTCAAAGAACCCATTGTTTTTATTGTCTGATTGTTGTCAATTGTCTCTTCTTCATCTTTAATTAAATAATCGACTGTTACTCCATATAATTTACTTAAAGTAATCAGGAAAGAAAGATCAGGATATGTTCTCGACACTTCCCAGCTTGAAACAGTGGAGCGTGCAACATTCAATATTTTGGCAATATCTTCTTGCGTATACTCATTCTTTAGACGTTCTTCTTTCAGTTTGTCTCCTAGACTCATTTTTGTTCCCTCCATTAAATAGTTGTCTCAATCAGACTAACGGAAGTTGTTAACCAAGTTAAGACAAAATTCATAGCTAGTAGGCTTGCTACAAAACATATCGTAGCCATTTGGTGCTTTTTTACATAGCAAACGAACTAAATGACTAATCAGGAAGATAATTGAGCATATAAATAACAATATTATATAGCCATTAAACAACAATATGTACGCCAACCACGCCAAATAAAAGTTATTTTTATTCCAACCACCTCTTTATTCAATCGTACGATTTTATTTATCAGGCACCTTCAGTTACACTATGCCACAAAAAGAGAGCGCTTTCAATAAGTTTTTTTATTATTTTTAATTTTGGGTACGCATCTTAGACTTTCTATTTTAAAATTTGTTTTTTTTAGAAAAAATATTTTTCGAAAATTCATTTTAAAAGAACAATCAAAAATATTTTTCCATTAAATCGCTCACTTTTTTTGGCAGCTCTTTTCTAGATGCCATAAGCTAATTGATTGCTAATGCAAAAAAGGAAGTGCTCTTGCATTCTTCAAGTTGTAAACAAAGCTTAGCTAATAGTGAACTTTCTTTTTTCTTACTAATTTTCTTATTCAATCCCAAATGACAGCATTTTACAATTGATGAATCAAAAGATTTTAGCGCAAATGATTTTACAACTATTTTTTCTCACTTACTAGCCAAACGTGTTAAACAAAAATAGGTAACCTAAAACAAAATCTGTTTTAGGTTACCTATTTTTTACTAATGTATTTGAAAAATTCAACAATAACTAAATCTAATCAATTTTTCTCATTCAATTATTTTTAGCCAAGCTTCTCCATCTTCCTCGCCTGTTCTTTCGCTGCAGTAAATACAGGAATATCAAAATATTTGCTTAACGTGCCCGCAACAAAGTAAGCAATATTGTAGTCAACCAAACTGTGAATCAATCCACCGATTCCCATCAAAATAAATACTGTGTAGAAATAACCTTCTGAATAATACGTATCAGGCATATTACCCATAAAGTAAAAAGCACTCACAACCAACATTTCGGCAATTGAATGGATAACCCCAATGACAAAATTAAAGCCTTGAAATTTCCAGTTTGCTAGCGTAAATTTTCCATCCTTCAAGACGATTCCAGGTTTCTTTTGCAAATACCAAGCACCAACTACTGCAAAAATAATGTGTGACAATGCTCTTAATGCAATAATGACTGGTGTCGATAAAAAGAACCCAAACGTTGTTCCTAAAGCGACAGCAACAGCTACCCCTGGTGAAAAAAACATTGCTAAGAATAATGGCACATGCGAAGCTAAGGTAAAAGATGCTGGTGGAATCATGATTTTTGGCATAACTAAAGGAATGATGATTCCCATCCCAATCAGCAGTGCAGAAATAGTTAAGTGACGAACAGAATTTTTTTTCATTTTTTCTCTCCTTATGTGTCTTGACACATTGATGTTGTTTATTGTACTGATATTCCATGTATCTGTCAAGACACTTAAAGAAGTTGCCAACAATCTTCGACAAATTCTTTTTTTACTCACTTAGTTGGATCGTATAAATGTTTTTCAAATTGGATATGTCTGTCAGCTCATCAATTTTATTATAGAGCTATCAAGTCATTCTTCTTTTCCAATTAAAATAATTGTGTTGCTAACTTACTTCAAAAGCATCCTTTCGTCATTCGAAAGATGATTTAGAAAGTGACTTAGTTGTGCTGCTTTTTTCATCCTATCCCTATTATAAGTAGGCATTTTCCTCCAAATTTTATCCTACTTGATAAAAAAATCACAGAAAAACGCGAGCATCCTGCTCCGCTTTTCTGTGATAACTATTTTTTGAACAATACTTCTTACCCTTGTTTATTCGCCATCATCGCATTGCTTAATGCAGCAAATTCTTCTAATGACAGTGTTTCCCCACGACGTTTTGGATCAATTCCTGCATCAGCTAAACTTTGAGTCAACCACGCTTTGGTTGCTTCGTCTTTTCCATAAGCGTGTTGCAAATTGTTCCATAATGTTTTGCGACGCAATTGGAATGAGGCTTTCGTCAAACGGAAAAATTCTTTTTCATCCGTGACTTCAACAGCTGGTTCTTCTCTGCGTGTCAATTTTAAAATCGCTGAATCAACGTTTGGTTGTGGTACAAAAACTGTTTTAGGAACGATAAATGCTAAGGACGCATCCATATGATATTGCACGGCAATTGAAAGTGAGCCGTAAGCTTTGGTACCAGGCTTTGCAGAAATTCGATCTGCAACTTCTTTTTGCATCATAACAACCATTTCATCCACACGTACGTCCGATTCAAGAAAGTGCATCATGATTGGCGTTGTAATGTAATAGGGAAGATTTGCGACCACTTTTAATGGTAAATCTTCTGTAAAATATTCTTTGACAGCAGTAGCCAAGTCCGTTTTTAAAATATCTTGGTGAACAACCTTAACATTTTGATAACGGTGAAGTGTATCTGCTAATACTGGAATCAAACGATCATCGATTTCAAATGCGACGACTTGATTTCCATTCATGGCTAATTGTTCAGTCAGTGCGCCAATTCCTGGCCCTACTTCAATTACATTTGTTTCATGGTTGATCTCAGCTGTTTCAACGATTTTTCGTAGAATGTTAGGCTCTGTTAAAAAATTTTGTCCTAAACTTTTTTTAAATTGAAATCCATGTTCTTTCAAGATTTCTTTTGTTCGAGAGGGTGTTGCGATCTCACGATATTCAGTCATGTTTTGCCTCCACTTTTTTCATTGCTTGTCTCAATTCTTCTGGTGTAATGCGAAACATTTTCAAGCGTTTCGCTAATTGTTTGCCATTGGTGTAACCAATCCTAAGTTCATCCCCAAGTTTTTCTCTTTTTTCTTTGGCTTGTGCTCCCGCTATTAAACCATAGTCCAAAAGCATCTGTCTAGGGATTTCGTCAAACTCTTCCTCGCTAGGTGTCACAACTTTCTTCAATGCTTCAAGAATGGCTTCATTGCTTGCGTGTTCAACACCTAAGCTACCCTTTTTCTTTGGCTGAGCTTGCTTTCGAGGTAAGAAGGCATGTTTCGCTTGTGGTACGACTTCCATAATTGTTTTACGAATTTTTTCGCCTGAAAAATCTGGGTCTGTAAAAACAATCACCCCTCTTGTTTCTTGTGCATGCTCGATCTGCATCAAAATCGCTTCGTTAATTGCTGAACCAATTGTTTCAATCGTATCGACATTCACGACTTCTTGCAATCGTCTGGTATCGTCTTTTCCTTCAACGACTACAATTTCTTCAATAGTCAATTTACTCATTTTTCTGAAATCCCAAATAAGCGATGTGCATTGTGCCATGTGTGTGTAGCAATTTCTTCAAAAGGTACTTGGCGAAGTTCCGCAATTTTTTCAACCGTATAGCGAGTATACCCAGGTTCATTTCGCTTACCACGATAAGGTACCGGCGCAAGGTAAGGGGCATCCGTTTCTACCAACATCTTATCGAAAGGAACATTCGTTGCAGCTTCTTGGACGTCTAAAGCTTTTTTGAATGTCACAACACCACTAAAGGAAATATGCATACCCAGATCAAGAAAGCGCTGTGCCCACTCATAGTCACCACTAAAACTATGCATGATTCCACCAATATTGTGGACTTTTTCTTCTTTTAAAATCTGATACGTATCTTCTATCGCATCACGCGTATGGATGCTAATTGGTAAATTCATTTCTTTGGCAATCGCAATTTGACGACGAAAAATTTTTGCTTGAACTTCCTTTGGATCTTCCATCCAATAATAATCCAAACCAATTTCTCCTAATGCCACAACCTTAGGTAACGTCAATCGTTCTTGTAATTGTTGTTCAACTTCTTTGGTATAGCTACCAGCCTCAGTTGGATGCCAGCCAATGATACTATAAATATTTGGGTAGTCTTGACTAAGCTGTAAGGATTTTTCAATCGTTGGTTGATCAAAGCCAACCACAGCCATCTTTGTCACGCCCAGCTCTTTAGCACGCTCAATTGTTTCGGGAATGTCTTCATTAAATTGTTCCGCATTTAAGTGAGTATGAGAATCAAATATCATTCAAATCGCTCCTTTTCTTTCCTACTTTAGCACATAAACGGTTGAGACAGAAGTGGGACGGAAAAAAAGATTGTGAGAGTTTCAGAACTTCAAGTTTCTCATTCTAGCAAACAAGAAATTCTTTTTAGAAATCACTGCTTTTTATTTTATTTTTTCAGGAAACTACTTGATGAACAACAATTCATTTTCAAGTTATTTTGTTACGAATAAACTGAAGAAATGTGCTAAAAAAACCATCTTTAAGCTTAGCAATGCGTTAGACAAGTAAAAAAGAGATTGAGTAAGCCCCAATCTCTTTTTTATTTATTTCTTATTTTTATATAAGTAAACTGGGATTCCTAATAACGTCACACCAATCCCAATCATCGCAAGTGATGTCTGCGTTAAGATTGTCATTCCTAAGATAAAAATTGCGCCAATAATCGCAATTAGCGGAATCACCGGATAAAGCGGCACGTTGTAAGGACGATTCATCTCTGGCGCTTTCTTGCGTAAAACAAAAACAGCGATAAATATCAGTAAACTAAACAGCCACATCACAAAAATTAACATATCTGTCAGAAAATCAAATGAACCCATCGTCATCATGATACAGGCAATCACCAACTGAAACATTGCTGGCACGTAAGGAACTGTGAATTTCTTTGATAATTTTGTTAACTGATTACTGAATGGTAGTTCATTTTCTAAGGCCATCGCATAAGGAACACGAATTCCAGTCAACGTGTAGCCATTCAGCGCGCCATAAACAGAAATCAGAATACCAATCGTAACTAACTTTCCACCAAATGAACCAAAAATCACTGCTGAAGCATCCGATGCTGCGTTCAAGTTTCCAGCAATTCCTTCGATTGGTAAAGTCTTCAAGAAAACAAAGTTAATCAACAAATAGACCACTGTCACAAAACTTAATCCTAAAATAATTGCTTTAGGCAAATCTTTTTCTGGCTTTTTCATTTCACCAGCAATTGCGCCGACACCTAGCCAACCATCATACGCAAACAAAGTAGCCAGTAACGCACTACTCAATCCTTCCATAAAGGAAACATCTTTACCCGCTTCAATTGGAAAGAGCTGAACCGTACCAGATTCGGGAACCATTAACCCCCAAACAACAATTACTGCAATCGGGATCAATTTGATAATAAGTGTAGCAGATTGAACAGTTGCACCAACTTTTGTCCCCAATAAATTCAATCCAGTTACTGACAAAGCAGTCACAGCTGCAATCAATACCAGATAATCAGTGGATAACTGAAAGAGATTCGTCAACTGTGTTGCAAAAATAATTGAAAGAGCCGCAATGTTTGCTGGAAAATAAATCAGACTTTGCGCCCAACCTAATAAGAAACTTGGTAATTTTCCATACGCAGCCTCTATGTATTTAACTGCTCCACCTGTTTCTGGAATTGCTGTGGCTAATTCTGCAACAGTCAACCCGGCACAAATGGTCAAAAGGCCACCCAATAACCATACAAAAAGTGTTAAACTCGGTGATTGTGTGCTAGCAGTTACTGAAGCGGTCTTAAAAAAAACTCCTGCTCCAATAACAGTTCCCATAACTGTTGCTAATGCGCCAAACAAATTAATTTCACGTTTTAATTTATTTCCCATTCCTCATCCTCTTTCCTATTTTTATTAATATAATTGCTAGTATAACCGAGTTTTTTCCCCTTGGCTACGCACAAATCTAATAAAGGGTTTTCAAAAACATCCCCCTTAAGTCGGATGTTTTTTCTTTCCTTTTTGATTACAATTTAGCCAGTTTCTATTTAAAGGAGGTTTTGCTTTTGGACTTTCAACGTTCACATCCAAAATTAGCAAATTTTCTCACAGATCATGTTTCAGTTACACGAAAAGAACAACGACAGTCGCGCTGGCATTGGGCCACGCTGATTCTTTTTGGTCTTTTGACCATCGCTTCGTTTAGTCAACAGCTCCTTTTACTCACTGGTCTAGTAATTTTAGTCGCGTTATTCAGAGGACCCGGTTTGATTCTATGGAGCATCGTCTATTCTTTTTTAGTTAGTCTTTTCCCACCGCTAGGAATTATTTTATCTGCAATTTTCTTTTTGCTTAACATTGGAACCTTTACTAAAAATTGGCGTGTCACCTTGGTTGGCATCTATTTTTACCTTTATCCTGTTTTTGTCATGAGCTTACGTTATTTCAAATGGGATAATCAATGGTTTCTCGCCGGTTCGTTAATTATTGGTTTGTGCTTACTTCACTTGATGTTAAGGAGCCTCTACCAACGATATGGCATTGGACGAACAATTTCTTGGTACATCTTTGCGATTCCTTTCACCGTTTTAAGTGCGTTGCTACCTACTCGCTTGAAAAAACGATTGAAAAGATTTCCTTCATTAAAGTGATACAAAATCATTTATATGTAAATAAAAAGGAATCCAATCATTACGATTGGATTCCTTTTTTATTTACGCAATTTCTGAACCATTTGGCATGCCTTTTGGCGCTTCAACTACTTGCAATGAGCCATCCGGTGCTTCTGCTGAGAGAATCATTCCTTGGCTGATTTGACCACGCATCTTACGTGGTTTTAAGTTTGCCACGATCACAAGCTTTTTGCCGATTAACTCACTTGGATCAGGATAATATTCTGCGATTCCAGATAAAATTTGACGGTCCTGACTATCCCCTGCGGCTAAACGGAATTGCAGTAATTTATCTGCACCTTCCACTTTTTGACAGCTGATTACTTCAGCAACTTTTAATTCAACTTTATCGAATACATCAAATTTGATTTGTTTTTCTTTTGAAGAAACAAATTCTGTTTCTTCTGGGTCCCACTTCACTGTGTCCTCTGTACTTTGGGTTCCTTCAGACATTTTCATTTGGATATAAGCAACTTCTTCGTCCATATCTAAACGTGGGAAAATTGGTGTACCTTTAGCAATAACTTTTGTTCCAGAAGGAAACTCACCAAAGTGTAAGCCTTCCAAGTTCATGGATTCCGCATCCAATCCCAATTGTTTGAAGATTTTGACTGGTGTTTCAGTCATGATTGGTTGCAACAGAATGGCTGCAATTCGTAATGTTTCAGCTAAATGAACCATTACGCTATCCAATTCATTTTTCTTTTCTTCGTCTTTTGCTAATACCCAAGGTTCTGTTTCATCAATGTATTTATTCGCACGAGAAATCAATACCCAAACCTCAGCTAAAGCTGTATTAAATTCCATTTTTTCCATGGCATCATGGTAACGTCCAACTACGTTTGCAGCAGTTGTTGACAGTTCACTATCAAAAGGCGTTACTAATGAAGCATAATCAGGAACAACACCCTCACAATATTTGTTGATCATCGCAACAGTGCGGTTCAATAGATTACCTAAGTCATTGGCTAAATCGTAATTTACACGAGAAATAAAATCTTCTGGTGTGAAGACACCATCAGAGCCAAATGGAACTGCACGCAATAAGTAATAACGTAATGCGTCTAAGCCATAACGTTCAACTAACATTTCAGGATAAACAACGTTTCCTTTTGATTTGGACATTTTGCCGTCTTTCATCAATAACCAACCATGTCCAAAAACTTTTTTAGGTAATGGCAAGTCTAGCGCCATTAACATAATTGGCCAATAAATTGTGTGGAAACGAACGATTTCTTTCCCAACCATATGGACATCAGCAGGCCAATATTTTTCAAACAAACTATCATCATCTGAACCATAACCTAACGCTGTAATATAGTTTGATAATGCATCAATCCAAACATATACAACGTGCTTTGGATCACGTGTCACAGGGATTCCCCAGCTAAATGTCGTTCTTGAAACAGCCAAGTCTTCTAAACCAGGTTTGATAAAGTTGTTAATCATTTCTTTCTTGCGTGATTCTGGTTGGATAAATTCAGGATGTGCTTCATAGTACTCAAGCAAACGATCCGCGTATTTACTCATGCGGAAGAAATAAGATTCTTCTTTGACTAATTCAACTTCATGTCCGCTTGGGGCTTTCCCACCAATCACGTTGCCTTCATCGTCTTTGTAAACTTCAGCTAGTTGTGTTTCTGTAAAGAATTCTTCATCAGAAACTGAATACCAGCCTTCGTATTCACCTAAATAAATATCGCCTTGTTCTAGTAAACGATCAAAGATTTTTTGAACAGCTACTTTGTGATAATCATCCGTTGTTCGAATAAATTTATCGTAACTGATATCAAGTGTTTTCCATAATTTTTTCACGTCTGCAGCCATTTTATCCACATATTCCTGTGGTTCAACACCTAATTCTGCTGCTTTTGTTTCGATTTTTTGACCGTGCTCATCCACTCCAGTAAGATAAAACACATCAAAGCCCATCAACCGTTTGTAACGTGCAACAGCATCGCAGGCAATCGTTGTGTACGAGTTACCGATGTGCAGTTTGCCACTTGGATAATAGATTGGCGTAGTAATATAAAAAGTTTCCTTTTCTGCCACGGGGCTCCTCCTCCTTTATCGCATGATGCGAATTCGTTTCCTTGCTAGTATACCACAAAATAATCTTAATGTTAGCGAATTTTTGAAAAGGGAATTCGGTAGGAATACTCGTCTTCCTAGTTGAAAAAAAGGAAAAACTTAGAATTCTTTGTACGTTTATTAAGTTACGTTTTTTGGGAAAATTTTCCCCGCTATTTTTCCAAAAATGAATCATGTATAATAGAAGGGGAAAAACCAATGAACAAAGGTAGGAATGATTATGCAGAAAAAACACACGATTTTTATGATTAGTATCGCAGTACTGACAATTGCTCACTTATTTTTTAGTTATTTTTATATAAGGATGTATGGTTACTTTAACTTAAATGGTAACTTGAATAGTTTCCTTCTTGTTTCGAATCTCTTTCGTATCGCATTCGATTTATTTATCATTATTTGCGGGTTCTTTGCACTTCGTGAAGAAAAAATGAAGTTTTTACCTTTTTATCTACTGTTCTTTTTAGTCAATTTAGTTTTACCATTCATTTTTCATCTTTGATAACCACGAAATTTTGCGGGAAGTCCTTGGTTTTTTCCAAGAGTCTGCTACAATAAAGTAAAATGTACTTTTATCGGCAGTGGAGGTGTCAGAATGAAAGAATTTGCTTCTAAAGAAGAAGAAAAACTATATTATGAACAAGAAGCCAGCGAAGAAGATTTTTTAACTTGGTATCAAGCACAAGAACGCCCTGAATACGACAAACCTTCTTTGACTGTCGACATCGTTTTGATGTGTTACAACAAAGAAGAAGATCAGTTAAAAATTCTTTTGATTCAAAGAAAAGGGCATCCTTATCGAAACTCTTGGGCATTGCCTGGTGGCTTTGTCCAACGAGATGAGTCAACTGGTGAAAGTGTCTTACGCGAAACACAAGAAGAAACTGGAGTTATTATTTCTAAGGAAAATATCGAACAGCTTCATACATTCAGCACACCTGATCGTGATCCACGTGGCTGGGTCGTGACGGTCAGCTATCTTGCCTTTATTGGTGAAGAACCTTTGATTGCCGGAGATGACGCCAAAGAGGTTCGCTGGTTCACTTTAGAACGACAAATGAATCAAATCCACTTGACCAGTGGCGATGTCTCAATCGCACTTGATTTAGCAACTGGCCAATCAACTGGAAAAGATAAGTTAGCATTTGACCACAGTTTCATCGTGTTAAAAGCCTTTAACCGTATCGTCAATAAAATGGAACATGAGCCACAAGTCCTTCAAGTATTAGGCAAGGATTTTACAATTACTGAAGCTCGCAAAGTGTTTGCAAAATTTTTAGGAATTGATTTTAAAACAATCGACCACTCAAATTTTAAAAAGGCAATGTTGCAATATTTTGACGAAATCGGTGAACGCCCCGTTGGAATCGGTCGTCCATCAAAAATCTATCAATTAAAACCTGAACACCATCCAAAAATGGAAAATTAATCGGTAAAAACCAAGGACTGTAACACAAAATCATTGCTGATTTATGTTACAGTCCTTGGTTTTTGGTTTCTCATAATTAGTGAGCTTTCTCTTTAAGCGAAAAGAAAATTCCTAGAAACAAAAGTTTTAAAAACTTTTTATTAGCAAGGCGAACTCTGGCGCTCCTACCAGTTTAGACATCAAAAAGTAATTGTTTCCCAATTCGTTCCAACAGCCGACTCTTTTCTTGTGCAGAATGACTGTGGATATCTTGTGTATTAATCAAAATAAAAGTTTTTTGATACCATTCTGCTTTATACCTCAATTTGGTCAACAGTTTGTGCCAGTCTTGCACTGAAAAATCAGAAGCAAGCTTTTCATCTGGTAATGATTCAATAAACAAATAATCAAATTTATTCACCAGAATAGCAGAAAGCTGTTCTAAGTAGTCTTCCCGTTGATATTTTTGTTTTTGATACAGATTCAGCACTTTTCTTTTTTGTTTTTGATAATTTTTTGCTCGTTCTAAAGCCTTTTTTCGTTGTTGAGCTGCTTTTGCTCGAATACTCAATTTTCTTTCTGCTACAGCGATTTTTTGATTTGTCACCAAAAGTTTAGGTGCAACAACCTCAATTTTCTGCGAAGTTTCGACTAAGCCTTTGGGGCAATACGCGATTCCCACCCATTCATTGGTTTTCTGTCTTTTATTCAGCGGAACTTCACATAAAAATGAAACATAAAACTCTTCATTATATCGTGAAGAAATCGTAGCTGAACGAATTGTTCCTTCGATTGGCCGGTGGACATGCACGTTGAACAACTTTTTTTGCTTTGGTAATTTTAATTGATTTCCTTCTAAATAAATGGTGTGTCCTTGGTTATTTGTGGTATAAGATTGCCACATACTCTTCTTACTTTTCAACTTTGGAAAGCTGGCTCGTCCTTTAAAATAATTGCGAAACGCACGATCCAAATTCAACTGAGCATTGGCTAATGCCAAACTATCCGCCTCTTTTAAAAACGAATAACGTTTTTTCAAAGCAGCTGGTGTCAACGAATAATCAATCACACCTAGTTGCTTGTAAGTTTCTTGTCGTGAAAGTAATAAATGATTATAGGTGAACCGAACACAACCAAAATTTTGAATTAACCACTTTTTTTGTTCATCGGTGGGATACATCCGGAATTTAAAGGCTTTGAGCATTAGCACTTACCCCCTAGTTTGCTACGAGTAAGTTTTCTTTTTTTCGTTGCAATTTTTTCGCATAGTAGGCAACTTCTTGTTCTGTTGCGTACACAAAATGTTCTGGTGCAATTTCTCTTAATGTACGTACTTGATTATCATCTGGTTCTGGCTGGTATTTGATTCGACGGCGCTGTCTCTCATGGTCTGGATCTGGTAATGGAATAGCAGACAACAAACTTTCGGTGTATGGATGAACACCAAAGTTATAAATTTCGTCACTTGTTCCCATCTCTAACAACAAGCCATTGTGCATAACGCCAATGCGATCGCTAATGTGTTTCACCATTGATAAATCATGGGCAATAAATAAGTAAGTTAAATTCTGTTCTTCTTGTAAGTCTTGTAATAAATTTACTACTTGAGCCTGAATGGACACATCTAGTGCAGAAATAGGCTCATCACAAATAACAAAACGTGGATTGACTGCTAACGCTCGAGCAATGCCAATCCGTTGACGTTGTCCACCTGAAAATTCATGAGGATAGCGCGTTCCGTGACTCGGGTTTAACCCAACTGTTTTTAATAAATCATCGACTTTTTGCGCACGCTCCTGTGGCGACTTCGCTAAGCCGTTCACATCAATACCTTCTGCAATAATGTCACGAACTTTCATTCTCGGATTTAAGGATGCGTATGGATCTTGAAAAATCATTTGGACTTCATGACGAAATTTCGTCATTTCTTTTTTTCCTTTGATTTTTGTCACATCTTGTCCATCAAATAAAATTTCGCCACCAGTTGGCTCATTTAAACGAATGATTGTCCGACCGGTCGTCGACTTTCCACTCCCAGATTCACCAACTAATCCAAACGTTTCCCCTTCATAAATGTGAAAACTGATGTCATTAACCGCATGCACTTCATTTTTTTTGCCAATGTTGAAATATTGTTTTAGACCTTTAACCTCGAGTAGCTTTTTTTTCATCCACTATTCCCCCTTGGCTCCCTTGTTTTTCTTTAAAAATTGCCCAACGACGTTGAATTTCTTCTGGCGGCAGAACTTTTGGTGCTTGTGGTGCTAATAACCAAGTTGCTGCTTTGTGTGTTGCAGATAATTCAAAAAATGGTGGCTCTTGCTCTGCATCGATTTTCAAAGCATATTCATTACGTGGATAAAATGCGTCTCCTTTTGGTGGATTCAACAAATCTGGAGGTGAACCAGGAATCGCATAAAGCTGTTTGCTTGTACTTTCCAACGTCGGCATTGAACCAAGTAATCCCCAAGTATAAGGATGTTGTGGATTATAAAAAATTTCTTCCGAAGTTCCTACTTCGATGATTTTCCCACCATACATAACAGCCACTCGGTCAGCGACATTTGCCACTACACCAAGGTCATGGGTAATAAAAATAATTGATGTATCAATTTTTGTTTGAATTTCTTTGAGTAATTCTAAAATTTGTGCTTGGATTGTTACGTCTAACGCGGTTGTTGGTTCATCTGCAATCAAGATTTCTGGATAACAAATCAAAGCAATCGCAATCACGATCCGTTGACGCTGCCCACCTGAAAACTGATGTGGGTAGCTTTTGATTCGTTTTTCAGCTTCTGGAATCCCAACTAAATTTAGTAGGTCTAGCGCTGCTTTTTCGCCATCTTTTTTTGATACTTTATTATGTTTGCGTAAAGATTCCGCTACTTGCTTTCCAATCGTCATCGTTGGATCTAACGATGTCATTGGATCTTGGAAAATCATCGCAATTTCTTTTCCGCGAATTTTTTGCATTTCTTTTTCGGATTTGTTAACAATGTCTTCTCCTTTAAATAGGATCTGACCAGCGTCAATGTTGGCATTACTTGACAGAAGTCGCATGATACTCCGAGTTGTAACAGATTTTCCACTCCCAGATTCACCAACGATTGCCAAAGTTTCTCCTTTATTCAAGTGAAAATTAACACCGCGAATTGCTCGAACTTTACCAGCATAAGTGTCAAAAGAAATTTCTAAATCTTTCACTTCTAAAATTTTCGTCATAATTCTCACTCTTTCATTTTAGGATCGAAGGCATCACGTAATCCATCAGCTAATAAGTTAAAGCCAATCATGATAACCGATAAAGTTGCTGCCGGAATCCATAACAGATATGGCAGATATAAGAACGTTTTGTAGCCATCACTTAGCATTGTTCCTAATGAAGCAGACGGTGGTGTTAAACCTAGCCCGATGAAACTTAGGAATGCTTCGAAGAAAATAGCTGATGGGATACTAAACATCATTTGAATAATAATCACACTTGAGATATTCGGTAAGATATGTTTGAACGCGATTTTCAACTTTGATTCACCCAAAGTCAAACCAGCTAAAACATATTCTTGATCTTTCAATTTCAATGTCTGTGCACGAACAATCCGTGCCATTGGAATCCAGTTCGTGATTGCCATCGCTGCTACGATTGAAAAAATTCCTGGCTCAAATACAACCAGCATCAAAATCATTACAACTAAGTTAGGAATCCCAGATAAGATTTCCAAAAAGCGTTGCATTGCATTATCTACACGTCCACCTAAAAGACCAGAAACCAATCCATAAGCAACACCAATCGTCACGTCTAGAATAGCTGCGATAAATGCAATCAATAGAGAGATTCTCGTCCCCATAAACAAGCGACTCAGCACATCACGACCTAGGCCATCTGTTCCTAAAAGAAAGTTCACATTTGCTGGAACATTTGCCTGTGCATATTTATCGACTAACTCGCCACCAACCATCGCTTTTCCGTTTAGACCATCAATACTGATACCAGGAATACGTGGCGGTAAGTTGATATAATCAACATTTTGTGCAGTCGGATTATGCGGTGAAACAAAAATTGTCACGATTGAAATCAAAATAATCGTCGTTAGTAAGACCATTGAAACCACTGCCGCTTTATTTTTCTTCAATCGACGCCAAGAATCTTGTAAGAAATTCAGCGAAGGAGCAGAAATCTGTTCACGCTCAGCTTCGGTATTTTTTTGTAAAGGAAGAAACTCGTCTGCAGGAATCTCCGCAACTGTTTCATAGCGTTTTGGTACCATTTCCATCTATCCTCGACTCCCTTCAGAAACACGAATTCTTGGATCAACTAATCCATACAATAAATCAACGACTAAGATGACAAAAATCAACATAAATGAATAAAGAATTGTCACAGCCATGATTGTCGGATAGTCATTTGTGGTAATTGATTTAACAAATTGTTCCCCGATTCCAGGAATGGCAAAAATATTTTCAACCACTAATGAACCAGTCATCAAAGCAACTGCCAGTGGTCCTAATAAAGTCATCAATGGAATCAAACTATTTCTTAAGCCATGTTTAAAGGCAATTTCCCAACGACTTAGCCCTTTTGCTCTAGCTAATTCAACATAATCACTATGAAGAACTTCAACCATTTCGGTTCGAATAAAGCGGGCGGAATCGGCAAGCGGGGACATCGCTAAAGCGATTGTCGGTAAAATGGTATAAGCGAATCCATCCCATTTTGCGATTGGTAAAATGTGTAATTTCATTGCAAACACATATTGAAGCAATACCGCAAACACAAAGTTAGGAATCGAACGTCCTAAGATTGCAATCAAGGTTGACGAACTGTCGACCCAAGTGTTTTGCTTCATTGCGGAAATCGTTCCTAAAATCGTTCCAACAAATGTCCCAACAATAATTGCTTGTAAACCTAACTGTAAAGAAGGTCCAATTCTGCCTGCTAATAAATTAGCCACAGGTTGGTTTTTAAATTGGAAAGAAATACCAAAGTCACCTTGAAGTAGATTAGAAAGATAAATGCCATATTGAACAAGTACCGGCTTATCTAAACCTACTTGTTTATTCAACATTTCAATCGTTTCAGGACTCAAGCGTTCCTGATTGGTATAAGGTGTTCCTGGTAATAACTGCATTAAGAAAAAAGTGATGGTGGCAATCAGCCACAGCGTGATCATCATGAAGAAGACACGTTTTAAAACATATTTTATATAACTATTCACAGATGTTTCCCCCTAGCTTTTGACTTCTGACAAATGTTTCGCTACATTATTAAGTAATGAACCCACTGATAAAGGAGCAAAAAAATGAACAAAAAGTATCTTCCCTATGCCATTTCCATTTTGTTGATGGTCCTCATTTTGATAAAAAATTTTTTAACCAATCAATTAACTTTTCTACAATTATCAAATGATTCTTTCTTATGCGCGTTGCCGTTTTTGATTATCGGCGGATTTTTATGGGTTTTTTCCTCGGGTTTCTTTGATCATTTTCAACGATCGATTCACCTAGCTCGAACAAGAAACCGGAAGAAAAAACCAGAGTTCTCGCTGCTTTCATCTGCCAGCCATGGTATGTACAGCTTTTGGCTGATTATTGCCGGGATTTTACTTATTTTTTCAATTCTCTTCATGCTATTCGCTCTTTTATAATTGTTGATGAGAACAGGGTGTGTCGTTGGATCAATGACCTACCCTGTTTTTTCTCATCTTCAATTGTTAACGAATAAAAGTGGTTATTCTTCGATATATGTCCACTTGTAATCCCATGAAGCCCCAGCTGCGTGATGCACGATTCCTTTAACTTTTTCATTAACTAAATGACCTTCAGCCTTTTGGTAAACTGGTGCTACACCCATATCATCAGCAATGATTTTGTTTGCTTCTTGCAAATCATCCCAACGCGCTTTTTCATCGCCGGCATCAGTTGAAGAAGATGCTTTCACTACTTTGTCATACTCTTCATTACTCCATTGTCCACGGTTATAAGAGTTTCCTGTTACGAACAGATCAGTAAAGCTACTTGGATCTGCGTAGTCAGCACCCCAACCACCTAATACTGTGTCAAAATCACCTGATGATGAACGATCCAAACGAACAGAGAACGGTACTGGAACTGGTTTAACTTTCACACCATCTAAATTTTCTTGAATTGAGTTTTGGATATATTCAATTACTTTTTTCGTTGAGTCATCATCTGATGCCATCAACTCAAATTCGAGTGAATCAATCCCTAGCTCTTTCTTCGCTTTTTCCCAATGTTCTTTTGCTTTGTCTTTATCATAAGAAACTAAATCACCAGCTTCTTTGGCAAAGTCTTCGTTTGTATCAGGATTTTTTGTCATGTCTGCTGGAATTAAGCCAGTTGATGCAACCGAGCCATCCCCCATAACTTGTTTTACTAATGCATCGCGATTGATTGAGTAAGAAATCGCTTTTCGCAAATCAGCATTGTTGAATGGAGAGTCTTCTTCACGTTGGTTAAACTCGATATAACTTGTACGAGCTTCTTTCACAGATGTATACGCTGGATCATTTGCATTTTGTTGTGCTAACTCACCTGATAAAATAACATCATCTGCTTGACCATCTTTAAAGAGATTCAATGAAGTAGAAGATTCTTTTACTACACTGACTTTGACTTCTGATAACTTCACTTCGTCCTTATCCCAGTATTCATCATTTTTCTTGTATGTCCATTCTGTATCCGTTCCTGGACCATCAAAGTCTTCTAATGTGAATGGACCATTGTATACTGCTTTGTCACTTGCTGAAGCATAAGCATCACCGTTTTCTTCAACAACAGCTTGACTTTGCGGGAAGAAAGATGGGAAAGCGAGTAAATATTGGAAATAAGGTGTTTGTTTTGTTAGCGTGATTTCTAATTCGTGATCACCATTCGCTTTGATGCCTAACTCTGATTTATCTTTTTTACCAGCTGTGATGTCTGCTGCATTAGCAACTGGTTCAAATAGATACGCATATTCAGATGCTGTTTTTGGATCAACCGTACGTTGCCAGCCATAAACATAATCTGCTGCTGTTACCGGTTCACCGTTCGACCATTTTGCATCTTCACGTAATTTGATTTTATAAGTTAAACCATCTTCGCTGACGTCTGCCAACTCACTTGCACCTGCAGGTTGTGGTTTACTATCTTTATCAAGACGATAAATTCCTTCATATACGTTGTTCAACGCTGTAAAACTAATTGTATCTGTCGCAACAGATAAATCAGCTGTTGGCATTTCTTGAGGTACAACTAAATTAAATACGCCGCCTCCACTAGCAGAACCACTGCTTTTTGTATTACTGCTCCCTGTATCTGAGCTGCCACCATAACAGCCAGCAAGGACAAGGCCACAAACCGCAACAAAACCAAAAGTTACTTTCTTTTTCATCTTTCGTACCCCTTTTATCGGAATTTTCAGAATAATTAAATATTTCTGAAGTTGTTTAAGAGTTTAATGAACAATTATTAAAAAAGCAACTACTTTTTTCTCTTTTTTCTTAAAATAATCTCTTTAATCAGTATTTTTCGTTAGATTTTTCAGAAAATTCCCTTTATTTATAAAGAAAATAACAATTTTTTATTTTCAATAAAATAATACGCAAAAAAGATTTGATTTCTTAAAAAAAGGTTTTAATGTTCGGTTTTTGCTCAAAAAAAGAGCCGTACAAGTCATTTTCTTGCACGGCTCTTTCTCATTTTTTTCTTCTTTTTATGTGGTTGGTCTTGGCACAAGACCTTTTGCCATCCAAATATCAGGTTTATTCCAGCCATTTGCATCTGGAATCACGCCAACAATTTGATACCCCATTTTCTCATAAAACTCATAAGGATGACTTTTCAAATTTTGAATGGCTTTTGCTTTATCAAAAGTATGCTCAAATAAATTCTCATAACTTAACGTTGTTCCATGATCCAGATCATCTGTACCTAAGTACATCGTGATTCCACCTTTTGATGTTACTTCTTTTTCTAGGTATGTCACAAGTCTGGTACCAATTTGATTTCTCCTTCGAGTGCTCTCTACTACTAAGGGATGCAATTCCCAGCCTGTCAATCGGTATTGAGGAATCGCTCCAACAAAACCAATCAGCGTATCTCCATCTAAGGCAGAAACAGCAATGCGATCTGGTTCCATCAACTGGTCAACTTCTTTTGTCGCATCGGTACCATATTCTTCTGGCCAAGTTAATCTCAATAAATCTGCAAGTTGGTCTCGCAGATCGAGATCGTCACGATCGAATTCAGTAATAATCATTTGTTTCCCCCCGTTCCAACTTATTTTAGCAATGATTATGGAAAAACCCAAAGATTTCTTCTTGACGTTTAAAAAATGATCGATCATTTTAGATAAAAAAGAAGACGTGAACAAGTCACGTCTTCTAATAATAAACAGCAGTTTCTTACTTACCTGCTACTTTTTTCTCTTTCTTCATCTGCTTGCTACGCAATTGACCACAAGCTGCATCAATATCTGTCCCGTGTTCTTTACGAACGACACAGTTGACCCCATTTTTCTTCAAGACATCATAAAATTTCAAAACATCTGCCTTAGGGCTACGTGAATACTGGTCATGTTCACTTACTGGGTTGTATGGAATCAGATTGACATATGCTAATTTTTTCTTATCCTGTAACAAATCTGCTAACTGCTGTGCGTGTTCTGGCCGATCATTCACGTTGTTCAACATAATGTATTCAAACGTGATTCGACGATTCGTTTTCTCAAGGTATTCATCAACTGCTTCCATCAATTTTTCGATTGGAAAGCTTCGATTGATTCGCATGATTGACGTACGAACTTCATTATTGGGTGCATGTAAGGAGATTGCTAAGTTTACTTGCAGCCCATTATCGGCAAATTCTTTGATTTTATTTGCTAAGCCACTCGTTGACACAGTGATGTGACGTGCCCCGATTGCTAGACCTTTCGCATCGTTGATAATATGCAAGAAATCCATCACGTTATCATAGTTATCAAATGGTTCACCAATCCCCATTACAACAACGTGAGATACTCGTTCACCTTCTCCGCGTTCATCAAAATAATGTTGAACCATCATGATTTGAGCAACGATTTCTCCTGCAGTTAAATCACGATTTTTTTTCAGTAATCCGCTAGCACAGAAGGTACAGCCAATATTACAGCCAACCTGAGTTGTAACACAAACGGACAGACCATACTCTTGACGCATCAAGACAGTCTCAATCATATTCTTATCCGGTAATTCAAATAAATATTTGACTGTTCCGTCAGCTGCTTCTTGCACAACCATTTGTTTTAATGGATTAATCACAAAGTTTTCTGTTAGTTTTTCAATCAAATTTTTTGATAAATTGGTCATTTCTGAAAACGCTGTCACCCGTTTTTGATAAAGCCATTCCCAAACTTGGGCTGCACGGAATTTCTTTTCGCCATTGTTGATAAACCAATTTGTTAGTTCTTCATTCGTCAAGCCATAAATGGACGTTTTTTCCAAAATTATTTCCCTCTTTTTCTCAAAGTTTCGCTACATACTATAACTGATTCTATCTGGGAATGCAAGAAAGTTTGCGAGATCCTTCACTTGTTCTTTCGTAGTGAAGTCCAACTAAAAAAACCAGCCAGCACGGAGTATTCTCTGTGTTGGCTGTTTTTTTTTACACACATATAATTTTTTGTTTCTATTAATTATAGATGATCCTCTGGCTGTCCTTCTGGTAAATCATTCATTGAATCTTCTAATTGCTCAATAAAGACTTTTCTTGGCTTGCTTCCTTCTGAGGGGCCTACCACACCATGCGTTTCTAGTTCATCTACTAGACGTGCTGCACGATTGTAGCCAATTCTAAATCTTCTTTGCAATAAAGAAATACTTGCCGTTTGCATCTCAACAACCAAAGCTTTCGCTTCTTCATATAACTCATCTTGTGGTTGTTCTGGAGTACCAGTGGTCTCGACCTCATCTGTTGGCATCATTTTTTCTTCATAACGTGCTTCTTGTTGTGCTGTTACAAAACTTACGACGCGTTCGACTTCATGATCAGAGATGAAGGCGCCTTGAACACGGATTGGTTTATTTTCTCCCATTGGTAAGAAGAGCATATCACCACGTCCAAGTAATTTTTCTGCCCCATTTGAATCAATGATCGTACGAGAGTCAGTCCCACTAGAAACTGCAAAAGCCATTCGCGAAGGAACATTAGCTTTGATAATCCCCGTGATAACATCCACACTAGGGCGTTGTGTTGCTAGAATCATATGGATCCCAGCAGCCCGAGCCATTTGTGCCAAACGAATGATTGCATCCTCAACTTCATTACTGGCAACCATCATCAAGTCTGCTAATTCATCAACGATTACCACAATAAACGGTAATGTCGGATGCTTCGTGCCATCTTCTAAATTCTTTTGTTGTACAAATTCATTGTACCCAGAAATATTTCTGACTCCTGTAGCGGCAAATTTTTCGTAACGTTCTTCCATTTCTTGAACAACTTTTTGTAAAGCTTGTGCTGCTTTTCTTGGATTTGTTACAACGGGCGTTAAAAGATGCGGAATCCCATTGTACATATTCAACTCAACCATTTTCGGATCAATCATCATTAATTTGACCTCATGTGGTTTTGCCTGCATCAAGATACTTGTGATAATGCCATTGATTGCAACAGACTTCCCACTACCGGTGGAACCTGCCACAAGTAAGTGAGGCATTTTGCTTAAATCAGCTGTTTGTACGCGACCAGAAACATCACGACCTAATGGTACTTCCAAAAGTTTATCCGGATGTTTTGGCTGTGCTTCAATTACTTCTCTAAACGAAACCATACTGATTTTGCCATTAGGAACCTCAATCCCAATCAAAGATTTACCTGGAATTGGCGCTTCCATCCGCACATCTTTTGCTGCCAAAGCTAAGGCAATATCATCAGTTAAGTTAACAATTTTGCTTACCTTTACACCAACGGCAGGCTGTACTTCGAATTTCGTAACGGAAGGACCAAGACTCGCTTTCACTACTTTGGCATCTACGCCAAAACTTTGGAAAGTTTGTTCTAGCACACCAATATTTTTTTCGATTTTCTTATACTCGTCACTTTGGTCCACTGCTGGAATCGAATCGAGCAAATCAACAGACGGTAATTCATACGCATGATTTTCTTCTTCAGCGGCAATCTCAAACTCTAAAACAGAGCCGTCATCTTCAGGAACTTCTTCTTCAAGCCCCTCATGCGCATCAATCGGCAACGTTGTTTGTGTAGGTGTATGTTCAATCGGTGGCTTCGTCTGCATTTGTTCTTGGAAGCTATTGATTGGCACAAAACTCGGTTCGTTTGTTTCTGTCGCTGGTAATTCATCTGGTTCGTCGTTTCTTGTTTGTTGACGTTCCCGATTTTTTTCCATTTCGGCAATTTCTGCCTCAGCTGCTTCTTGAGCAGCCAAACGTTTTGCTTCTCTTGCTTGTGCTCGTTGTTCTTTTCTCTCTGCTTTTTCAGCTTGTTTTTTTGCTTGTTTTGCTGGGTCACCTTCCAACAATCCTTGCAGTCTCTCCCCTAATGTTTGGATGCCCTCTAGTAATTGATACCCTTCAAGATTGCTAAATAAAAACGCGCCGACAATCAATAGTAAAACAGCGACCAGATAGCTACCTGGTTGAGCAATCAAAAAGTAAGTGAAATGATACAACAGTGCTCCAACCATCCCACCACCTACATTACTACTGACTTGACTTTGCTTAATATCACTTGCTAATAAATCCCAAGTAGTGCCAAGAATATTCGGTTCTCCACTGTGGAGCTTCCCAAATAAATGAGCGTGGAAGAAAAGTAATATTCCTAAATAAAAGAAAATACCTCCTACCAAACGTCGAGGTTTGCCAATCTTTAATTCCGTATTCTTGATAATGATCCAGAATCCTGTGATGGCTAATAACAAACAAAGAATTGGATAAGTGTTACCTGCAAAGATTCGAAAACCATTAGCAACTAAAGTTCCTAAGAACCCTAATCTTAAAAAACCAAATGCAGCAAATAAAATCAGTGCAAAACCGACAAAAATCGTCAAGAGTTGCTCTTGTTGCTGCTTTTGCTTTTTCGTCTTTTTCTTTTTCTTTGCAGGACGTTTTTTCTGCGCCATTATTTATCCCTCATTTCATTCCCCATTATACAAAAAAAAAGAAGGGAACTAAAGTTTTGTTTCAAAGAACTCGTCTCTTTCTTTTCATTTCGTCATTTTTTCATAAAAATGCGAAAGAAATTTGATTATAACAATGGAAGAAGTGAATGCTTTATTTTTTTATTATCAAGAATGAATTTTTCAGTTAAACTTTTGCTCGCAAAAAAGTTGAAACAACAGCTACGTAGCTATCGTTTCAACTTTTCGACTTCATTTTTTATTATTCTTATTATTCGATTGATTCGCCATTTTCTTTAATGACTGATTGATACCAATAATAGCTGTCTTTTTTGTAACGTTCAAGCGATCCTTCTTGTGTTTCATCTTGATCCACATAAACAAAGCCATAACGTTTTTGGTAGCCATTCAACCAACTTAACAAATCTGTATAGGACCATGTGCAGTAACCTAAAACCGTCGCACCATCAGAGATTGCTTCTTTGATGGCTTTCACATGATTCGCCAAATAATTAATTCGATACTCATCATGGATTTTTTTGTCGTCAGTTAACTTATCATATTCACCTAATCCATTTTCGGTAATCAAAATAGGTGTTCGATAACGGCTGGTAATTCGACGAAGAGCAATTCTTAACCCTTCTGGATCGATTTCCCAGTCCCAATTTGTGCGTTCCACAAAAGGATTTTCAACTTTTTTGTACATTCCCGGTACACCGGTTTCTTCAGAAGAACCTTTTTTACCAGTTGTGTTCATTTTACCTGCGCCAACGCCATCTAAGGGGTTAAATGCATTCGTTGCTGTCTGATAATAATTGATACCTAAAAAGTCAGGCTTTGCTGATTCTAGCAGTTCTTCATCGCCCGCTTCAATCGTTGGTGCCCAACCTTGCTCCTCTAAAAACTTCATTGCAGCAATTGGATACTTGCCCCACATGTAGACGTCCATCCAATAATTTGCCATTAAATCTTCGGCATTTTCAGCAGCCAAAATATTTTTTGGATCGCTATTGATTGGATAATTTGGCGTATACGCAAAACTTGGACCAATTTTTCCTGGCATTTTTAATTCATGGAATTTATTGATTACAGAAGCATTCGCTAAATTCGCGATGTGATTTACTGCATACATTCTTTTTGGATCGGTTACACCTGGTGGATGAACAGCCAGTAAGTAGCCTAATGAAGTGAAGACATTTTGCTCATTTAAACTAATCCAATAATGAACTTTTCCACGAAAAGCTTCAAATAAAGTTTCAGCATACTTCGTAAAGTCTTCAATAATTTGGCGTGATTCCCACCCATTGTATTCATCTTGCAATGCTTGTGGCAAGTCCCAATGATACAAAGTAACCATTGGTTCAATGTCGTTTTTAATCAACTCGTCTACTAGTTCCTGATAAAAGGCTAACCCAGCTTGATTGACTTCCCCGCGACCTGTTGGGAAAATTCGAGTCCAGGCAATTGAAAAACGATAAGCTTTCAATCCCTGTTCCTTCATTAAAGCAATATCTTCTTGAAAGCGATGATAATGATCGACCGCTAAATCACCATTGGTACCTTTAAATGTTTTACCCGGAATTCGGACAAACCGATCCCAGACAGATTCTCCTTTACCATCTTCTTGCCAAGCACCTTCGACTTGGTAAGCAGCTGAGGCAGATCCCCATAAAAAATCATTTGGAAATGAAGTTAATGTTTGATGTTCCATTGTCTACTTCCTCTCTTCCTTCATTCAATCCTTACAACCTTAGAATAACACGAAACCCCTTTCAGTTCAAAGAGTTTTATCGAAAAAGACTAGACATTTTAAAATAAGGATAGTGTTTCAGTTTTATTGGCATTAAGGCTGATTCAAACAAATAATTTGTGTAGTAATAAAATATCCCTAGTAAAAATTCAATTTCAGGAATAATCAAATCAATGAGCTTCAGTGTGAAAATAGCCATTATTTGCTTGTTTTCATTGCTTACCATAATAGGTTATTTTAAATCGATTGAAAAAAATTCAAAACTATTTTTCAACTTCTTTCATAAATAAAATACTTCTTCAGCAATCACAGCTTTACTTACTCAGGAAAGAATATTCTGACCATGGCTAGGCTTTCGAATTCTTTCAAAAATAAACCTAGTCTAACGCACTCCATTTTTTTGGGGTATATAATTCGACATGCCTGATCTCGTCATAATTCACTTTATTTGAATGAATGTAAATCCCTAATTCATCATGACCATCAATCTGTCCGATAAGTTCATCAGAATAGTGACCTTCCACATCCATTTCTTCTTTTTGGATCGCGACTGCTTTATTTTTGATGATTGCTTTGTTTAAGACTCGAGCGATTTCTTCGTTTGTCATTTTCACCTTTGCCAAATTGATTGTCCTTTTTTCTTTCGCTTGGCAAGCAATTTTTTCAGTATGGTCAGACAAATACATCCCTTGCCACTTGATTATTCCACGATCTTCATAATCAACCATGATTGATTCCTCCATTTCCACCAGCGTGTCCACCAACCAAATGACTTCGGTCAATACTTCTTGCACCTTCAAGATAAGAAGATGCATGAACAATTGAGCTAAAACCATATTTTTCTCGAATTTTATCAATAATTCGATCCAAATTTTCCTCTTTGATTTGTTTTTCTGGATTGCTAAACAAATCCAATTGCATCGACTCTGTATAAACTAACTTGCTATAGGAGATGGAGACTTTGCGAACTTCTTGACCATTATAAAATTTATTAAATAAATACACGCAATACATTTGTAGCTGTTTCGTATTATCAGTCAAAGGTATTTTCATTTGGCGAGAAAAGCCTTCTTTCTCTTCTAATATAGATGTGCCAATACCTACATGAATACAACTTGTTTTACAGCCGTGCTTTCGAATTCTAATGGCTACTTGCTCAGCCATTTCTTTCACGACAATCTCAATCTCATTTCTTCTAGTATAATCTCTTGGTAATATTTGAGAATTGCCATAGCTTTTTTCTTTGGTTGGTGGTGGCGCAACTGCGATATCGGTTCGATCTATACCATTTGCATGAAAATATAATTGCAGACCTATCACACCAAATTTATTCTTAAGTAAATCAGGTTTCCAATTAGCTAAATTTTCGATGGACATAATGCCCATCTGATGTAATCTTTTTTTCGTTCGTGAACCAATCCCCCAAAAATCGGTCATTTCTGCTATGTTCCAAACTTTCTTAGAGATATCTTGATATGTCCATTCAGCGATAAACCCGTTATTTTTTTTGGCTTCGTTGTCTAATGCCAGTTTCGCAAGCAAGGGATTGTCCCCAATTCCAACAGTTGCGATCAAACCCATTTTCTGATAAACATGTCGTTGAATTTTTCTAGCTAATTGTTTTCGCTGCTTACTCCGACTTTTTCCTTCTGTCGTAAATAACTTCATCGACTTAGTGACTTTCAAAATAGATTCATCAATTGAATAGATTAACAAATCTTCATCAGTTACATACTGCCTAAAAATATCATTCACTTCCATGTTTCTCTTGATGTATAAATTCATTCTAGGTGCGGCAATAACTAGGCTATCAGGAAAAGGCGAAGGCAGATCTCTTGGACGACTTACATTGGAGATTCCGTAATGTTTCTTAGCCATCGGTGATGAAGCCAAAATAAGTCCTGAACCAGTATTGTCAGCTTGGCTCATTACAACCAGTTCTGTTGCTAAGGGATCCAGTCCACGTTCAACACATTCAACTGAGGCATAGAAACTCTTTATATCAATCATGAAATAGTCATTCACTGGTTCATTTGAATAGTCTAACACGTCGTTACACCTCACTTCACGCCCTCATTATACAAACATACGTTCCCTTTGTAAACTGATTGTTCCAAGTTTTTCAAAAAAGAACACAGGAAAGAAAGGGTTCCAGATTGATTTTTCTTTTTCGTGTATAGTCTTTGCCAAACAAAAAATCCTTTTTTAGTTTCGAAAATAAAATGACAAAATTTCTAACGAATCAAAACTTTTCTTCACACTTTGTTTCCAAGACCCTCTTTTTTTCAAAAAGTATAGCTAAATGTGTTACCGAAATGCTTGAAACTGGTTTATGCATATCAGTTGGTGCTTTTGGTGGATGTGTTCGTTTTATCCAAGAAGCTAATCAAAAGCCAAAAATTCGTATCTTTTCCAAAAATTAGGTATGGTAATCATACATACTTGGAGGTGCAAAAATGGAAATTTTGTTAAAAAATGTGCGTGTTGAAACAAATTACTTAACAGCTGGAAATTATACGTATGGAACGGAAACGAGAACAGTCGATATTTTATTCAACCAAGACACGATCGTTTCTGTTCGAACTGCTGGCGAAACACCCGACAAAAATCGACAGGTTATTGATGGCAAAAATGCACTTTTTCTGCCCCAATTAAGAGAAATGCACTGTCATTTTGATAAAAGTAAACTGGGTATTCCTTGGACACCCATCGAGCCGGCAGCAACTATTGTCGAGCGGTTTACTCGAGAGTATGACTATTTAGAATCTGCACCGCTTTCTTTTGACGAACGAATGAAAAATTTGCTCGATTTGGAATTGCTTCATGGCGCCACGCATTTTCGTTCGCATATTGATGTTCATCCCTTAGTCGGTCAACGTTATTTAGAAGGGGCACAAAAAGTTTTAACTGAGTATACAGATAAACTGGCGTACGAATTAGTTGCCTTTCCACAACATGGATTACTTCGTTCAAATGCTTACGATGAAATGAAAAAAGCTTTGCAAAATGGTGCAAGCTTGGTCGGCGGAGTTGATCCACTCAGTCTTGATGGTAACTTGGAGAAATCATTAACAACCACATTTGATTTGGCTACACAATTTGATGCGCCCATCGACCTTCACCTGCATGAACGCGGTGACAACGTTCGCCAAACTTTTGCAAAGATCATTGCATTAACTGAAGAAAGTGGCTGGGCTGGCAAAGTAACTGTCAGTCATGCTTATGGGCTGAAAGATTTATCTGCTAGTGAACGAAAAGAACTGTTTCCACGTTTAGCAGAAAATAACATCACGATTATCTCAAGCATTCCACTGAACCCTGTGATCCCACCCCTAACAGAATTAAGGACTGCTGGGGTAAAAACATTCATTGGCTGTGACAATATTTATGATTGCTGGTCTCCTTTCGGTAATGGTGACGTGCTAGATAAACTAAATCGTTATGCCGAAATTTTTAATTTGACGAGTCAGCAAGCACTTACTGAAAGTCTCGAATTAGTGACGAATCAGCCGCTAATTGAGCCAGATGGTTGGGTAAAAATCGGCATGCCCGCAAATTTCACATTAGTTGATGCAACTTCCACTGCTGAATTTGTAGCACGAAAAATCCCTATTTCAGCTAGCTATTTTAAAGGAAAGAAAGTAACAATCGATTAACAGAAAGAGTCTGGGACATAAGCCCCAGACTCTTTATTTTGAAAATATTTAACACAATTTATAAACGTAAACAATCCTAATTGTTCTAACTAATTCAGCTAGCTGATTTCACTTTTACTGGTATTTTTTAAAAAAAGTTTTCCTTTAAAAAATAGCGCTACTAAAATACTAAGTCTTATCACGCTATCTACCAAATTAAAATGAATACTTACTTCAGGATGTTTATACGTATAAATAAGGAAGATCAATAATGTTATCGCCAGTAAGAGGTTCTTCCAATTTTTTTTAATCATTCCCATGATAAGCATCTGTATACCTATCACAAGAAAAAAGAGAGGAAAAACAAAAAAATTCATTATTGTTAGCAAGAAACTGGTAGTTATCGTCTGCTGAAACATTGCTAAAAATTGACTAAAAAAGAAGCTATTCCAAGTTAATATGCCTATGAACAAAAAAATCGTTCTTATCCATGGATTAATTACCATAAAAAATACGGTTGAAAATAGTATTAATGCATAACTAAGTTCCATCATTCTCTGTTCATCTCCGCTTCTTTGGTTTCTACTGTGGTCACATTTCTTCTTTTGCTAAAGCCAAAAGTTTGTCTTTAAACGCTTTACAGATATCTTTCTTCGCTTCTACTGATTCTTCGCCCTGTTCAATACCAAGGGCTGCATCTGAACCCCCAAACAGGGTAAGTAATCCGATTCTAAATCCATAAATAATTGGATGTTCTACGGCTGAACTTAACAGTGCTTCTTTTGCACTTTCTAACATATAATCTTCAGTGGCACCATATCTTGTAGCAATAAAATTCGTATAACGATAACCATATAAACTAGGTTCTCCTAAGTAATCTGTAAAAGCACTAGCAAGTGATCGTTCATTTTTAAGTACTTGGTAAGCCATATTCCATGCATCAACATCAGAAATCAAGTCTTCTCTTGAAAAGAAGCTCTTGGCATTTTCACCCGTACCACCAATCCAATCATAGCTAAAGTTATAAACAGATTCAATTATATCTTTTTTATTCCAATAATCAATTAGGAAAGTATCTAAATCACCCAACCAGCCACAGCCATCGCCAAGGTTTGCTCCGTTAATATCAGGTAACCCATGCTGTAAATAACCTGCAATAGCGGCGAAACAATGTGCGCCACCAATAGTATCGCCACTGCTAGGATCAATATAATCAAAATATCGTTCATTTTCAGGTACTTTCGAATGAACAAGTGCTACAAAGTTATCATCAATTGTACCAACACCTGTATCTAAGTAAAAGTTGCTGAATGAAGATAAAAATAAAACTTAGTAATATCGATGAACTCAGATTCTTCTATTTTTATATGTATCCATTGATTTGTAATACACATGTAAATATTATAAAGATAAAATAACCGAAGATATGTATAATGGAAGATAAAAGATACAAAAATCAGAAAATCTAGTAATAGTGCTGTCGCCGCAATTCCAGCTGAAGCCAAAGAGCATTTTGGAATAAAACAGGTGAAGCGATTAGCTACATTTTTTCAGATAACGGTACAGTGAAAATTATTAAGGCAGGAGAGAAGGTCGATATCAATTCCATTGTTGCTGCTATGGCGGAGCAATAGCAGCTATGATTAAGGTCTTAGTCTAACTAAAAAATGTGAATAAAGGAGAGATAAGATTGCTATTTTATATTGCGTCAGCATTGTTAGGAGTTTCATATATTACAATCTTTATCAACAGAATCAGAAATGATAACTATTTGAAGACAAAATCCAAGCTGATAAAAAACAATTTGAATAATGGTGAAACGAAACTATCTTATTTGGTAAATGATGATCGCCTTAATTTATATAAGAAATATAACAGAATTGCGAATATTAGTGCTATGATTGCGTTGTTGCTATTAATACCAATGAGTATTTTTGCATTAAATGGATATTATTTAGTCAGCTATATTGCGTTTATTATAGCCATCGCTGGATTTTTAGCGGGGTTTAAAAAGTTTGTTTATACCTATCATTTAATAAAAGAAAATTTTGTTGTAGCTAAGCTTGAGAAACAAAATATTTTGATTGAAATTGACGACACCGAAAAAGAATATATACGAAAAGTATATCTAAAATATATCTGTGGAATTTTATTCGGGATTATATGTTTGGTCACAGCTTTCTCTTTTATCCTTTCACTATGAAAAGAAGCGCCGCCCAAATGAAAAATAGGACGGCGCATTTATTTTAACCTGCTATTTTTGCAAAAATTCCCATTATTGAATTTCCTATTACTAATAATGCTTCAACGACAGTTACGATGACAGCAGTAATTCCAATAATTATTGTTCCAACAAAAGTTATAATCTCAGAACCAAAGAAGATTAAAGCCAATGTTGCTACTCCAACCATGCCAATGCCGAGAATCTGTATTACTGTCGGCTTGAACTCTCCAGAAGTGATATCCTCAACTAGTTGATTATAAGCTGGGTCTGGAATAGGAGAGCCAGCAAACGGTCGATTATAAAGCTCAATTTCTAATTGGAATTTTGATTCTATTTCGACTCCAGAATCTTCAACGGTTTTACTGAATGTTAATAGAATTTTTGTTCCAATTAAACCATCTCTTGTGGAAATACCGACTGCGATAGCTCCATCTCCAACTGTAGGAGCGAACTTATTTAATATATCTTCGAAATTTTTCGAATCACCTCTCAAGTATTTACTATATTCCAATATTGAACTATCCAGCTCATGATAGTAAGGTGTGAGATCCGCTTTATTATTTGATACTTTCACAGACAATCCATAATTTTCACCTGAAATATTCCATTCCATATGAGGCGTTACATACAAAATAGTATTGGTTGCTGGTTCTGTCCTTACAGTTTTTTCCCATTCGAATCCAGCAGAGTTTATATTTAAGGCTTTATATGTTTTAAGCAGCTCTTCTTTGGCAATAGTTTCCTTATTTACTAAAGAATTAGTTGTAACCAACGTATCAACGATTGCGGAATTTCTACTTGGCATTGGTGCAAAGTCTTCGAAATTTCTTCCATAACCTAATCTAATTTGTTGTGGCTTGGAAAGACCCAAAATTTCTAAGCTGACCGTAATTTCTACAAATCCATTAGTTTTTATCATTTTTGCATTACCAATTTCATCCCAATTGAAATCGCTGCCAGTGCCAGCATATTTATATACTTTATCATTTTGAATCATATAATTCATTTTAGCGTCTGGCCATGACCAGATATTGGCACCAGTATCCATTCCTGTATCAAGATAGAAATTACTAGATGTATTCATATTTGAACCACGAGCATATAGATATAAATTCTCTGCATCTTCTGCTGCACTCAAATCAAAAATTTCACCTGAACCAATTGCAAGAGATTTAATATTTACCCAATCGGAAAAACTTCCTGTTGAAGTGATTTTATCAGGCAATTCTTTAGCCATAGGAATTGTATATGAGAAAATGACACTTTCAGAAATAAAACCGCCGTCTACATATGCGATACGAATGTCTGTTGTCTTATCAATTTCAATAGGACTACTATAGATTTGACCAGTCTCCATTGTCGGATCTAAGCCGTTTAGCGTATAAATTAGTTGATCCGAATCACATGAGAAGCTAACCTTGAATGGTTGTGTATAATTCCCTCCTCTATGTGATGAGTAGATAACTTTAGGCTGTTTCCAGTTATCTCGCTTAACTTGAGCATAAGCCCAAATATATACTTCCGCAAAAGATTCATTAAAACCATCAACTAGAGCCTGATGGATATTTTTCCATACAAATGAATGCTCTTCATCTAAAACAAAACCAGAAAAATAATGAATTTTTTCCGAAGGATAGCCCAAATTATTTTGAATGAATTCTAATACATCTTGATGTTCACGCATCTGATTCTTAATCAAGTAATCATAATCTTCCAGCATAAAGAAATCAAGATTTGGATATGCCCACTCTACTTTAGGAAAATTTACCATTCCCATCATCATCGGTGTTCGAGTCTTATCCATAACAGAAGGTGGGAAGAATAATACTGTGAACTGTGCATTTGAATAATTTACTTTGACTGCGTCACGCAACATTAATGTAAAGGAACCAATTTTTGTTTGCAACCATGAAAGCATTGATTCATGACCAACGATTGATTCGTTAACTGTATGAAATTCATGCATATCTAATCCAGTTTCTGCTTTATAAAGATTTCTAGTGGCTTGGTCATAAAAACAAGGAGTTAATTCATCTTGATGCCACCACCAAGGTTCTCCTAATTGCACGATAGGCGTTAAGCCAAATTGATTGGAAATGTCAGCTAGGCCAACTGCTAGTCGTTGATAAAATGCTTGAACTTCTGCATTTGTGAAACTTAAAAAATGCGGGGTAGGTGTCCAACCACTTGTCCCTGGTGTTCCATCATATGTTCGTTGCCACCATTCTTCTTTCGCATCTACATTTTCCATGGAAATTGAATGAATAATAGCCATTTGGTTATCAGCTAATCGTCTTACATAGTCTTTATACCAAGCTTCAAATGCCTGATTGAACAATTTATCTTCGAGTAAAATCCCAGTACCATCTACAATTTTTTTATCATAGTAATGGGAGGCACCAATGTAAAAGTTCACAATTTTGGTATAACCTAATTGGAGATAGCTATCAATAATCCGCTCAGGTGTTAAATTATAACTATCATCATAATCATCACACATTCTGATTACTCCAGGAGAAGCGGCTACTGTTTCATTGCCAAGAAAGGTGTCCCCTGTAACTTTCCAGTTCGTCATACTCATAGCAAAAGGATAAGAATCATCTAAATATTGAGTAGTTCCTCCACCATTTCCAGTATAGCCAATTGGTGTGAACGCCCACATGATCGTTTTGATATTCGTTACATCAATTTTTTTCCATTCAGGATTTTTGTTCCATTTTCCATTTGCATCAAACGTATATGGACTCCAACCTTCATAAAGATTATCAAAATCTAATTGGATTGTCCCCAAATTTCCTGTTCCATTACCTGGTGTTCTTCCTTCTGGAAAGACAATTCCTTCTTGTTTCTCCCATTCGTCTTCTGGTCGATTAGTCACATAATTCCATAGTCGAATATAATGAATTTTTCCATCAACGGTTTGAATCGTTAAAGCTGATGCTTTATCAGAATCTAAGGCTTCTGTATACCCACTTAAAGCATAGTCATAGCTTAACGATACATTTTTAAAATTCGGATTTGTTGGATATTTTAAAGATTCATGGCTGTGAGTATCTTCCGTCTCCCAAATAAGTCCAGCCAAATCGTCTGTTGTTCGAAAATGTCCTTGTACGGAAAACGAATTTTCATTTTGTGTCACAACTGAAGCTGTCATTTCAAAATTGAAATTAATAGTTAAATACTTTGCTTGTAATTTGTACATACTCAAGATCACTTCTTTCCTGTTGAATCATCAACATAATTTTCATTTGATTATTTACATCTAAACTAACAGCACAAAATTGCAAAACACTTTTATAATATTTTATAATAAAAAATTGTGCGAACATCTCTGCAGACGCTGATAAATCACCTCCTCGAAAACAATTATACGAACATAAGTTCTTTTTAGCAAGCGTTAATCTCGGATTTTCACAATAAACTATAAAAATAAAATAAAAAAATAACTTAATATTTTTTTATTTCGTTATATTGTAAGTTAGCTAATTAAAATAACGTTTTTTAGATAGACTTTATTTAAAATTTTTTTCTTATTCATAACTGTGCACAAAAAAACTGTAAACAAAATTCCAAACTTGGATGGTTTACAGTTTTATTATTTTATTCAATTTTTTATCTGCGATTAGCTGTTGAAAAAGTTAATTGGCTATTTTGGTTACATTGGCTATGACATATTCTCTGATTTTTTCAGTATCATTCGTAAAGTACAGATTATAAGGAATGCTGAATCCTTTTTTCTTGGTTTCTTCATCAAGATATTTTTCATCTACATCTGTATAAATAATTAAATCTGCATCTAACACCTTAGGCTCTCTTATATCATAACTAATAAATTCTAAATCAACTTCTGGCATTAATTCCGCTTTGAGTTCCTTTTGAAATTTCATGCCATTTCCGAAAAGGTATTGCCCAGCTTTCGTTCCCATGTATCCTAATGGAGGTACTCCGTCAGCGTTGACAGAAAAGATCCATTTAGCTTTTTTCATGATATCCACCTCAATGTTTTGAAATTTTATGATAATCAATCCGGTATTTCCAAACGATTGACTAACCAAGTTGCTCTTAAAAAAAATAGGTATGAAACTTTTTTCAGTTAAGTTATTCTCTTACTCCACTCCATCATACTCCTTATTGCAGAAATGTAAAAGGATAAGCAGAATCAGATAAATTCGTTATTTGATAGTCCTGAGTAGGTTTTTTTATGATAGATACAAAACATAGCAATAATCTTTATGTAAGTGTATACTTTCTCTATAAGGAGATGATTACGTGCGTTATTTGTTCGGATTTATTTTTTTATTCTTAAGTGTTTGGCAATTCATTATGTTTAAGCGAGCATTCACGAATCTGAAAGAAAAAGGAAACCAGAATACTTCCCCTTTCATTATGTTAGGTCTGTGGAGTGGCTTGGTCTTTGCCATCATATTCTTAATTGTTGCCATCAATTGTTTTTTCGCTGATTTTTCAACTTTTTTGTAAAAGAATTCATGTAAATGATTGATTAAATCTTAGTAACACTTTATTTGTTTTGTTCATATAAATCTTCCAGACTTTAGTGACAAATAAAATGCTTTCCTTTTGTGTTATCCAAAGATGTTTCTTACGTGAACATCTTTGGATAACATTTTTTTACAATTATGTTTATATATTTTTCACCAAAAATTTTGATCAACTTGGTTTGCTTGATTCCAAAAAATCCCTTATAAATGATCTCTAACGGCTTTTGCCCACTATTACTATTCATGGAACAAAACAAGTTAGAAACAGATTAGTTTTACTAATTTTATTGAATTGGGTAGAGCAAATAAAAAAAAGGAAGCCTACAAAGAAGCTTTCCTTTTTATAGCATTAACGAAAATTAGAGTTGCTTACATAACTTCATATCCATTTACCTTTGCTTCACAGCAAAGGAATGAACAACTCACTCAACCGCTCTTTGATAATTGTCCATGTTGACCGCGTTTGATAGTAATGGTCCACGCTTATCGACTGTTCCAGATCTGTTGCAAACTGTCGATTTAATTCGTCAATCGTTTTTGAGGGACCATAAATAAACGCAGATACTTCGTGATTTAAGTGAAAGCTACGAATATCAAAATTCGTTGAACCAATCGTCGCAATTTCATCGTCCACAATCATTAATTTACAATGGATAAACGACTCTGGATCGTAGAAAAAGACCTCGATTCCTACTGCTAACAAACGGTTAATGAATGAATTCGAACCATGAAAAGAAATCCCTCGATCCCCTTTTCCAGGAATAATCAGTTGGATTTTGATGCCACAACGTGCTGCCCTTCGTAAAGCAGACAACGCTTCTTCATCTGGTACAAAATAAGGCATGGCCAACTTGATGGATTTCGTTGCTTTCCCAATGATGTCAATGAATGCATCCTTGATGACTCTTTCTGAATCATAAGGTCCTCCATATAAAATCTGAACTGCTTCTCCCGCCGAATATTGTTCTGTCAACAAAGGAAAATAACGATCTGTCTGTTTCAATAATTTATCTACCACTGTCTGATTGTCGTCTAGAAACAACCAATCATAGATAAAAATTTCTTGCACTTCAAGAACTGAAGGCCCTTTGATTCGCAGATTCGTATCACGCCAATAGTGAAACTTTTCTGTTTTGCTTAGGTATTCATCTCCGATATTCATGCCACCCATATGCGCAAGTTTTCCATCAACAACCACCATTTTTCGATGGTTTCGCCAATTGATACGTGTACTCAACAAAGGGGAATTAACGAGATCATATGCTCGCACTTCTCCACCAGCTTCTTCCACGAGATGGATCAATTCATAAGGAAGTTTGATTGAGCCCAAGCTATCATACATCAGGCGAACAGTCACTCCCTGTCGCGCTTTTTCAGCTAAAAGATGCAACAACTTTTCACCTGTAGCATCCCCTTTAATAATAAAATAAAATACATGAATGTGATCTTGCGCAACCCGAATATCTTCGAGGAGTTCAGCGAAAGCTTGCTTTCCATCATGAAACAGATCAACTTTGTTCCCAATCAACGCACGCTTACCTGATAATTGAAATAATTCTCTTGATAAAGGATGGTCTAAATCAGGAAAGCGGCTTTCATCACTGATTATTTTTGATACATGTTGTTGCAAAGTACGTTCGTTTCTTTTTTGTTGTTCAGAGAATTTTCTTGATTTTGGATTTTTTCCAATCAAAAGGAAACACAAAAGTCCAATATACGGAATAAGAATGATTGTTAAGATCCAAGCAAATTTTGATGTCGTATTTCTTTGGTCAAAAAAGACTAAATACCCACAAGTCAAAAAGGCAAACAGTTCAACAATCATTGTCACATAAATAAATTGTGGCACATACCAATAGAAAAGGATTAGTACACCTATCGTAATTATCGTTAACAATGCAAATTGTTGGAATTTATTCTTCATGGGCAGAGTCCTTAAGAACCGTTTTGCTTTCCGCTTTTCTGATTCGATAAACCTTGATTCCATAATCAATAATCACTTTCAGCGCGGCTACCAACGGCAAGACAATAATCATCCCTAAAATACCAAAAACTTGTCCCGTAATCAGCAAAATAATAATCACTGCTAATGGATGCATTTTTAATTCCTTACTCATGATATAAGGAGAAACCAGGTAAGACTCGCCTAATTGGACAATTAAAATACCAATAATAATAATAAAGATATTGACTTCATTGGACACCAAGGCTGACAAAATTGCTGGCAATGTACCAATCCAAGGTCCAAAATAAGGAACAATATCCATCAATCCGGCAATTACGGCAAAAACTAACGCACCTTTTAACCCCGCAAAGTAGAACGTCGCCCAAGCACCAAAAAAAACATAGAGACAAACCAGTGACTTTCCACCAATATAATCGGAAAGCGTCTTTTCAAGATCGTAGAAAAACTGTTTGGAAACACTTCGATATGATTTTGGAATCCACGCCGGAACTTCTTTTGGTTTATTTGTCTTTTTCAACATAAACAGCACCATGATCGGCACTAAGCTTACAACCAAAAATGAACTAGCAATGATTGCCATAATAATTTGGATACCATTTTGCAAGCCAAGAAAAATCAGATCAATCAGGTCTTCTATCGAGGTGTTAATCAATGAAAGATAGTATTGAACATTTCCTTCACCTAATAACTGGGACTGAATAAGCCACTTGTCAAATTCTTCGATCCATCTCGGAAACTCAGTGAGAATGGTATCTATTTGTACAAATAGTACCGGAATGACTTCTCTGATTAAAAAATAAATCAGCAAAGATAACACCGCAAAGGTTCCGATCAAACTAATGGTTTCGTTCTTCCCAACTTTCAAAAGGAAGAGATATAAAGGCCGTAACATGTAATACAAAAAAATTGAAATAATCACTGGAATTAATAACGTACTGAAAGTAACCCCCACTATCCTTGATAGAAAGTCACTATTTTTAATTTCCGACCAAACAAGCAAGCTGCTAAAAAGCAACACAAGAATATAAAAATATTTTGATTTTTTTAGATAATCCATTCTCGTTCCACCTTCTTTTTATTCTAATTAGAACTCTTTTTCTCAATTTATTGAGCATTTAAGGAGGTGTGACAAAAGTTTTGTCACACCTCCTTTTTCCGAATAAACGGTGTTCCCAAAGCAACTCCTACAGATAGCTTACATCCGCTTCAAAACACGGAAAGCTATTTTGAGCGTCTGCTCGCTATCTTGTCGAAGCTAAACGCTTTGCACCACAACCTCTATTCACGGTGTTCCCAAAGCAACTTCTTCGGTAATAAGTCCTCTTTTTATAAAAATATGAGAAGCTATTTTTATAAAAGATTCCTTATTACTTGAAGCTAACCACTTTGTGCCACAACCTTTCATTATGATGAAAAACGAAGTCCTTGTACTAGTTGAACAATCCCAAATAAGATGGCAAACCAGCCAACTAAAATTGGTAACGCCAATGTCACCACTAATGGGTTTAAAATAAGCATGACTGCAATGACTAAACAAACAATGTCTAAAATCAGAATGCCGATTTTGGCAATCCCTGATCTTTTAGAAAAACGCGCGGTCAAAAATAGATTTCCGATACTTTCAACAAAGAACCAAACGGCAAAAAAGATTCCCAGCCAAAAAGCACCCTTTGCTAAATTTGCGACAAAAATAAATCCAATAAAGATATCCACGATTCCGATAAACAGTCGCACACCTCGTGACTTGCCATCACCGTAAGCACCCATTCCAGTAAGTGTGGCAATTCCTCTGATAATCGAAAATACACCAAACCAGATAACTAACGCACCCAACGTTGCAATTGGGCGGTTTAATGAAAAGATACCTAACCCAATAAAAACAATTCCTAAGATAATCTCGACAATTCTACTTCTCTGACTTCTATCCATACATATTCCTCATCTCTTTTCTTTTTATTGACTCATTTCGTTGTTGGATGTTATTTTTACTAACAAATAACCTATTTTACCTAACCAAACATCAAACCAACAATCAAGCCACCGGTAATCACCGAAGTAATCGTAATCGTTGAAAAACCTGCGGTAACCATGATTGGTAAAATATTTTGTTCAATCACGGCAATTTCTTCGTCTGATTCGCCAACAGCTGCTGCTGCTTCTTTCGTTAACACCATCGTCCCCGGAAATCCGAAGAACGTCGTCATACCAATTGCTAGTGAAAGTGGTCCTGAGTACCCCACTCTTTTCCCAATTACGTAGGAAATGGCCAAAATAATTACGACTCCTGCCACTAAATAAAACAGAATTGGCCAAACTAACGTCAACAAATCGGCTGGGACGATATCAGCCAATGGACCAAATGCAATGACCATGATTGAAATCATTAATAACCCAAAGGAATCTGTCGTTGACAACGCATTAGGTTTCAACACTTTAAAGTGACGTAATAAAATACCAAGTAGTAAAGCAATCACAAACGTATTCACATAGCCATCTGTTAAACTACTCAGCAAACGAGCAACATAAACCGCTACCCCTAACATGAAGAGCGTTCCATAAGGCGTTTGTAAAAATTCTGGCAATACACTTTCATGTTCTGTTTTCGTATTTTCTTCTACTTCTTTTTCATAAAAAGTCAGATTTCCTTTACGGTATTCGCCTCGCACACGTAACGCTTCTTTTTTCAAAATATTGGCAGTAACTAAGAAACCAACTAAATTTTTCAAATTAAGAATCAATAATGGAAAAACCGCTAATAGGTAGCTGGATAACATACCTAAATTACCACCGGCAGAATTAATTTCATTTACCTTATCTTGGACCATCAAGATGGATAAAGTTCCTCCTGTGATTGAGGCAGTTCCTGCAATTGCAACATTTCGATCAAAGATTAATTCACCCGCAAAAATCAAGATGACCGTCATCAGAACAACTGTTAACGAGCCAATGACAAATGTCCGCCACTGTGCTTTTAAATCCTCAAGACTCATCATCGTTCCTAAATGAACGATAATGATACCAATTACTGCATTTCCGAGTCCTAATAGTCCAGAATCTTGAATCAAATCATGTGGCAGAAAATCTCCGGCAAACCCAATTAAAAAAATCATTGATGCCACGAGCATCATGGAGACAAGTGCTTTCGTTTTAGTTGAAACAAATTCACCAATCGTCCAAATCAACATAACAATCGTAAACGCTAAAATTGGTTCCATCTTTTTGCCCTCCTATTTTACTGTATTGGATGATACGTAAATCCTGCCCCATGAACTTCAGCAACATTGTACGTCATCATAAAACTTTTTGGATCAATCTCATCAACAATTCTTTTCACCTCTGGGTATTCTTGATTTGAAACAACAATCAACAACATTTCACGCGCTTGTTCCTGTCTACCACCTCGAATATCTAAAATCGTCAACCCTCTATTCACGTTTTCCATGAGACTAGCTCGTAAAACTGCAGCTTCTGTTTGACTAATAATCATAATAGCTTTACGTCGCTTCATCCCTGTTTCAATGTACGTCATCACAATGGATGTAATTCCGATTGATAAAATAGCAAACAAAAACTCTTCAAAGCCAAAAACGTATAAACTCATGGAAACAATAATAAAGTCGGTCACAAACAAACCTACGGACGTATTCAGATTAAAATACTTTTCAAAGATCAACGGCGGAATCGTCGTTCCACCACTGGACGCTTGGATTGTGTATAGAATGGAGACCCCCACCGCAAAAATCAAACTCCCAAAAATAACCGATAATAGCCGGTCACTCGTCAACATCACTTCCGGAACAATTCGTAAAAACAATGGAAAAACAACACTACCAACCACTGTATTTAAAAAGACAGTCTTGCCAAGAAAAATGGCTGCTAAGACCAAAACCAGAATATTTAATGACAAAACGACCCATGATCGCCCAATACCCAAAGCTGTTTCGGCTAAGATACCAATTCCACTGACACCACCGGCAGCAATGTGATGAGGGCCCAAAAACATGTTGATACTAACGGCCAAAATGAGCACAGCCAAGACGATTTTCATAAAATGTTTCACTTGTGCTACCATAGTTGATCACTCTGCCTTATTTGGTGAATTTTTTACTAATTCGATGACCAATTGAACAGCCTTTTCCATTTCTTCCACAGGAATGTATTCATCTGTCGTGTGAATTTTTTCATATCCTATAGACAAATTGACGACCGTCTTGCCTTTTTCATTAAAGACATTGGCATCACTACCGCCACCACTGACTTCACGAATTGCCTCAAACCCAAGATTTTTTGTAGCCTCTAAGAATAACTGCATTACTTGTTCCTCGTCACTAACATGAAAACCAGTTGCCATTTTTTTCGTGTCAATTGTTACCGAACCATTGTGTTTTTCTGCTGATTGTTGGAAAGCATCTGTCATTTCTTGAATCAATTTGTCCGCTTTTTGAGGATCTACAGCGCGAACTTCTCCTTTCACTAACAGATGGTCCAGCACAACGTTTGTGGCTTCCCCACCTTGAATTACCCCAATATTAGTCGTCGTCGTTTCATCTAACCGACCAATCTTGATAGTTGGTAAAGCATCTGCCAAAATGGCGACCGCAGAAACACCTTTTTCAGGTTCGATTCCTGCATGTGCAGCGACACCTGTGATTGTTACGTCATACATGTACAATGTCGGACTAGCAATTGTTACTTTGCCTACTGCTCCGCCACTATCTAATACATAGCCATTCGCAGCTTCGATTAAATTCATATTCAAAGCCGAAGACCCAATCAAACCAATCTCTTCTCCTGGAGATAACACGAATTCCAACGTGCCATGGGGGATAGATTGTTCTTTGATTTGTTGGATTGTTTCAATCATGATCGCAATTCCTGCTTTATCATCTGCCCCTAATATGGTATTTCCTTTAGAGAATAGCTTTCCATCTTTCTCAATTACCTCGATGCCTTCTCCAGGAGGAACTGTATCCGTGTGGCTCGAGAAAAATAGAGGCTCGATATCACTATTTCCAGCTAAGGTCGCAATAATATTGTTTCCGCCTAATCCAGTCTCTTTTTTACTATCGTCTTCTCTTACCGTTAAGCCCAACTCTTTGAATCCCTGAATCAAATATTCATGGACTTTTGCTTCATTTTTGGAAACAGAATCAATTTCAACAAGTGTGGAGAATGTGTTAATCAATCGTTCACGTGTCATTTTTTATTCCCTCATTTCGTCAAATTATTGTTCAATATCGTCCTACTTTTTTATGATTCTAGGATTATCAGAATGTCTTCGCGCATTTATATGAATTTCGTTGGAAAACGAAAGAATTTTTTGAAATTTTTGATTGTAGAAAAAATCACACTCGATATAGCTTTTCTACAAGAGCTTCCCATTCTTTTTCATTGGGGTTATCTGACAAACGAATCAGTTCACATCTTTTCCGATCCAATTGACGCTGGTTGATAATGACATTGGTAACGATAATATCAATATCTAGCGCTTGCAGTAACTCATTGGACACTGGCTTATTAAATAAGAAATGAGCACTAGCTTCATGTGGTAATAATCGATGGATAATCCCCTTATAATAAGGGATAAGTACGGGTTCACCGGTTAAAACGAATAAAACATTTTTGTAATTATAATCCCTTTGCATCAGTGATGTACAAGTCAAATAACTTAGACTTCTTGCCACATCATGTTTAAATTTCCAGTCGGAATTTTCCAACAATTCTTCCCACAAATTATATATTGGCGCATACGTTTCAGGAAAATGAGCCTCTACACCAAGCCGTTGATGTAATACAGTCGTATCTGTCAAAAAAGATAAATTCGTTAAAAAAGCTTTCAATTTGAATTCTAGTTCAGAATAGACGACACGATTCAATTGGTATTGGGAAAAAAACTCCGAGACAATTCCATGGTATTTTTCTAATTCTTCTATATATTCATCTACAAAATAGACTTTTCCATCTTCATAAACAACTGTACTTAACCTTGTTATATAGGCATAAACCAACTCAGACTTTGAACTATTTTTCCAAATTTCATTTGTCGAAAAAAAGAGTTGAAATGCTTTCATATACTGCTGAAAGTAAGATGTGTTCCAATATTGAGTAATGATCTTCTCATCGATTATCACTGTGTTTCCTTGTGACAATCGAGTTTCGATTACAAACATCCACAGCAACACTCGCGAGTAATCAACATATAAAGGAATTTGATATTCTAAAGCAAGATAGTCCAAATAATCGTATAAGCCTTTGGCGTTTATTTGATATTGTGGGCTTTCAGTAGCTAATTCGCCTGAATAATGAAAAAAATGAAAATAAAAATAACGAACATCAGCCTCCTTTCCTATCAAAATAACCACTGGTGATAGCTTCAAGGTCAGGTTATACTCCTCCACTATGTTTTCTAATAGTTTTAGATATGTTCTAGTCGATGATTCAGACAAAAAAAGTTGATCCGCATATTCCGTGATTGTTAGTTTTTCGCTATAGAAAAGTGCTTCAACGACATTGAACAGTGGACTATCTCCTGCCCAAGATTTCATTAGCGACGAAAAGACAAAATAATCCGAGACCTGTAAGATTAGAACAGATGATCTTAAAATTTCTACTTTAATCTCACTTGGTAACTCATCTTCTAAAATAGCTAATAATCGCCGAACTGTTTTTTCTGAAGCATGAATGTGTTTTGCAGTATCCTGAATGGTCTTTGGTCCTGCTAATAAGTAATTCAGCATAGCTATTTTTCTTTTTGACGTCTTACTTAAAACTAATCGACGACCAATTTTGTACACATCCTTTCCCCTCCTTACTTAATGCCTTTTTATGTATTTCAGCTCTCTCAGCACATTATTTGTGGGCGTTTACAGTATTTATAAAATTATCATACCATGAATTAGAAAATTCTCCTTTTTTGAGCTACTTATCGTTCACCTTAGCGAATCAAATGTTTATTTAATAAGTCTGTACTTATAAATAAAGTCTTATGCTAAATACTTTGATAACAGATAATCAAAGTATTTAGCTACGACTTCATATATAGATTGCATTGTTCATGACTATTCATTGATATTTTCGTCAGTGTCTCGACTTTTTTCATTTTACTGTTTCATCAACTCAGTCATTTTCTTAATATTAGACAATAGTCTCCTGTGTTTTTCATTGTGTTAAACCAACTAAAAAAATGCTATGGTCCTGTCACTAACTGCCAATGAACAGTTGTTTCGTAGCTGTTCACCCCAGTTTTTCCGGGCACTCTGAGACGCATTGGCTTCCCTTCACTCTCCATTCCCATCGAAACAATACCAAATGGATTTGATTGGTTAGTGGTGGTTCCTGCGAATCGTTGAGGTGCATCATTTAAAACTAACTCTGAAGACGGGTCTATGAGTAAGTTGTCTTGATTGGCTTGATGAATAAATGGATTCATCACGATTTCTGCACCATTCATAAACGATGTATCTTGACTCACCAACAATTCCCAGCCAGAACGTTCTGATTTTGGTCGCATATCTTGGATCGTTACCATTGGTTGATTTTCTTGAGTATCTAAAAATAAATCTTGGTCAGATACGCTAAATGGTGCTGACTTGAAGTGAATGTCACTTGCATAGCGAATCGATAATCCGGCAACATCTGGGTTCACATTTTCTGGTGATGCAGGAGGCTCACTTGGATCAATCGCTGGAATTTCCGGTTCTAATTCTGGAATAACTTCTAGCTGTAAATCAGGAAACGGCGTTCCATCCACAATTGCTTTATAGATTCCACTGTCTGATTCTTGAACATTTAAAAGCTCTAGGAATGGAGAAGTCGCTCCCTCAATAGCTGATTCATTTTTTTCCCATTGTACTTCTGGTAGATGCGCATCCCATACGCAAGTGTCCACTGATCGAAGTCGATACTGTTGCGAAATTGCATAATCAATCGTTTGGCCAACTAAAACAGATCTTTCTTTCTTCGTTCCGATTTCGTACTCAAGTGCACGAAGAACCGTTCTGTCAATAACGCCATTCATAACCGTTGAAGTTAGTAGGTTCTTTAATGTATCAATGTTTTCTAAACTGGTTTCGATATATTGTAGCGGACTTCCTTGAAATACGCCTGTCCCAAAACTTGTTACAGATTCAGGAATATAAATATCTGTTAACTCATTCAAGGCAAAGGCATTATTTCCTATACTTATAATGCCCTCTGGAAGGGTTACATTTGTGAGATTATTTCCTAGAAACACGTGATCTTCTAACACTGTTAGATTCTTTGGGATATTTACATGGGTAATTCTATTATTGGCAAAAGCATAAGATCCCATATTCGTTATAGTATCTGGCAATTCCACATTTGTAAGCTGATTATCATAGAACGCAAAGACACCTAAGCTCGTCACGCCATCTGGTACGTTCACGTTGGTAAGTTGCTTACCGTAAAACGCATTGCTTTCAATTACAGTAACTGGTGAAGGCTCATCCCAGCCTGCTTCTGTATTCACAGTTTCTGATGGAATCACTACATCTCCACCTGCACCGTTATAACCAATAAGAGTTGCAGTCGAATTTCCATCTGTACCGCTAAATTCGAACTCAAATTCGTTCTGTCCTTCTACTTTTAAAGTGAGTTCAGGAAATATCACGCCATCAACTACCGCATGATACACACCACTGTCGTTTGCAGTTACTGAATCAAGGGCTAGTAGTGGATTGATTTCACCAGATAAGGTAGCTCCGTTTTTCATCCACTGAACTGTTGGTGTATACTCTTTCCAAATTTCATTGGATATTGATTCAATCTGATATTGTTGGGAGATTTCATAGCCGACATCTTCACCAAGTCCCACCTCAAGTGCCTTTTCAGTCCCGGATTTATAGTCAAGTGCACGTAGAATTGTTCTCACACTCACAAAGTGCATTGCCGATGGATTGAGCACTTCTAACAATTTGTTTACACTTTCTACCTCAGTTTCTATATACTGTACCGGACTATTAGCAAAGACACCGCTATCGAAACTTAATTCATCATGGGGATTGAGAATTTTTACATTTGCCAAGGTACTATTACTCGAAAACGCATTGGTTCCGAGACTTGCTATACTAGCTGGGATTTCTATACTATTAAGTTTATTAAACGAAAATGCAGCCGTTTGGATCTCTTCTATTCCGCTGGATAGATTTATGCTTGTTAGGTTATTACCTTGAAACGCGTTGTTCAAAATCACCTTCACGCTAGCTGGAATTTCTAAACTAGTAAGGTCATTTTCTCTAAATGCACCAGATCCAATCATTTCTATACTATTGGGTATTTTTACACTCGTTAATCCTTTCTTTTTGAGCGCATTAGATCCGATTCCTGTAACTGGCGAAGGCATCGTCCAACCATCAGCACTGTTTACAACCTCCGATGGAATTACTACGTCACCTCCGCCACCATGATAACCTACAAGCTTTGCAAATGAATTTCCCTCGCTCCCCCCAAAACTAAATTCCATATCGTTCACGATTACATTAGTTGATGTAATCTCCAGCTTCGGTTCAACTTGTTCACTTTCAGACTCTTCCGTATTTACGGTTTCCTCTTTTATAAACTCATTTTTATTTCCTGTTCCCGGATCTGGTGACTCATTTTCATTTGAGTGATTATCTGTTTTTAAATCAGCAGAAGCATCCCCTTCAACAATGTATTCTGCTTCGCTATCTTTGTTCACCAGTTCCTCATCGAAAATTTCTATCTCCTCTTCAGTTTCAGAAGTTTCTTCTGCAATTTTATCAGTGCTTACTTCCGCCTCACTTGTGGCGACGATTTCTGTTGCTTGCACGATACTTGGCATCATCAAAGCTAAAACCATACACAGAACGGAAAACTTCTGCCAAATTTTCTGTTTCATATTTTCACCTACTTCTTTTTTCGTTTTGAGTACACTAACCAAGCAATCACTAATAATAACAACACGACCACACCACTAGCAATTGCCAAGTAAAGACCGGTTCGATTCGTTTCTAAATTCACCGCTTGTTCATTTAGTTCTCTGGCTTCTTTTGCGGTGATGGTAAAATTTTTTTCGAATTGCCACTCTTCCTTGCCAGAAGCAACAACCATTTTTAGTCGATAGTCGCCAGCCTGTAATGGTTTCGTCCCTGTACTAATCCCAAAAGGTAAAGTCGAATTAGGTGCCATGCGCATATCGCCTCGTGCCTCTGTATAAATCGGTGTCTCGTTTCCTTTTTCAAACACTTGTGCTTCTACCTGTACGTCATTCAAAATCATTGCTGCTTGATTTTGAATCGAACCAATCACAAAACTTCGACGGTTTCGTTGGTCTACGTTTACTTGTGTTAGGTCTACCACAGGTGAAATTTCTTGATCCGTTTGGTTAATGACCACAGCTAAGGAATAGGAAAAGCGGTTTGTGATTTGGCTCTCATTTTCCGATACTTGTTCAGAAACCGTGATTCCCCCCAGTAAGATGCCATCAAAAGATTGTTCTGGCATCTTTACTTTCGCTTCAACCGTGCGCGTTTCGCTTGCAGCTAGTGTGATTGATTGGTCTTCAAGTTCAACGATTCCAGCAAAATTAATCGGCAAGGTATCGTCTGGTTCTGCCTCACTAAATCCATAGTTGATCACACCATTACTATTGGTTGTTGCAGTATTCACACCTATGTCAAGGGTCATTTCTTCTTCCGAATTGTTTGTAACTTGAACTGCCAACATCTCTTCCTGTTTTGGTTCTAAGTTGATATCAAAATACGAAACGCCTTCATTCGTTTGGCTTTCGGGCAACACTGCTTGTACACTAAAATCAGGTGAACTTGCTTCTACTACACTGCCTCCCGTAAAAAACAAACCTACTACAGAGGCAACGCAAATCAATCCCACTACTACTCGTCGCACGTATGCATCTTCCTTTCTTTTTTGACTGTTTTTTAGTTATGAACAAGAAAAGGGAATAAGTACCCTTTTCTGTTGTTCATTCTTTTTTGCTTTTTTGTCTTGACTTACTCAGGTCCGTTTGTCAAATTCCACATCAAACTTGTTTCGTATGCCCCTACACCTGCACGTGCGGGTACATCTAGTGTGACATTCCCCATCCCCATGGAAATCACACCAGCATCGGCCTCTTGATTATCCGCTTGTGCAAAAACTTCATCTTCTGTATTGACAATTAGCGCACCCGAAGTAATTGTTACGCCATAGTCATTGTTTGCCACATGTGGATTCAGCGTCATAACAGAGCCGTCCATGAATGCTGTTGCTTGACGAACGGTCAATGTCCAGCCATCTCGTTCCCCACGAATATCTTCTACCGTGACCATGTTTTCAAATTCTTGTACTTCTGACTCTTCATTAAGCCCAGAGTCTAGGCTTGCCGTCAAACGTTGAGCCTCTGTTGAGAATTCCGCACTTCCAAAGTCTAATGAAGAGACATAACGAATCGATAACCCATCTCCACGATCTGGGTTAATCACTTCTGGATCAATCGGTGGTTCCGGATTTTCTGGATCGATTGGCGGAATCTCTGGATTTTCTGGATCAATCGGTGGAATCGTAATTTCCGCTGTAACTGAAGAGTTTGCATCAAGCGGTCCATTATATGTCGTTGCAGAAACTTGAATACCTGTTCCTACTAGCATTGCCATTAAGGCAGCTGTGCTCATTAATTTGATTGATTTCATCTTTTTCCTGCTTTCTAATCTTTATTTTTCTAAGTTTGTTGTTGTTATTTTAAATACTTTTTTCATAAGGAGTTTTAGTTTGAGTTACCCAATGTTTAGCCCAACGGACCGTCTGTTAATTCCCAGATAATCGTCGTTGTATACTCACCTGAAGCATAATCTTCTCCAGGAATAACTAATTGAACAGCTTGATCTGGTTGTGCCATTCCCATGGAAACCGTGTGACGTGCATATGGTACTTGACCAGCTTCCGCAAAGGTTGTTGCATTAGTGCTTAATGAAATTTCTCCGCCAGTTTCAATCCCAAATTCTTCTTGGTTACTACTATGAACATATGGATTCATTTTGATTTCTGCACCATCTAAGAAATCAGCTTCGTACCGAACCGTTAAAGCCCAGCCTTGACGTTGCGCATCTGCGCGTCGATCTTGAACGGAAACCATTGGTGAAAAAACTTGTCCTGCTTTATCTACATCATCTGCAGCATCAATCACTTGTTCTTCACCATTCAACACAACTGTGCCAAAATCTAAAGGAGATACATACAAAACATCTAGTAAACCAGGTTCTGGATTTGGATTTTCTGGGTCAATTGGTGGTTCTGGCACCTCCGGATCAATCGGTGGAATGACAATTTCTCCATCATCTTCAATCAATACTCGTACAGAACTCTCTGCTTTTCCTGCTTCTGGAAACTCGGTTGTAGCTTGTGCAACAACACTACCTCCTGTAATAGCTAAAATACCGACAGCTGTTAATCCAATTTTTTTCATTATTCCTGTTCCTTCTTTCTTTTTCTAGTTTTGATTAAATATGCTCCACTCAACAGTAGTAATACACCGCTAAAGAAGAACTTGTTATTTGCAATGCTCCCTGTTTTGGGAAGCAAATTGTTCTCGTTATTGACCAACTTACTATCTTGCGGATTGATGATTCTCACACGTACTTCAGATTCTCTTTGGACCGTTGTTCTGGCATTTACCTCCGAGGTATAACCCAAGGTCAGCGTAAAAAGAAGTACTAGAAAACATGAACGAATAAATTTACACACTATTTTACTCCCATCTTCTTTTTAGCAACTTAATTACCAACATATGACATCTCGCTCAATTTCATCAATATATTCAATCGATAAAATTCTTCCCATACGAGCAAACAAAAATTTTTTGATTTCTGCTTCAGTCATCTCTGGCTCAAATCCAAAAGCTCGTTCTACATGTAACATCCCACCATTTTTTCTTTGACTACAAAATCCCACACGATAAACATTAATATTTTTCATTTCCATACTGCCCATATTATCCCCCCTTTCGCATTATGGTGGTGGCTGGCGAATCAAGTACTTCAACTCTATAATTTATGTTAGCAAGCGCTCGAAATTTCCGCATTTTTCTTTTGTCCGAAATTGTCCATTTTTCTGTAGCAAGGAGGAAATTTGCTTTTTTAACGACCAAAACCAGCCATTTATTCCTAAATAGCTGGCCAAATGATTTTAAATGAAATTTATTCAGTCAGGACTAGTACGATAAGCCATTTTGTTTTTCTATAAAACAAAAACCTCTTTTGCTCACACAAAAGAGGTTCCAGACTATAAATAAAGTCCCAAAAAAGGGGTGACATCTACAGTTTTTTTATTTTACACTCAATACACGAAAACGCTTTAAATAAATACGGAAGAAACATGTCAAAACTCTCAATGAATGAAATAAATCAATACATGATGGTTTCCTTGTTGGGAAAAGTCACAGTGCATACGGGGCTAAAAGAAAAGCCTTCATCTTTCTTTTTTTACTTTGATACTAAGACAAAGAATACGTTCAACTCTCTATTTTCTAAATGTTGAACGTATTTGTCTACAGTCTGAGGGACTATCTATTGAAGGTAGTCCCTTTTATCACGTAATAAATAAAGAGCTTAGCATCTAAATCAGCTAAGCACTTTCAACACCATCTATTCTTGCAAACTTACCTTTAAAGCTTTAACCTCAGTAAGTGTCATCAAAACCAGCAAACTAACTAGATAAATACTACTTAAAAAAATGATAACTGCGGTCAAATCATAATGATCCATCAAAAAACCAATAATAATAGAAGAAAAACCACCAACTGCACGTCCTAAGTTCATAATGAAATTATTCGCAGTTGCTCTAATTTCAGTTGGATATAAACTACTAATAATTGCACCGTACCCGCCATACATGCCGTTGATAAAATAGCCAACGACAACTGCAGCTGCGATTAAACTCCACTGACTGTGAGCCATTACCAGTAGGAATACTGACAATGAAGAACAAATCAAAAATAACGTAAATGCAGTTCTAGGTCCTAATTTGTCCATAATGATACCAAAAGTCAACATTCCTAGTGACATCCCTGCAATCGTACTAACCATCCATATTGAAGAACCTGAGACAGATAAACCTAATTGTTTCTGCATAATGGAAGGTAACCAATTCATCAAACCAAAGTAACCAGCAATTTGCACTGTCACCATGATACTTAGACCAATTGTTTGCCAGGCTAGTTTCTTTGTTTCAAATAGATTAATCAGTTTCGTTGGTTTACCAGTCACTCGCTTTTTCTGGAATTCCTCTGGTTCCTTCAATCCTCGACGTATAAATAAAACCATTAGTACTGGCAGTACCCCAATAACATACAACATTTTCCAACCTAGCAAAGGAATAACGAGAGCTGCTAAAATAGCTGCTAAAGCAGCCCCTACCTGAGCGCCAATTCCTGCAATCGAAGAAGCTCTTCCAATTTGTTTTTTCGAAAAGCTTTCAGAAATTAAGGACATACATGCGCCATATTCTCCTCCTGCACCAATCCCTGCGATAAAACGAAAAAGATAAACGAGATAGATATTTGAAGCAAAAAACATCAATAATGAAGCAATTGAGAATAAAATGACTGTTTGTGAGAATACTTTTACTCGTCCATATTTATCTGCCATGAGCCCAAAAAAAATACCTCCAACGAGCATCCCCAAATTAGTGATTGTAGCGATCATTCCCGCCTGTGTTCCACTAATATGAAAAGTTGCAATCATTGAAGATAAAGAAAAAGCTAAAAACATGATATCCATATTTTCTAATGCGATTCCCGCTGATGTTGACAATAAAACTTTCCGTTGATACTTTGACATTTCACCTTACCCCTTTTCCTGAAAAATAACCCTAAATTATCGAAATTATACATATAAACGAAAAAAAATGCAAGTACTTTTGAATTTTAAATTGAGTATAATTTCAGCAATCCAAGTATTATGAATAAACGGCTCACTCATAACTGTCGCTAATTAGTGCTTTAACTGACTAAATAGTCAATGAATTGTTGCAAGTTTGTCGGTATAGTGAATTCAAATAAAAGAAGCTTTTCACTTGAAGGTTCCTCCTCTCCTAACTGATTATTCTATTAAATAGAAAAACGCCCAAAGTTCGTTTTGAAAACGATAATTTTAGGCGTTTTTTAAATTGGAAACTGTGTTAAGAACGGCTGGATTTTAATTTTGTCCCTGTCTTGTCTTTTACTTATTTTACAACTACTGCATATTTTCTTGCATTGTAAATATTCTCAAATGTTGTTCGGCTTAGCCAATATGAGCCACTGATTGGATCAGAAACATGAACTTGATTACTGCCCTTGTTGTAGCCATCGAGTGTTACTGCGTGATTATTATTGGCCGCTACCCCAAAATTCCAGTTACCCCAGCGTATCGGTTGGAAATTAATCGTTACCCAAGCAACAACTGGGTTCCCGCTTTTCACTTCATTTAAAAGAATATTCATCGAACTTCCAGAAATGTTTTGAACATTGCCATACTTTTGTCCCCAAGTTGTTAATGGTGCAGGATAGATTGCGGAATAGGTCCAAGAATTTTCTACAAAAGGACTGCCAACAAAACCAGTATTTGGATTTCCATTTGTAGATTTAGGAATCGTATTTAAAAATTGAGTTAAGCTCCAGTTAGTGATTTTTCCTTTGTATTGTAAAGCTTGCAGTAATGAAGCACCCTCACAACCGCTTGGTGCACCTAAAGCGTATTGGTTGTAATTTTTTACACCAAGAAGCTTATAGTCATCATTCGTTTGTTGGCCATTCCCTACCGCATACCAACCTACATCTTCATAGTTCCAGCCTTGTTTACTAATCACATTTTTTTCGTTTTCGTCTAGCGTGTAATGATGCCAGTTGACCCGTTTACTATACAGACGGCTAACGGGGATTCCATTTGTGCCAGTGTAAGAGTACCAACCAATGCCTTCATACTTCCAACCATATTTAGTGATATTGTCGCGCTCTTTCGCATTTAGCGTGTAAAAATGTTCCCCATTGTAACGGTTGTACAAACGATAAACAGGTGCACCAGTTGTTGGCGCTTGCCAGCCAACTCCTTCATAGTTCCAGCCAATTTTTCTCAGTTTATCACGCTCACCAGTATCTCTTGTGTAAAAATGTTCCCCACTATAGGGATTGAATAAACGATACATCGGAAATGTTTGAACAGAACTTTGAATCGCACTTCGCGCATAAAGACTTGATCCACCTTCTTGCAACTCTTCTTTTGGTGCCTCCGTTGCCTCTGCCTCAGCTTGACCTTCTTTGACTGGTGGTTCAACAGTTACTTGTTCCCCATTGACAATAGTTGTCTGTACTTCTTCAACTTGGTCTTCCTCTGTAACTGTACTACTTTTCGTTTGTTCCTCCGTATAAGTAGACATTATCGTCTGCTTATTCATTGTTGTATTCGTCGTTGTATCAATTGTTTCTTCAGCAAGAACACTTGTCGTTGCTAACATCATTGTTGACAGCAACGTCACACATACTAAATACCCTACACCCTTTTTCATTAAACTGTTCCTCCGTAAAAATATGTCTCATTTATGATAACATTCTTTTTTACATTTATAAAAAAAACATGAGTGATCCAAACGGACGCATACCTGCTCTTATCTTCACATACCAGTGTTCCTTTTTTATAGGGTAACCTTCTCTTCTGTTTCTTTATATTTACTTACTTAAATAAAAAATAGCTCAAGAAACCCCGTTACTGATTTCTTAAACTATCTTTCATTTAGTCATTTTGGCGTCACATCTTCCCCAAACCATCGCTGTGACAGTTTCTGAAACTCACCTGAGGCTTCTAGTTGATTAAACGCCTGATTGATTTTTGTCACTAATGTCTGATCTGATTTTCTCGCCCCTACTGCAAAATCCTCGCTTGCATAATCTCCAGTTAAAATGTGATAATCTTGCAATTGATTTTTTTGTTTCAAATAATAATTTGCATACACACGATCCATTAATAAACCATCAATTCGACCACTTCTCAAATCAATCAATGCTTCATTAAAGCTATCATATAGAACAGCTTCCTGGTTTTTAACATAATCTTTTAGGACTTCCGGTTGCTTCGTAAAGACATCGTAACCTGATGAACCATTTTGAGCACCTAGAATCTTCCCCTTCATGTCTGCAAAACTTGTGATTTTAGAACTTTTAGGCGTTATTAAAACTTGCATGTTTTCCATGTAAGGTTGTGTAAACTGTACTTTTTTTTCACGTGCAGGGGTTTTGGAATAGCCATTCCAAATCAGATCAATCGTTCCATTAGTCAACTCAAACTCCTTCATTGACCAGTCAATCGGTTGAAAGTTGACCTTGATTCCATATTCTTTAAACACAGCTTTAGCTAACTCGATATCAAAGCCAGTTAACTTACCATCTTTATCACGAAACCCCATCGGAACAAACGTATCGTCTAAGCCAATCGTGATTTCTTTTTCTTGATTGATTGTCGCCCAACTGTCTTCTGTTGGCTTTCGTCCACAACCAGAAAGTCCGAGTAAAATAAAAAGAACTAAAAATAATGCCTGAGTAAATTTTTTCATCTATTTTTTCTCCCTTTCTTTTACTGGTTTGGTGTTACTTTTAATAACTGATCGCTCACATTTTCTGCAAAAACTAAATCATGGGTCACGATAATTTGAGTTACACCTTCTTCTTTCAGAGATACAATCAACTTTTCAACTTGTTGACGCAACTCAGGGTCTAGTGCACTTGTTGGCTCATCGTAAGCTAACACTCTGGGATTCATAGCTAACGCGCGTGCGATTGCAACACGTTGCTTTTGCCCACCTGACAATTGGAAAGGATAGCTGTCTAATAAATCACTGATACCTAAAGACTCTGCCAGCTCTTTTGCCTTTTTGGTATACACTTCTTTTGGCTGTTTTAACACATTCTTAGGCGCTAAAGTGATGTTATCGAAAATACTTAAATGTGGGAATAATTGAAAATCTTGGAATACAACGCCTACCACTTGTTCCCGATTTTTTAGTTCCGCTGGGTTAAATGGTTCTTGATCTAAATAAAACTCACCACTATCTGTTTTTTCAAGCCCAGCTAATACACGAAGGAGGGTTGTCTTCCCGCCACCAGAAGGACCAACGATAGCTAATGTCTTACCATCAGGAATGACTAAATCTAACTCTTTGATTACTTGTTTTTTACCAAATGTTTTACTTACTTTTTTTAATTCGATCATCTTTTTTCCTCCTAGCGATAATAGTTCAACTTCTCTTCTACTTGTTTCATAATCAATGTCAAGATTCCTGTCAGTGCAAGATAAATTCCTGCCACACCTAGTAATGGTAATAAACTAGCATCCCGTTCCATGGCAATTTTTCCTGCACGCATAACGTCCCCTAAACCTAAAATATAAACTAATGAAGAATCTTTCACCAAGTTGATGACTTCATTTCCTACAGAAGGAAGAACAATTTTTATTACCTGTGGGATCACGATTTTCGTCACTGTTTGAAAAGGACTAAATTGTAAAACTTGTGCTGCTTCATACTGTCCTTGTGGAATAGATTGGATTCCCCCGCGAAAGATTTCGGCAAAGTATGCCGCATAATTTAATACAAAAGCTAGTAAAGCTGCTTCAAAACGATCGAAGACAATCCCAATCGTTGGTAACCCATAAAAAACAAAAATCAATTGTAAAAGTAATGGTGTTCCTCGCATAACCCAGACATACGTTTGAAGAAGATAACGAATTGGCTTAAAGTTGAGCGATAATCCTAACGCTAAAATCAATCCGAGTGGTAGTGAGCCGACTAATGTCAAACAAAATAATTTCAAGGTTGTCAGTGCTCCAACTAATAATTGCGGCATAACTTCAATTAAATCTTTCATTGTTTTTCCTCCTTTAAATAAAAAAAGCCCTCTTGGCTTGATGCCAAGAGGACGTTTACACGTGGTTCCACCTCTGTTTGCTTTTTCCTTGCAGAAAAAACCTCTAGCGGTCTTGTTTCCAGAAATTGGTGAAAAAAAAAGCCTTTGGTCGTTATGACCAAAGGACGAATAAACGTGGTTCCACCTTTTTTTGTTGGCACTTCACAGTCAGCCAACCTCATCTGGTCATCAAACAATGACCGCAGCTATAACGGGCTACCCGGGTTCTCCTACTTCTCAATTTCAAAAAACCGACTCCAAGATGTGTTTCACAATTAGTTGCTATCTCTTCGCACCAACCAGAGACTCTCTAAAAACTGCTAATGGCTACTCTTCTTTTCGATGTCATTTCATTTACTTACGTGTAATTTACAGGATTAATTTTCATTTGTCAAATTTTTTTTACCTGTTAAAATAAAAATAAATGAAGGAGGTCGAATGAAATATGCCACAAGCAACTGAACAAGAAGCGTACGAGCTACTTTCTCACCTAGGAATTTCTTATCAAAAAGTGGACCATCCAGCAATTACATCTGTTAAAAATTTGACATTTGATTTACCTGGTCCTCAAGTTAAAAATTTATTGTTGAAATCAAAAAAAGGCAAGCAAATTTATCTTGTTATCTTGCCTGATGAAAAACATGCTGATTTAAAAAAGTTAGCCGATGAATTAGCTGAGAAGCGTCTTTCTTTTTTATCAGAAGAACAAATGACCCAATTATTAGGCGTTCCTGCTGGCACCCTCACGCCTTTAGCCCTTATGCACGATACCGAAAATCAAATTCAAGTAGTTATTGATGCGGCAATCGACCAAAAAGACACAGTTGGCTTTCACCCAAACATAAATACAACAACATTAATTATCGATTTTGTAGATTTCCAAAAAATTCTAAAGTATTTAAATCATCTGCCAATTTTTGAAAGTTTATAGGCATTTGAAATTAAGTAAATAAGTCTGGTTCAAATTTTCTTTATTCATATCAAACAATCTGCTGAAAAATAGCAGAAATCTTATAAAAAGCCACGCAGCTTCTCATGTAGAAGCTTGCGTGGCTTTTTTGATTTTCTTTTATTCTTTAGTTGTTTAACTAATTTTGAGCTATTATTTTTAGAAAAGTGTTCTTACTTGTTTGAAGCAAGACGTTTTGTGCCACAACCTCTATTCACGGTGTTCCCAAAACAACTCCTCCAGATAGTTTGCATACACGTCAAAATATGAAAAGCTATTTTGCGTGTTTGCTCACTATCTTGTCGAAGCTAAACATTTTGCGCCACAATCTTTATTCACGTTATTCAAGAAATAACTCCTTCCAAATAAGTCCAAATTTCACAAAAATTTGAAAAGCAATTTCCGAAAATTTATTCTTGTTTATTGGAGCAGAGCACTTCTTTCACAACCTTTTTCACGGTGTTCCCAAAGCAACTTCTTCGGCAATAAGTCTTTTTTTCATAAAAACATGAGAAACTATTTTTAGAAAAAACTCCTTATTGCTTGAAGTTACACGCTTTGCGCCACATCCTTTATTCACGGTGTTCCCAAAACAACTCCTCCAGATAGTTTGCATCCACGGCAAAATATGAAAAGCTATTTTGCGTGTTTGCTCACTATCTTGTCGGAGCTAAGCATTTTGCGCCACATCCTTTTTCTACTACTCTTTCATCGCAGCTTTTAAAGCAGCTGCCAAAGGACTTTCTTCCGGCTCTTCCGCCTGTGAATATTTTTTCATCAGACGACGCTCTTCATGCTTCGTCATCTTTTTCTTTTGCTCTTTTTTCCCTAACATTTTTTCTGTCGTTCCATCATATTTACAACGGAAATAAGTGCCATTTTTCCCCTCAATGATTTCCATTTTTCGATGACATTGTGGGCAACGATGGTTCGACACCTTAGGATCTTTTCGTCGACGATAACTACAGTCCGCATTCGTACAGACATAGATTTTACCGTCACGCGTATTTTTTTCTCGTAAATTTGAACCACATTCAGGACATTTCTTTTGTGTAATTGAAAAATCTTGATAAGATTGCTTGCTTGTTTTGATTTCTTGAACTAAACGTTTCGTTTCCTTTTCAATTCCTTGTAAAAATTGACCCGCCTGTTTTTTTCCTGCGGCAATGGCTTCCAGATCTTTTTCCCAACTTTCAGTCAATTCTGGTGTAACTAATGAAGGATTAACTAACTCAAGTAATTGCTTACCTTTCGGCGAAACTTGTAGACCAGCTGGTGTCCGCTCCATTAATTCTGATTTAATCAATTTTTCAATAATCTCCGCACGAGTCGCTGGTGTGCCCAAACTATACTTCTCCATAAATCCAAGTAAACTTGCTTCAGTTAATGGCTTTGGCGGTGCAGAAAGTTCTTTTTTGATAGTAAAGTTTGGCGTAATGCGCTGCCCTTTTTTCCATTCAACTTCGTTAACCGTTTCTTCCGCTGATTTCTTCCAGCCAGCTTGAACCACTCGATTTTGACGAAAAACAAATATTTCTTTTCCAAAATTTACGGTGATTTTTGTCTGGCTCACTTTATGTGGTTCAGCAAATAACGTTAAGAAACGTGTTACGATCATTTGATAAATTTTTTGTTCCTCGTTGCTCAATTTTTCATAACGTGGACGATTTTCCGTTGGTAACAGCGCATGATGATCAGTTACTTTGCTATCTTGAAAAACTTTTGTTTGTTTCACTACTGCGCCATTTTTCAAGTAAAGTTTCACTTCTGGTGCAAAATCACTAACAGCTTGTAGACGCTCTTTCATCGTGCTTTTCATATCATTTGTCAAATACTTACTATCTGTACGCGGATAAGTCACGATTTTGTGTGTTTCATACAAACTTTGAACTAAACTTAATGTTTTTTTCGCTGAATAACCATGTCGTTGGTTCGCTTCACGCTGGATTTCCGTCAAATCATAAGGCAACGGAGCAGGTTCAGTCTTTAGCTTTTCTTGAATCTCTGTTACCGTACCATTCGACTGACTTAATGTTTTCACAAGTGCTTGTGCTTCTTCTATTTTTTTCAACGCAAATTGATTTTTTTGAATCATTTTCGCTTGTTCGTTAGCAACCGCTAAATGGATTGTAAAATAAGTCTGTGGTCGAAATTGTTCAATCTTCTTTTCTTGATCACGTACTAAAGCTAAAGTTGGTGTTTGCACACGGCCTGCAGATAAATTATCCTGATATTTAACCGTCAATGCTCGTGTCACATTTAAACCGACTAACCAGTCTGCTTTTGCTCTTGCCAAAGCAGACGCATAAAGTGCATCGTATTCTTTGGCTGGCTTGAGGTGCTTAAATCCATCTTTGATTGCTTTATCTGTTTGAGAAGAAATCCATAAACGTTTTACTGGTTTATTAAAATGTACGTATTCTAAAATCCAGCGCGCGACTAACTCGCCTTCTCTTCCAGCATCCGTTGCAATGACAACTTCATCCACATCTTTTCGGGTTGCTAATTGCTTGATTGCCTTTAATTGATGCCCAGTTTTTGGTAGTGGTTTGATTCCTAGATTTTTGGGAATCATCGGTAATGTTTCCATCTGCCAACTCTGCCATTCTTTGTTCAAGTCTTCTGGCATTTTCAGTCCCAATAAATGACCAAGGGCCCAGGTCACAATCACCTTGGGTCCTTCGTAATAATTTTTATGTTTTTGATTAGCTCCAAGCACCTTGCTTAGGTCTTTGGCAACGCTTGGTTTTTCCGCTAGAATTAGTTGTTTCATAAAATTCCTTTCCACTTTCTACGCTGAGTGGTTGATTTTCTTTTAATAAAGCTAAACCTTTATATTGTTGGAGATCATCATCACATTCTTCACACCAGCGCTCTTCTCCTTCATTCCAAAAGGCGCTTAGAAAGTTGCTCTTCGCATTGATATATTCATATTTTTGATGGATTGCGATCCATTGTTTTTCATACTCAGCTTTGGCTTCTTCAAAAGAATCAAAGATTTTCTCATCTTGAATATCTTCTTCCCAATTCTCGAAAAACCACCATGGCTCATTATCACCAAACATGGTTATTACTTGATACATATTTGCGTTCCCTCTTTTCAACTTAGACGTAAGCATTTTGTTCTGCTCGTTTCACAATAGCTACATCTTAGTCACTTTTCAAAAAAGTTGCAAGAAATCACTCTTACGAAAATCAATCTATTTTAATTTTCATTTATCCAAACCTTTTTTAGATGACAATGTCGCAATAAAATCTTCAATCATCCAGCGATAGCTTTCTTCTGGATCCACTTGTGGTTCACGAGTAAAATAGCCTAAAAAACGTAAAGATAAATACCCATGGATCAGACTTCTTAGCTCACGGCTGCGATGAACTTTTTCTTCATTTGTTAATTCAAATACTTCAAAAATCTGCAAGATGATTTGATTCGTTTCATGGATCCCATCGAGTAAAATTTCTTCATTCGTGTGGGGAATACTAATCAATAACTCATAGACTGCGCGATTGGCAAAAGCAAATTCTTGATAAGTTTTTGCGTATATTCGGAGTGCCTCAGCACCACTTTTCCCAACTAATGCTCGTAACAATTGGTCATTCAGTTCACGTAAAAGCTGCGCAGTCAACGCCGTTTTCACCTCACGAATATTTTTAAAATAGTTATAGAGTGAAGGCGACTTGATGTCTAAACGTTTTGCTAAATGTTGAAAAGTAAGTTGTTGCACATCCATTTCTTCTGCTAACTCACGAAAACAGTCGATGATTTTTTCTTGAGACAGATTTCTCTTTTTCATTTCTTTAATCTCCTCATAAGTAAAAAAATCCTTAACATTCATAGTTTAACATGAAAAACTCGGATAAAAAAGGAAGTTTTGTTGATAAACTACAAGTTGTAGTTTATAATAATCGACTGTAGATGAAAATTTTCAGAAAGAAGGATTTTGCTTGACTACGGAAATAAAAAGAAAAATATTTAGAAGAAGAGAAGTTTGGGAACGCAATCTACTCGTTTTATGGTTTGGAACTTTTATGGCTGGTATTGGGTTCAGTCTGGTCATGCCATTTATGTCACTTTACATAGATACGTTAGGTCATTATAGTACCGCTCAGTTGAATTTTTGGAGTGGCTTAACCTTTTCTTCTACTTTTTTGGTAACGACGATTATCTCCCCATGGTGGGGAAAACTTGCCGATCAAAAAGGGCGAAAATTGATGCTGTTACGTGCTTCTCTTGGGATGGCAGTTGTGATTGCCTTAATGGGTTGCGTCAGCAATGTTTATCAACTTGTTGGCTTACGTCTTTTGCAAGGTATCTTTTCGGGCTACATCAGTAATGCCACCGCTCTCGTTGCGACAGGTACTCCTAAAGAAAAAAGTGGTCAAGTTCTTGGAACACTGGCTACTGGATCAGTTACTGGAACATTACTCGGTCCGCTGTTAGGTGGTATTTCTGCTTCAACCTTTGGCTATCGTCCAACATTTTTCATTACTGGAATTATTTTATTTTTGGTTTTTCTACTTAGTCTATTTTTTGTTCATGAAGAATTTATACCTGTGAAAAAAGAAAACATGGTTTCTGCTAAACAAATTTTTCGAGAGCTTAAGTATCCTCAAGTTGTCTTGGGAATGTTTATCACTACAATGATTATCCAAGCATCTAATAATTCAATTAGTCCAATCATTAGTTTGTATATTCGTCAGTTATTGAATGGACATGGAGACGTGACTTTAGTTAGCGGAATTATTGCATCGATTCCTGGGATAGCAACTTTGATTGCAGCACCTCGTTTTGGACGGCTTGGTGATCGAATCGGTAGTGAACGAATTCTAGCAATCGGCTTAGGCTTTGCCGTCTTAGTTTATATTCCAATGGCATTTGTCACAAATGTTTGGCAGCTTGCTGGTTTGCGTTTTTTAGTTGGGATCTCGGATGCTTGTCTTCTTCCAGCGGTTCAAGCATTGATCACGAAATATTCACCACATCACGCTGCTGGTAGAATTTTTAGTTACAATCAATCTTTCCAAGCGACAGGGAATGTGATTGGTCCAATGATTGGTTCAAGCGTTTCAAGTGCTTTTGGTTATCGGGGCGTGTTTCTCTCAACCTCGTTACTCGTTATGGTTAATTTTTTATTAGTCCGTCATAATACACAAGAAATCCATGAACCCGTTGTTGAAAAGTCAGTTTCTTTAGATGATTCAGCATTAACAGAGCATTCTTTGAAAGAAAAACAATTACATTAACTAAAAAATGAAAAGGTTGGTTGCCATGTCAGCCAGCCTTTTTTACACCAAATTCTCTTAACTTATCTGCTAGTAAATAAAAAAATAGCTACTCCCAATTAGGAGCAGCTATTTTTTTATTTATTTTTTTGTTACTTGCGTTACTTAAAATAATCATTAATGTTTGTTCTAAACGATGACAACTGTTTTTGAACATCATTCCTTATCTTCTCGGAGTTAAACGATTTGGGCCGCAACCTTTGATATTCGGTGCTCTCAAATCAATTCCATGTGATAACTCTTGATTGTTCCAAACGATGGCAACTGTTTTTGAACACCACTCCTTATCTTCTCGGAGTTAAACGATTTGGGCCGCAACCTTTAGATATATTGCAACACTTTTGCTTCTTGGAAGGCATTATCAATTAAACCGCCACCCAAACATTCCATTCCATCATAAAAGACAACTGCTTGCCCTGGTGTGATCGCACGTACTGGTTCATCAAAAATGACTTCTGCACGATTTCCAGGAAGTAAGCGAACCGTTACAGGAACATCTTGTTGACGATAACGGAATTTCGCTGTGCATTTGAATTCTTTCGGCATTTCATTGTTGGTTGTGAAATGAATTTCACTTGCTTCAAGACTTGTTGCATACAAGGCAGGATGATTAAATCCTTGTCCAACATATAACGTGTTTGTTGTTAAGTCTTTTCCAACAACAAACCATGGTTCTTGTGTCTTTCCGCCACCACCAATTCCTAATCCTTGGCGTTGACCGATTGTGTAATACATTAAACCAGCATGTTGTCCCATGACTTCACCATCAAGCGTCACCATGTTTCCTTTTTTTGCTGGTAAGTAATTGCTTAAAAATTGTTTGAAATTCTTTTCTCCAATAAAACAGATCCCAGTTGAATCTTTTTTCTTTGCTGTCGCTAAGCCAGCACGTTCAGCAATGGCACGTACTTCTGATTTTTTCATACCGCCTAGTGGGAACATTGTTTTTGCTAATTGTTCTTGTGACAATTGGCTCAAGAAATAGGTTTGATCCTTGTTATTGTCCACACCACGAAGCATGTGAACCACACCATTTTCATCACGAGAAACTTGTGCATAATGCCCAGTTGCTACATATTCTGCACCTAAATCCATTGCGTAATCTAAAAATGCCTTAAACTTGATTTCTTTATTACACATCACATCTGGATTTGGTGTCCGTCCTGCACGGTATTCTGCTAAGAAATATTCAAACACTCGATCCCAATATTCTTTTTCAAAATTCACAGAGTAATAAGGAATCCCAATTTGCGCTGCAACTTTTGCAACGTCTTTGTAGTCTTCCGTCGCTGTACATACGCCATTTTCGTCAGTATCGTCCCAATTTTTCATGAAGATACCAACGACATCATACCCTTGTTCCTTTAGTAAAAGTGCTGTTACTGATGAGTCAACTCCGCCACTCATCCCTACGACAACGCGTGTTTTGCTGTTGTCTGTCATACTATCACCATCATTTCAATTAGATTTTCTGAAACATCTACGAGTTGAAGGTCGCAACTTTTCAGTGCTTTCCATTATACGTCATTTTTTTGAAAATTTCATCTCTTTGTTCTTAAGATTTTACCAAAAATAATTTCAATAATTTATAACAAAAAAATCACCGTTTTATATAAGATGAAGTTTGTTCATAATCGGTTAATTTTTGCTAATTCTTCTTGCTTTGCTTGAAAAATTTCATCAATGTTTGCTTCTGATAATGGCGATCCGAATGGTAAGGTTTTGGCTAATAATTTCCTTTCCGGCGCATCTACACCCACATTTACGTCATTGCCGATTGGAACACTATAATTATGGATGTGACCGTGCAAATTACGAACGGCATCATTTTGCCCCAACAATAAAGGATAATGCGTTAAGTAATATTGATGGTGATTAAATTTAACGATTGCACCGACATCATGAAAATAAAACTTCTTGTCTTGATTCATCATTCCAGGATCATTTTTTTCTAAATAACGAAAAAAGGCACGGCTATCATGGTTGCCTTTAATAAAATGGATTTCCCCATTTAGTTGTTTCACTTGTTCAAGTATTTCCTGACTCCCCTTTTCATACTGAGGATGCATGGCAAGATCACCTAAGTGATAAACGGTATCTTGCTCTTTTACAATAGCATTCCAGCTATCGATAAGTTGAGCATTCATTTCATCAACTGTTTTAAATAAACGTGGAGCAAAATCATTTTGTCCTAATAGAGCCTCATGAAAAAAATGAAGATCACTAATAAAATAATTCATGTTCTCGCCTCTTTCTAAACTTATCAAGTTCTCTTTATTTTAGCGTTCTTTTGCTAAAATCACCAAAGTTAAAGCCAAATAAAGGGAAGTTGTTTTTCATTCATGCTAAACTGAACGTAGCTATTGCTTAAACTAAACGAGAGAGAAGGGAAAACATTATGACAATCTCATTTACTGGAACAATCAAACCAGACCAAACAATTATCGAGTTAGCTGAGAGCCAAGGAACCTTAACCATTTCAACTAAGAAAGTAGAACCTATGGACAACTCTTTTGAATTATACTTCCAAAATCGCCACTGTGTTGGAATTGATTCCGTACCTAAGGACTTCGATACGCTTATTTTGGTAACGCTCCCTTGGGAAATAGAAGCAAATTATTTAAGTCACTCCTTTTTAGTACTCGCAGAAGAAAACAACTTAACCATTTCGAAACCAGAAGAAATTGCCAAGCAGATCCCTACAAATGTTTTACCGAAAATCGAGGAAACACGCGAACAATTTTTGCGTATACTGACAACAATCGGTTACTTCTTCTTGCCAGCAGAAACAAAGAAAAAGAAACCAGCCAAAGCACGTCATCGTTGGACAAAAGAAGTCAGTGAGATTCCATTCACTGTTCATTTTCGTGGCAGTAAAGCCACCCTTTATTGGAAAAGTCGAAATGAAATGCTAGTTAAAAAAGGCGCTATTATGATGGAGGAAGCTCCGCTTAATAAAGATGGTTCCGTGAGTTACGCCGCAAAGTATGGTGACAAATTACGTGCCGATCATCAAGAAAAAATTTCTGGTAATAAAACAACTGCTGATATTATTTTGAAAAGTGTCAATGAAGTGAGTCTGTTCCTTTACTTTGGCGGGACAAACAGTTGGCTTGAAATTCTGGATGAGAATGGGAAAAGTCTAGATGAATGGACTAGAGTAGACTAATTAATTGATAAAAAATTCAAACAAAAAAAGTAGCATCAAACATAGTAAAACAGGAGCTGTGACAATAATTTTGTCACAGCTCCTGTTTCTTAATAGGCGATATTTCCCAAATCAGCTTTTTAGGCAACAAGTCCTCTTTTCATAAAAATATGAGGAACTTTTTTTAGAAAAATTTCTTATTGCGTGAAGCTGACCGCTTGGAGCTACAACCTTTTTTCTTCGGTGTTCCCAAAACAACTCCTCGCAATAGCTTGCATCCACTTCAAAATATGAAAGGCTATTTTGAGTGCCAGCTCGCTATCTTGTCGGAGCTAAACGTTTTGCGCCACAACCTTTTCCTCGGTACTCAAGAAGCAACTCCTTCAAAATAAGAATAAATTTCACAAAAATTTTAGAAGTAATTTCTGAAAATTTATTCTTATTTATTAGAGCTGAGCGTTTTGAGCCACAGCTTTTATTCACGGTGTTCACAAAGTAGCTTCTTCGGTAATAAGTCTTTTTTTCATAAAAACATGAGAAACTATTTTTAGAAAAAATTCCTTATTACTTAAAGCTAACCACTTTGAGCCACAGCCTTTTTCTTAACGAATCAAATCTGTGTCTGGATGTTCCAATAATTGCTTGACTTGTTTTCGCGTTGTCAATGGTACATCCCCTTGAATCGCATGCGCAAGTCGTGCATTGGCAATAGCAAATGCAACAGTTTCTTCCAATGACCAGCCTTCTGCAAAACCAAGTAGGATTCCTGCGGCATACGCATCTCCAGCACCAATTCGATCTAAAACCTCTAATCGTTGTTTGGGTATTTCAAATGCGTCTGTCGGCGTTATCAAATAACCGCTCAAAAATTTTTCGTGATTAATCACTTGGCGTTTTGTACCAGCAAACCACGTAATATCATAATGTGCTAAAAAGGATTGGATAAAGGCTGTTTCATTTTCTGAAACGGAGACTTCTGTTTTCCATTGCATCAACTCCACCAAATCTCGGGTGGAACCAAAAACTATCGTACAATAAGGCAATATTTCTTCGTAACGCTGTTTCATTTGCTCTTTTTTCCCTGGTTCTTGGTTTAAACTTGGGCGAAAATTAAAATCAAAACAAACGATTTTCCCCGCAGCATGTGCCTCTTTTGCCAACGTAATCGCCGTTTGTGCTGTAATTTCAGTCAAACTTAAACTAATTCCGCAGATATGAAGCATATCCACTTGCTCAATGAATTGTTTCACGTCATAAGCTTCGATTGGAGACAAACTAAACGAACTACTTTTTCGGTTTTGGTAAGTCACTTCGGTTGGTCTTGCACCAAATCCCATCTCCGCAAAGTACGTACCAATATGTTGATGTTGTTGAACGATATACGCTGTTTGAATACCTAAACTTTTTAAATTAGCTAAGGCAGCTTTCCCCAAACGATTATCGGGTAACGCCGTCAACAGATAACTTTCTATTTCAAAATGTGCTAAATTTCCAACCAGATTCACACCTGTTCCCGTATACGCCATTCGCAAAGTATGTGTTTGTTCCAATTGCAAATGTTCAGGGGGCGTCAAGCGTAACATCACTTCACCATATGCACCAATCTTCATTTTTTTCACTTTACTTCACCAGCTTCTCCATCATTTCCAATAACGTTTTAACATCTTCAACTTTTGTATCTCCCGTTTCTGAATCAATAATTGAGCTATAAACATGGGGAATGATTTTTTTCACACCAGCATCAACGGCAATCTGCACGATCTCTTCGAAATTCGCCAAATCAATGCCACCAGTTGGCTCCAACGCAAAATCGAATTCCGCACAAGCTTTTGCGACTGCTTGATATTCTTCTTTGTGCGCAAGTCCCTTCATAGGGAAATATTTAATGGATGTCCCGCCCATGTCTTTTAACAACTGAATAGCTGTTTCAATTGGTACTTCAGCTGCAGGTGCTTGTGAACTTAATGGCCCAGTTGCGATATTGACATAGCCCACTTTTCCAGTCGGTGACACAAGACCATTGACAACTGTTTCTTCTTGTTGTAGTAATGCTCGTGAAGCACCTACTCCCGTAAATACTTGGTTCACATGTTGTGGTTGCAAAACAGCCGACAGTCTTGAGACCATTTGGCTTTGATTGGGATCGCCCGCACCCAAACCAACGGACAAAGCATTATTCGTTGCTTCTTGATATTTTTTCATATCAGTAATTGCTGCTTCATCTGTTTCGTAATTTTTTGAAAGAACACCTAAAACAATATGACCATTGGCTGCTTCATAACATGCTTTTGCATTTTCGACAGAGTTTGCTAAAACGTTTAGACAAATTCGATCGGCTAAATAATTTGGACTAAGTGACATCTTCATTCTCCTCATCAATTGGTTTTAGTTTAAAATTTCTGCTAATCGTGTAATAATTTTTTTCATTTCGGCTTCTGTGACTGACCGAATATCAAATTCGATCACACCATTGTTTGCCTGATATTCTCTTGTATAGATGGCAGGATCTTTTTCTTTCAACTCAGTAATCACTTCTTTAGCTGACTTTTCACCTGAAACTTTGATGCTTGCCCGATAAATATCCCGACCAGCACCATCCTGCACGATTTTTGCTTCAATATTTGGTAGTTGGTTCATCGCCTCAACAAAAGGAAGTAATCTTTTTTTCATTGATTCCCCAGTTTCACTTCCTGTAAGTAAATAGTCCTCAACGGCTTGAGTAAAGCCTAGTAAATTATCTTTGCCGATTTTCATCGCACGTCCGATTCCTTTGCTTTGCAAACGAACCCATTCCACATACGTTTTCTTGCCAATCACTAAGCCAGCACTAGGGCCTTCAATTGCTTTCGCGCCAGAGTAAATTACTAAGTCGGCACCAAGTTGACTATAAGTAAACAAATCTTCTTCTGCGGCTGCATCAACAATTAAAGGAAGATCATGTTGATGTGCCACTGCTGCAGCTTCTTGGACACTCAGCATACTTTTTTGAACGGTGTGATGACTTTTAATATATAAAATTGCTGCTGTTTCTTCCGTAATCATCATTTCTAGGTGATCAGGTGTACACATATTGGCATATCCTGCCTCGACAACTTGTCCACCACCTTGTTCAACCATCACTTCAACAGGCGTACCATAATCCACATTATGACCCTTAGGTAAAATGATTTCTCGCTTGGTGATTTTTTTGGTATAAGGGTGATACACGTGATAGGCACTTCCTTGCCCAATAATGCCAGCAACTGACTGTGCAATTCCAGCTGAGGCACTCGAAACGATTTGAGTATCTTCGACTTGAAGTAGCCCAGCCAAGTAGCTCCCTGTTTCTTTCACTAATTCACTCATTTCAAAAAAGTGTTCACCGCCAAAACGCTGCGCTTCCAGCACTTTTTCTGAAACCTTTGATACACCTAGAATGGTCATTTTTCCAGAAGCGTTGATGACTTCTTTTAAGTGAAATTTTTCATAACTGACAGTCATAAATTTCCCCTCCAATAATGGTTTTGACTGGTTTGATCTGACTATCCGTCGTCCGAGTAAAACCATTGGAATCTGTTAACACTTTTGGTTCTTCTAAAAATTCAAAAATCGTTAAATCTGCATCAAATCGTTCTTTCAACTGCCCTTTATTGGCTAGATGAAAGTTTTCCGCAGGTGCCTTTGTTACTTTTTCAATAATTTCTTCCCAAGAATAACCAACGACATGTAACTTTTCCATCGTGGTTGCTAAATCATAAACTGGTCCATTTTCACGATTACGAATATAGATATCCGTACTAATTGATGATGCTTTGATATTTGCTTGTTTTGCGACTTCTGCCACATGAAAATTGAAACTATCTGTCCCATGACCAATATCAAAAATGATTCCTTTCGCAAAGGCTTCTTTAGCAATCAATTTGATTTCATTTGTTTCTGAATCAAGGATACCATTACTTTTTCCATTGAAACAGTGAGTCAAGACATCTCCCTTTTCCATTCTAGCTAAAACTTCGGCTAATTCTGGTGGCGCAGAACCAATATGAACCATTAAAGGTAGATGCTGATTCTCATTTTGGATTTTTTTAGCTAAATCTAGTGGTGTGATGCCATTTTTTCCTACCACAGTTTTACTCATTCGTGCCTTGATTCCAACAATGAATTCAGGAAGTTCATTCATTTTTTGTTTCACTAATGTTTCTTGCACTTTACTTAAATCAGCTAACTCATCTTGCGTGACAATTCCCCATTTAGAGATATTCAGTAGCGCATAGACATTCGTTTTTGCTTGCTTGGCGTAACGATAAAACGTTTCGATATTTTCTGCGCCAGTTGTTCCGGCATCAATAACGGTCGTCACGCCTTTTTCAACGCCAATTTTATCCGGATAATCATAATAAAGCGTCATTTCTTCAAAACAATGTACATGATCATCAATCCAGCCAGCTGATAAATATTGCTGTGAGGATAAGGTCAACGTTTCTTTTGTCTCTCCCGTAATTTTGGGTGCAATTTGGCTGATTTTCCCATTTTCAATACCAATTTCAAAGGACGGACCTTTAAGTTCTTTTGCATTTTTTATTACTAAATCAAACATGGCGACACCCTACTTTTCAATAAATTTAAATTTTGACCAAGGATGAATAAATGGCAATAAAATAAGCTCTTCTTCACGAATTGTTCCTACTTTATTTTTTCTTGAATCACTATGAGGCTCTAAAACGACTTGAAGTTCATTTTTGTATTTGCCAAATTGATCATTGCCAATCACAACGTCACCCACTTGAAATTCAAAACTTGCATCATGGACAGGATTGTCTACATTTTTATATTTTTTTCGTACTTCAGTTGAACGAATCACTTGGTTGGTAATATCTCCACGACGAACATGTTGCTCATTCAATACGATTTGACGCTCTACTTCATTTACTTCTGGTACAAATTCAATCGCAAAAACAGTTTGATAACGATCAATCTTGCCTAAAGCTTCTAGCTCTTCTTCTGAAGCATATGCATTTCCGATAATAACGTCATCAATCAAGTCTGTCGCAAATAAATGTTTTGCAGCAACATCAACAGGTAAATGGCGATGCATTTCTAATGTTGGTAACCCATCGTTGATGTCCCAAGGGCCAATTTCTCCAACTTGTGAAGTAATGAATGCCGCTGTGCGAATACCTTGACGTTTAAAACGTTGGCTACATTTTTCAAAAAATTCAAAAGGTAAAGCCGTGCCTTCTTGGGGATAAAAATTATGACAACCATATAAAAATGGTGTATTTGCTTGATAAGTCAAAATGTTATCTAAGTAAGCAACATCATTACTCATATTTAATTCGATTGCTAATTCATAAGGATTGTATGTTAGCATTGCTTCCTTATTTCCATCAAAACCTAAATCTAAACGAATGCCATCCGCACCTAATTCGTGGAAAAAACTCAAATCATCATACGAAATGCCAAGCTGTTCAAAAATCGTTGGTGCAACATCTAAAATCGTTTCGTAACCAAGTGATTTGGCGAAAAAAATCAAATTTTTGAATTTTTCTTTGACAACTTCACTATCTTCATTGATTTCTAACATACTCATAAAAATTCGACGGAAACCATAACGATGTGCCAGTTCGATATAAGCACGATCTGTCTCACTATCACTGTGGTCTGGATAAACTGAAATACCTAAAACTCTCTTCATACTTCTTCTCCTCGTTCCATTTTTTCAAATTTTTTTCGGTACTTATAAGCAATACTTGTGGCAAAAAGAATGGTCACAATTCCTACAAGTTGGTGTAAACCAGCAAAAAGTCCACTCAAAATAATCACAGTTGAAATACCAATGATTGCAATAACTAGAAAATAACGTAATTTCATCTGCTCCATTTTTGGAGGTAATCCTCTTTTTTCCAAATAAGTATGTGCTGCAATTAACACAACTATGCCAACGATCAGTTCCATTTTTTCACCACCATTCACTTTTACTGATTCAATTCAATAAAGGGCAGGACTGCATCCCGCCCTTCGTTGTTTATTGTTCTTGCGTGATCCCAGTATTCAATACTTCTTGTGTTGCTTGTTCTTGTGCCTGTTCTTCAGCTTCTCTTGCTAGCTGTTGTTTTTCAAATACTTTAAAGAATGGATAGTAAATTCCTAACGTAATGAAGAAGTTCACCACAACTAAGATTCCTGCGGCTACGCTCCAATTCGTGCTCATCCAAGCAGCGATTGGTGCAGGCATTGCAAATGGTAAGCGTGCGACCATCATCGGTACAACTCCGCTGATTGTTAAGACATAAGATAAAGTTGTTGTAATCAACGGTGCTACGATAAATGGAATACCTAAAACAGGATTCATCACGATTGGAGCCCCGAAAATCACTGGTTCATTGATGTTAAATAAGCCAGGGAGAATGGATAATCGTCCTAAACTCTTCAAATATTTTGATTTTGAGAACATGAACAACACAACTAAAGCAAGGGTTGTTCCAGCGCCACCAATCCAAATGAACCATTGTAAAAATTGTTCTGTGAAAATATTTGGCATGTTTTGTGCACTTGCTCCAGCATTGAATGCATCAATGTTTTCAGCAATTGAAATATCCCAAAACGGACGGATAACTGGTCCCATGATTGCTGGCCCATGAATCCCTAAAACCCAGAAGAAGCAGATTAAGAAAACAGTTAGTAAACCACCAAACAAGCTATTTCCAGCTAAAATCCCTTTTAGAGGCATCAAAATTTGACTTAAGAATCCATTCAAATCGAATCCTAGCATATGACGAATAACCCAGAAGAAAATCAAGATTACTGCACCTGGGATCAAAGCGACAAATGAATTGGTAACTTCAGGTGGCACGCCATCTGGCATTTTGATGGTAATTTTCTTTTCAATAAAAAAGCGATAAATTTCTACAGAAATAATTGCAGTTACGATTGCACCAAATAATGACCCTGAACCTAAATTAGCAATATTGATATAGCGTCCTGCACCAATCACGTTATCCACATCTTCAAATACACGTGTTGGTGGTGCTGCAACGATCAAAAATGACATTAATGCTAAAATTCCGGCTGTTAATGAATCGACTTTGTAGCTTTTTGCTAATGATGAAGCAATCCCGAAAGTTGCATATAATGCTAAGATCCCAACGGTGTAACGAAATGGAATATCTAAAATTTCTCGGTATGGTTCAATCACTGCAGCAACTGATTCAATCGGAATATTTAACAAAATAGTGAAAAATGAACCAACAATCGTTAATGGCATTGTTGCGATGATTCCCTTTCTGATTGCAGTCATGTGTCGCTGTGTTCCAATTCGATTGGCTACTGGCATAATCTTTTGCTCAATAATGCCTACAAATTTATCCATGTTGCTCCCCCTCTAGTTCCTTTTGTTGTTATAACATTATAATGTTTACACAAAGAGAATAACACATATTTTTTATAATGTAAACGCTTTTTAAAATACAAAAAAGAAAAAGTGGAATCATTGTCCTCCCACTTTTTCTTTTTGATGTACCTTCTTACTTTTCGGTTCAGCTTCCTTACGTTTCATAGTCAATATGATAAGGATGTAAAGCCGTGTGATAGATAGCTTCTGAATACTCAACTAGCTGACCGTCTTCTGTCAATGAACGTCTGATTCGTTTCATTCCTAGCGGTTCAGTTGTTTTCAAGATTGCTTGTTCTTCTTTGCTTAAAAATACCGCAGAAAAATCATCCGAAAATTGATCAATTGCATAACCTTTTTGCGTTAACAAACGATATAAAGATTCTTGATGGAACATTTTTTCCTCTAGCTCAGTAACTGCTTTTGGCAAATAATGCACAAAATAAATATATGGCTTTTCGTTGAGATAATACAATCGCTTAAATCGTACCGCTTGATTTCCAAAAGAAGAAAATAATGGATCTTCTTCTGCCAAATCAATTGGGGTAAGCTCTAAAGTTTCTTTGCGTACTTCATGTTGTGAGTTTTCTAAAATTTGCGTAAAACTTGCTGCTTTAGATAAACGATTATATGGACGATTACTTAAAACCGTTGTGCCACGCCCACTTTTCTTTTCCACATATTCATCAGAAGCTAATAATTCAATTGCCTTACGCACAGTGATTTTACTTACCTGAAACATTTCTTCTAATTCATTTTCCGTCGGTAGCATGGAACCTACAGGATATTTTCCAGAGAAAATATCTGCTTTAATTTTATCTGCAACTTCTAAGTATAATACCCGCGTTCTCTTCATAGTTTCACCCTTTATTTTACTCTTAGTAAAAGAATAGCACATAAAAAATAAAATACAAAAAGAAGAACATAAAAGCCTGGGATTGAATAGATCTCCCAGACTTCTTTATTGTATATACAACAGTGATACCGTTTTTCTTTTTGAGTAATTTCGCGATTTTAGGAAAAATTTTTATCAATTAGCGTTGAGTGTTTGTATCACAATTTCTATCTGCGGTGTTCAAGAGTCAACTCCCAACTTTCTAAAAACATGAAAAGCCATTTTGAGTGTCAGCTCACTATCTTTTCAGAGCAAAGCGTTTTGCGCCACAACCTTTTTCACGGTGTTCCCCAAGCAGCTCCTCGAAATAATTCATAACTGTCCAAAAATATGGAAAGCTATTTTTGTCAGTTACTCTTTATTTTTTCGAAGCTGACCGCTTGGAGCCACAACCTTTTTCACAACCTTATGCTCTTTCACCATTCGTCTTAATAACTTCTTTATACCAATCAAATGATTTTTTCTTTGAACGGTTCAATGTACCAGCACCATTATCATCCAAATCAACATAGATGAATCCATAACGCTTGCTCATTTCACCAGTAGAAGCACTCACTAAATCAATACAACCCCACGGCGTATAGCCCATCAAGTCAACACCATCTGCCACCGCATCCGCCATTGCATCAATATGTCGACGTAAATAATCAATTCGATAATCATCAGCAATTGTTCCATCTGGCTTTACTTCATCAATTGCACCTAAGCCATTTTCTACAATAAATAGTGGTTTTTCATAACGATTATATAATTCGTTCAATGCAATTCGAAGGCCATCTGGATCAATTTGCCAACCCCACTCACTTGCTTCTAAGAATGGATTTTTGACCCCGCCTAATAAATTACCAATTGATGTATCTGCTTCTGGACTAACTTCATCAACCGCGCTAGACATGTAGTAGCTAAAGCCAATGTAATCTACAGGATAACTTTTCAACAACTCAAAGTCTTCAGCTGTTTGTTCTAGAAGGCTCGCATCCACGCCATATTTTGCATAAGTTCGAGCGGTATATGCAGGGTATTCACCACGAACTTGCACATCCGTACAAAAGAAATTAAATTCTTGATTTTGGATCATTGTTGCAACCTGATTCACTGGGTTGGCATCAATACTATAAGTGGTCGCATAAATAATCATGCATCCAACTTCAATATCTGAACGTAATTCATGCGCAATCTTCACTGCTTTACTGCTAGCAACAAATTGATTGTGCCACGCCTGAAAAATATTTTGATAATCTGCTGCCCCATTGCTTTGGACTAAGCCTTGGCTTAAAGCAGGAAAATGGAAAGCTGAATTGATTTCATTGAACGTCATCCAGTATTTTACTTTTTCGTGGTAACGAGTCAACACTGTTTCTGCGAATCGTTCATAAAACGTAATCAATTCGCGGTTTTTCCAGCCACCATATTTTTTAGCTAAGTTCAACGGCATTTCATAATGAGAAATCGTAATCACAGGCTCAATACCATATTTCAAACATTCATCAATCAACTGATCGTAAAAGCGTAAACCTGCTTCATTTGGCGTCAACTCGTCTCCTTGAGGAAAAATTCGTGACCAAGCAATTGAGAAACGATAACATTTAAAGTTCATTTCAGCAAATAAAGCAATGTCTTCTTTAAAACGGTCATAATGTTCGATTCCTCGGTGATTTGGATAAATATATGTTTCTTCATCAATTGTCCAGTCAAAGTCCTCACTACCGATAATCGCAAATCGTTGCTTTCCACCCGGCATTGCATCGGCAACGGATAAACCTTTGCCATCACGATCAAATGCACCTTCTAATTGATTGGCCGCTGTTGCGCCTCCCCATAAAAACTCTTTTGAAAAACGTGTTGTCATCACTTATATCCTCCTAGTGTCTTTATTTTACGATTGCTAGAAAATCTTCATTCGAGATAATTTCTTTTTGATCTAGTTCTAAAACATCAGCAAATTGATCGGTATTCGTAATTACAATTGGTGTCACGGTACTGTAACCCGCAGCATGAATTGCCTCAATATCAAATTTTACTAACAGGTCACCCGCTTTCACTTGGTCCCCTTGTTTTACGACCGTTTCAAAACCAGTACCATTTAATTCCACCGTATCCATTCCAATATGCATCAAGATTTCAATACCATCCGTTGTTGTTAAACCAACTGCGTGACCCGTTGGGAAAATCGTAGTAATTTCACCATCTGCTGGTGCAACAAGTTCCCCTTTTTCTGGCTCAATTGCGATTCCTTTTCCCATCGCACCAGATGAAAAGACTTGATCGGCCACTTCACTTAATAGTAACACTTTTCCTGTCAATGGGCTCTTTAGATTATGACGACCAGAAGAAAGTGTTTCTCCTGCTGTGGCTTTCTTCTTTGTTTCTTCTGCAGGATCTTCAAATCCAACCAATAAAGTTCCTACAAAGGCAAGAATGAAAGAAATTCCTGTCGCAATGATTGCCATCGTTACATTGGACTCTACACCATCAATTGTACTGATGAACGACGGGATCGTTAGCAAGCTGACTAATCCACTAGCAAAAGATTTTACGCCTGCAAAACCGATCAAGGCACCACCAATCCCACCAGAAACACAAGCTACGATAAACGGTTTTTTCAATGGTAATGTTACCCCATATACAGTTGGTTCTGTAATCCCAAATAACGCAGTAATTGTGGATGAAATACCTAACGAACGTAATTTACTATCTTTCGAACGAACTGCAACAGCTAATGCTGCACCCCCTTGTGCTAAAACAGCTGGTAATAGCATTGGCATCAAAATATCATAACCAAATTGATCAAGGTTCAAGAACATAATTGGGACAAATCCCCAATGCATTCCAAACATAACAAACACTTGCCAAAAGCTTCCCATAATCAAACCAGCGACAATTGGACTAAAGTCATAAATTGAGTTGAACAAGCTACCTAACGCATTCCCAGCAATTGTTCCAATTGGTCCTAAAGCTAAGAAAACCAAAGGAACCATGACTACTAAAATAATTAAAGGAACCAAAATCATTTGTAAAAATTGTGGAATAATTTTTTTTACAAGTGGTTCAAACTTACTTTGGACCCAAACAGCCAAAAGAATTGGAATAACAGAAGAAGTATAACCAGATGGCGATAAAATAACTGATATCCCAAAGAAATCTAATGCTGTTCCAGCACCAGCTGCTGCCGTGATTGCTGGATAAACCAGTGCCATTGCAATAGCTACTGCTAAAAATTGATTCGTTTTAAATTTCTTAGCTGCTGTAAAAGCCAACATTACTGGTAAAAATGTGAATACGCCATCAGCCGCTGCAAACAAAATCTGATAAGCCCCACTATCTGCAGCTAGCCAGCCAAGAACAGTTGCCAAAGATAGAAATCCTTTTAAAACCCCCGCTGCTGCCATTGCACCTAAAAATGGTGTAAAAATACTTGAGATGATATCAATAAACTTACTTAACAAATTACCTGATTTTTCTTCCTCTGTTGGTTGATCCGCCAAGCCTTCTTCATCCACAATTGCTTGATAGACATCAGCCACATTACTGCCAATCACCACTTGATACTGACCGCCACTTTGAACAACCTGAATCACATCTGGATCACTCTTCAATTTTTCTGTGTCTGCAATAGATTCATCCTTTAATTTAAAACGTAATCGTGTTGCGCAATGAACCAGACTGTTGACATTTTTTTGCCCCCCAACTGCTTCCCATACACGTTTGCCAACTGCTTTGTTATCCATTTTTCTTCCTTCTTTCTACTAAATTTTGATAAAATAAAAAACCTAGATTGAAAAAACGGTCACGAGCTGCTTGCTCGTGTCCATATTTTCAATCTAGGTTTTGCCTGCCTGACAGTAACAACCCTTATGATTGGATCTGTTTTTCATTCACTACACGTTGAATGTGAATCGTCAAATAAATTTGTTCTGCAACTTCCATCTCTTGCTGCTGCGTATGAACTAAATAATCATTAATTCGTTGCACACAACGAAAGGCTTGTGGGTATTTTCCCTGAACTAACGCGTAAAGAAACTCATCTTTTTCGTCAGAATTCTCACCTTTTAGGTAACGCTGTGCAAAAAATTGTAGATGTGTGATAATTCGTTGATAATTCAATGATTCTTCATCAAAAACGACACCGAAAAATTTACTAATAATACTCAAGATATCACGTACCATGGTTGTCGCAGTCATTGTCACTTGCATATCACCATTTCCTTGCTGGCTATTCACAAAATGAAAAGCGATAAATCCAGCTTCATCTTCAGGAAATTCAATAGCAGTCTTTTCTTCAAGAAAATGCAAGGCTTCTTTAGCAATCTGATACTCTTTAGGATAAAACTTTTTTGTTTCAAATAATAACGGATTTGGCAATTGAATTTTTTCTTTTGCTCGTCCAATTGCATAATGAACGTGATCCGTTAGTGTTAAATAAATATTTGGTGAAAAGTTCACAGCTAATTTTTCTTCCGCTAAATCAACGATTTGCTTTACTAGCTCGACTTCCTCAGAGGGAATGTCAGCCATCAGCTGTTGAAATTGGTTTCTTGAAAAAGAATCCTTGAGTACAAACTCTTTTTGGATTGCTTCAGGTGAAATCGAATCGCCGGGCTTCTTTTGAAACGCCAGTCCTTTACCCATGTAGACAATTTCTTCACCTAATTCATTTTTCGAAATGACGACATTATTATTCAACACTTTTTCAATAATCATCTCGTCTTCCCCTTTCCAAAAAATAAAAAAAACCTAGAATTCGCCTGTAAATCCTCAGCTGAATTCTGGTTTTGCCTGCTAAGCAGTAACAATCCATTTCTTAACTGAATTTATGATAACACTTTCTTTTCTTCTTTGCAACCCCTTCCAAGTTTTTTTATTTTTTGTTTTGGCTTTCTTCTATTGTTAACTGTTGACAACTATTAAAATAAAAAAACTGAGAACCTTTAGTTCTCAGTTTCTAGGCCTTTCTATTCTCCAGCAGCGCTCACACTTTTTATGAAATTTCGTACTAAAAAGTTTTTGTTTCTAAGTTAAAGGCTTGTTTCATTTCATCTGTTGCATCTTTTATCGGTGTTACTTTTTCTAATGCGCCTTGTACAACTAAGCGAGTTACTGCATTATTATCTCCACAAGTAATCAGGGTCACGATTTCTTTACCGTCCACTACATCTAATAACTCAGTTTCTGTTGGTGCTACTTTTTCTTTGAAAAAAGCTTTATACGTGTACACATTCTCTAAATCAGTCAAATAGATTGTAGCACCCATTGATAGATTTTCTAAAGGAGTGAACAATAGCTCTGGATTGGTTGAGCGGTGACTAGCCAGCGCATAATTTCCTTTTCCCATTTGTTGATCAGGTGATAAAGTTCCTGCACCATACAATAACGCTGTATTTGAAAGTCCCTTAAAAATTGGTAAGTTGATTGATACAGATGGAACTGCGACACTAGCAATCACTGGCAGATCCTTACTTTCAGAACTGGCCTCTGCTCGAATCACACGTTCAGAACTCATTGGTTCAACTGCATCAAAATCAAACGTTGTTTCTCGTTCGTTGTTTTTTTGCAAATCTTCTTTAGTTACATTAGCTATCGCGTATTGATCACCAGTATTCTTAACAAAAAAATCTTTGATTTGTTCATTAAAAATTAAAGCAATTCCTACTAGTAAGAGTAACAGCAAAAGTAAATTCATTAGCCAACGTCTCACGCGTTTTCCTTTTTTCTCTTTATTCGTGTTGTTGTCAGTCGCCATTGTACGACCTCCTCTTTCCACACCATATTTTCTTCATTTTAATGGATGTCCCTACTTCTGTCTATCATTCAAGCGTAACTTACTACTCATTTGTTTTAGAGTTCCGTGTATTTTTCGCGCTTTCCTATACTCTTTTCGACAGGATATTTTCTATTATTTTTGATTAACTTTTCTTCAATGATTTCATCCAAATCGAAATCAAGATTATCCGCTAACATGTACGAATAGATTAAAACATCTGCTAGCTCTTCCTTAATTCGTTCTACCTGATTTGTCGTAACTTCCTCAGGTTGCTTCCATTGAAAAAGTTCCAGTAGTTCTGAAGCTTCCAAAGAAATCGAAATCGCTAAATCTTTTTCGTTATGAAATTGTCGCCAATTCCGATCATCACGAAATTTATTTACTTTTTCCATACTGTTCATTTGTCGGGCCTACTTTCTTTTTATCACTAAGTTTTTTAGTAGACAGTCTTTGATAATTGGTCTTCATATTCTTGATGCCATTTTTCGCTGACTTGTCTTGTTCCTGGTTCAAAAAAAACTGTTTCTGTTCCAACTTCATTTGCTTTTTGATAATACCATTTCTTCCAACGTAAAAAAGCCAAATTAGCTTCTAATACTTGAATTTTTGCTTCTAAAATCGTTTCTTGTTCAACAATAAAGGCATAGCGATCAGGTAGAGTCCCATCACCTTGCATACACCATTCCATAAATGTTGCAATATCTTTTACTGGAATAGCCGATTTTTTTAAACACTCAATGACATTCAAGTAACCTAAATCATCCTCGGTAAATACACGTCGCCCCGCTGAATTTTTTTTCACGAATGGCAACAAGCCTTCTTTATCATAATAGCGTAAGGTGTCTGTTGATAATTGATACTTTTCAGCAATTTCGCCAATTGTATAAGTTTTCATTTTTCCTCCTTGACTTGGAGCTAACTCCAAGTTGTATACTACGTTTATCTTAACAGAAGAAAGCAGGAAATGAAATGAATAAACCCCTAATCGTGATTACTGGAGCAAGCTCAGGCTTTGGAGCAGAAATCGCCAAATTATTTAATAAAGAAAACTATCCCATGTTATTGCTAGGTCGTCGTACAGAAAAAATCTATTCCTTACCGCTTGATTTTGATCAAGTGCTTGTTGACTCTGTCGACGTGACTGATGAACAAGCTTTCAAAGCCAGTATTGCCGCAGCAGAAGAAAAGTTTGGAAAAACTGATTTATTAGTAAATAACGCTGGTGTGATGTTATTAGGTAATGTTCAATCACAATCTCCATCGGAATGGAAAACGATGATGGACACAAATGTTTTAGGTGTGTTAAATGGTATGCAAGCTGTACTAGCAGATATGGTTGAAAGAAAGCACGGTACAATCATCAACATGTCTTCATTAGCTGGACGTAAAACTTTTGTGAATCATGCCGCTTATGTTGCCTCAAAGTTTGGTGTTCACGGATTAAGCGAAACCATTCGCGAAGAAGTTTCAAAAGATAATGTTCGTGTAAGCTTAGTTGCCCCTGGCGCTGCCGAAACGGAATTATTAACTCATGTTACAGATACTGGTGCTTTGTCGGACTATCAAGCATGGAAAGAAACAATGGGCGGAATCACTCTTGATCCTGTCCACGTCGCAGAAGTGGTTAAATTTATTTATGATATGCCACAAGAAGTGAACATCAGAGAAATTGACATTGCAGCAACACGCCAAGATGGCTAATCATTCTGATACTAAAAAAGGTTGGAACAAATGGTTCCAACCTTTTTTCTATTTAAGGAGTAGCTCCTAAAAATAACATGCTACTCTTACCATCTATGAAAAGTTTTTGTCATCTCTGTTTGGTATTTTTGTCAGTTGTTCTTTCTCTTTTCGGAACTGAACGCTTGGAGTCACAGGTTAAGCCTTTTGCGCTACAACCTTTTCCCTCGGTGTTCCCAAAGCAACTTCTCGAAATAACTCTCAACTGGTCAAAAATATGAAAAGCTATTTTTTGTCAGTTGCTCTTTATTATTTCGAAGCTAAACGCTTGGAATCACAACCTTTTTTCTCGGTGTGCCCAAAACAACTCCTCCACATAGCTTTCATCCACTTCAAAACATGAGATGCTGTTTTGAGTAACTGCTTGCTATCTGTTCGGAGCTGAACGTTTTGCGCCACAACCTTTTCCTCAGTGTTCCCCAAGCAACTTCTTCGACAATAAGTCCACTTTTTCTAAAAATATGGGAGGCTATTTTTAGGAAAGTTTTCTTATTGCTTGAAGCTAAACACCTGGAGCCACAATCTTTCTCTCAGTGTTCAAGAAGTACCTCCTTCAAAATAAGCCCAAATTTCACAAAAATTTGAGGAACAATTTCTGGAAATTTACTCTTATTTATTGGAGCTGGGCACTTCTTTCACAACCTTTCTCTTAATAATTCAAATAACCGCCGTGCGTATGTAAAAGTTTGACTGACTTGCCTTCTTCTTGCTGCTTTTCAATTCGCTCCTCACCCCAAACAGACATTGCAACCAAAATCTCCCGTAGTGATTTTCCTTCTTCTGTTAATGAATATTCTACTTTAGGAGGCACTTGATTATAAATCTTTCGATGAACGATACCGTCTTGCTCTAACTCACGCAATTGTTGCGTTAACATTTTTTGAGTAATTGTAGGAATTTTTCGGCGTAGTTCACCCGTGCGAATAGCCCCATTTCCTAAATGGCAAAGAATAATTGGTTTCCATTTTCCGCCAATCACTTCTAAAGTTGCTTCAACACCAATATGATAAATTTTTTCCATTCACTTACTCTCCTCCAAAAAAGATACGCTCCAAATACTAGCACCTTCTATCAACTTTTGAAAGCAAAAAAACTTTTTTCAAAGATTATCAATTAATAATCAGCGTCTTAAATAAAAAATGAAAAATTTCTAATACTACAATAAAACGATTTTTTTCGCGTACTTACGCAAATGTTACAAAAAAGTACCTATTGCACTAAAAAGTAGGTACTTTCTACTTTCATAAATAAGGTCTATATTTTCTATTCGTCAGGTATCAAACTTTTAGGAGGAAAAAAATGAAAAATAAAATCTCACCCACGCTTACATTGATGGCATTAGTTATCAATGCCTTTGCCATTGGTTCAACTGAATTTATCAGTGTTGGCCTTATGCCTTTGATTGTAAATAGCTTTCACGTTAGCTTGGCACAAGCAGGACTGACTGTTTCCCTTTACGCAATTGGCGTTACTGTTGGCGCGCCACTCTTAACTATTTTAACTGGAAAATGGAATCGAAAATTTTTAATGATGATGATTATGTCTTTATTCATTGTTGGAAATCTATTTGCTGCATTCGCTGCAAGCTTTGCCATGTTACTAATTGGTCGTGTTATTTCTGCCCTAGCTCATGGTATTTTCATGTCCGTTTCAAGTGTCATTGCAGCAGATGTTGTTCAGCCACATAAACGTGCCAGTGCAATTGCCATCATGTTTACTGGATTAACCGTGGCTACCGTTACAGGTGTTCCATTAGGTACCTTCATCGGCCAACAGACCAATTGGCACATGACATTCATTTTTATTGCAGCTGTTGGTTTCATTGGGTTACTCGCCAATTTATTCTTGATTCCAAGTGGCTTACCTATCCCAGGGTCGGTAGACTTGAGAGGTATTCTAAGAATCTTTAAAAATAAATTTTTAGTTGGTTCCTTTTTGATCACTGCACTTGGTTATGGTGGTACTTTTGCTGCTTATACTTACCTAACGCCAATTTTGCAAGACAAAATTGGTTATTCTGCACATGCTGTCGTTATCTTATTAGTTATCTATGGACTAATGGTTGCCATTGGAAATACGATTGGTGGGCATTACTCTAACCGGCAACCTTTGAAAGCTTTAGGTGTTATGTTTGGTCTGTTAGTTCTTTCTCTACTTTTCCTATTTTTAACAATTTTGAGTGGAAATAAACTAGTAGCAACCGTTGCAACACTCGTCTTAGGACTCTTCTCTTTCATGAATGTTCCTGGGCTACAATTTTATGTCGTTCAACTAGCTGAAGGCTATACACCAAAAGATATTACTCTAGCTTCAGCATTTAATATTTCTGCATTTAATATCGGAATCGCATTCGGCTCGTTTGTCGGAGGACAAGTAACAAAAACTGTCGGCGTTGGTTACACGCCAATTTTCGGAGCAGGTATTGTCTTACTGGCTGTTTTTTTAGTTCTAAAATTGATTGCTGAAAATAAAAAAATAGAACAACTGTCTTTAACTGCACAGGAAATGAATCCTGAAAATTCAACTAGTGTCACAAAATAAAGAAGAGGACGAGCCTAAGACTCGTCCTCTTCTTGCGTTTTCTTGATGCTTTTTTCCTATACATACGTTATGTCTATTTAAGCGTTTAATCGATACTCTTATCGATAATTGCCCGCAGTACCTTTTCCCTTAACTCAATCGAATCAACGTTATTTTTTCGTTCATAACCTTGAACCAGAATATCGCAAAGATAAAGCTGAGAGATTTTTCCAGCTAAAGACGCCCCGTTCAGAAACTCTTCAATTGCTGTTTGTAAAACAAAATCGGCGGTTCGTCCAATTGGCGATTGAAGATAATTCGTAATTGCCAAAATTTTGGCACCATTTTTTTTCGCAATTTTCATTGAATCATACGTATCTTTTGTTTTCCCTGACAGTGAAAAAACAATTACTGTGTCTCCTTCATCCAATAGTGAAGCAACCTGTGCTTGAATATGCGGATCTACTACTGCATGCGCCTTTACACCAACTCTTAGAAACATAGTAGCTAAATCTAAACTAGTCGTTCCACTTGATCCCACTCCAAATATATAAATGTTGTTTGACTGGCTAATCAGTTGAAGCGCATCGGCTAATGTTTCCTCGTTAAGTAATGATTCTGTTGCATTCAATGCCTCTTTTACTCCAACTGCGATTTCAGTAAAATATTTTGCTTCTTTCGGTAGCTCTTGTTTCTGGCTAAAGTCTTCTTTCGCAATTTCGATTTTCAAATCAGAAAAACCAGAAAAACCTAATTTTTGACAAAAACGAATAATTGTTGCATCGCCAACTTTTGTTTTTGCCTTGATGTCACTCATTGTATTATAAATAACTGATTTCCCAGAATCCAAAATATAGTCAGCTACTTTTTTTTCAGATTTTGTTAAAAATGGATAGTGCTCGCGAATCAAATAGGTATACTTCATGACTTCTCCTTCACTACAACGTATTCGCTTCATTATACTCCAAAACAAAAAAATTCTCCAAAATTCTCCAATTAAGGCTTTACATGATTGTAAGCGGATGCTACACTATGTTCGGAGTTATTATCCAAAAATAAAACAAAAAACGGAGAATTGAGGAGAATGAAAAAACAAACATTTTTAGATGCCATTTCTGGCGGGTTGATTGTTTCTTGTCAGGCTTTACCTGGCGAAGTATTTTACAGCGAAACTGGCGGAATAATGCCTTTATTTGCTTTGGCTGCTCAAAAAGCAGGAGCTGTTGGTATTCGTGCAAATTCTGTTCGTGATATTTTGGAAATCAAAGAACAAGTTGACTTGCCGATGATTGGTATCATCAAACGTGATTATTTACCTGAAGAACCTTTTATTACTGCAACCATGCGCGAAGTTGACGAGCTTGTTGCAACCGGTGTGGAAGTTATTGCTCTTGATTGTACTTTACGAAAACGTCACGATGGCTTAAAAATCAATGACTTTATTGTTCAAATTAAAGATAAGTATCCCAATCAACTATTGATGGCGGACATCGCCACATTTGCAGAAGGTGTCAATGCTGCTAAGGCAGGAGTTGACTTTATTGGGACAACATTGAGTGGCTACACAGCAGACAGTAAACACCAAAACGAGCCAGATATTGAGCTTATCAAACAATTGGTTGATGCAAATCTATGTGTTATCGCAGAAGGAAAGATCCACACACCTGAACAAGCAAAAAAAATCAAAGACTTAGGTGTTGCTGGACTTGTTGTTGGTGGTGCAATTACGCGACCGCAAGAAATTGCACAGCGTTTTGTTGATGGATTAAACTAGGAGGAATCACTATGTTCAAAAAATTTTCACAGCTTGGTCGTGCTTTCATGCTCCCGATTGCTATCTTACCTGTCGCTGGTCTTCTTCTTGGACTGGGTGGCGCGCTAACAAATGAAAGCGCCATAAATGCCTACCCACTTTTAGCACAACCATGGCTACACACGATTTTGAGTATTATGAGTGTTGCTGGTAATGCTGTTTTTGCAAATCTAGCGTTGATTTTTGCGATTGGTATCGCAGTTGGCTTGGCAAATGGCGATAAAGGAACTGCTGGATTAGCTGGCGGTGTTGCCTATCTCGTGTATACAGCAACAATTAGTGGCTTTCTGGAACTTTTTTCTCCAGAGGGTGCCTCTTTGGATACTGGAGTTGTTGGTTCAATTGCCATTGGTGGCACGGTCGCCTTTTTGCATAATCGTTATCGAAAAATCGAATTACCACAGTTTCTTGGTTTTTTTGGTGGCTCTCGTTTTATTCCCATCGTTTCTAGTTTAGCTGCAATTCTTATCGGTTCATTTTTTTATTTGATCTGGCCGCCAATTCAAAACGGCTTAGTCATTGCTGGAGAGCAAATTGCACAAATGGGTAGTTTGGGTACATTTTTATATGGCTTTTTACTTCGTCTGACTGGTGCAGTTGGTTTGCACCACACGATTTATCCACTGTTCTGGTATACTTCGTTGGGCGGAACAGAAACAGTTGCTGGTTCAACGATTTCAGGTGCACAAAATATTTTCTTTGCTCAGTTAGCCGATTCTAGCCACACAGGTCTATTCACTTACGGAACCCGTTTCTTCGCAGGAAGATTTGCTACGATGATGTTCGGTTTACCTGCTGCATGTTATGCAATGTATCGCGCGATTCCCAAACAAAACCGTAAGAAGAATGGTGGTTTGTATTTTAGTGGTGCGTTGACCTCTTTTTTAACTGGGATTACTGAACCTATTGAATATATGTTTTTATTTGTAGCTCCATGGCTATATGTCATTCACGCATTTTTAGATGGGCTCTCTTTTTATTTCGCTGATATTTTAAACATTCGAATTGGTAATTCATTTTCTGGAGGCCTCATTGACTTCTTATTATTTGGTGTTTTACAAGGAAACGACAAAACAAATTGGTTGAAATTACTACCTTTTGGTCTTGCTTGGGCAGTTATCTATTATGTTGTCTTTTCATTTTGTATCAAAAAATTCAAAGTGGCGATTCCAGGTATGGAGTTAGCTACAGATGAAACTCCGAACGAATTTGAAAAGGAAAACAAAAAGAAACCAACTACTTTACATGACGAGTCACTAACCATCATTACTGCACTCGGAAGCCAAGAAAATATTGAATCAGTCGAAGCTTGTGCTACTCGTCTGCGTGTTTCTGTCACCGACGGACAACTGGTCAATAAACAAGCTATCCAAGAATTAGGCGCTACAGCTGTTTTTGAAGTTAAAGGTGGCATCCAAGCCGTTTTTGGTGGTAAGGCAGATCTTTTGAGTCAGGAAATCAACCAAATTTTAAATAAAGATAGTTAGCAGTTTGCTACTTATTGATTGCATAAAAAAGAAGCTCAGTTGTCCCACACTAGACAACTGAGCTTTTTCATTCTTTCATTTACTAAATACTTATAAAAACAACTCTTTTTTCGCCAAAAAATTTCTAGCTTGCAACAAATCATGAAACTGAAAATCTGCGGGTGCTGGACGTTCTCGTAAACGTGAAAGATCTTTTTTCAGTGGATAGCGCCCTTTTCTAACTGGTAGATCCGTGATATCATCTTCAACTAGAACAGAAAGAATTCCTGCACGACGCGCTGCTTCGATCCCAACTCTTGAATCTTCAAAAACAAGCGCATGTGCTGGATCAACACCAGCTTTTTGACTGGCTTTTAAGAAAATCTCTGGATTTGGTTTCCCAGCTTCGACTTCATCCCCCGCCAATAGTACATCAAAATAGTCAGTAAGTCCTTCCATCTCTAAATAAGTTAAGACTTTTTCTCGGTTTGAAGACGAGGCAACAGCGATTTTAACCCCTTGTTCTTTGGCGAAATCTAATAATGGAACCAAACCATATTTTTTATGAACTGTTTTTTCTTTCGCCAATAGTTCATTTTTGAACACGTTCATTGAGTCACGCCATTCATTATAAGGTACCTCCTCGCCATAGAGTTCTTTCATCCCTAAACGAATATCTGGATCCGTTTTTCCTGTTAAATAATAATAAACATTATGATTCAATTCATAATCATGTTTTTCTGCAGAATTGAAATAGCCTCGATAACTAAGACGACCTGTATCAAACATTAGTCCATCCATATCAAAAATAAATAATTCGATTTTATTCATAATAGCCTCCAATAACTTGAGTTGGTTCATTCTACCTCAAAAGGGAAAGAAAAGACAGCAGTAAGCGATTAAGGAACCCTCTAACGAAAAGAAAAATCAGAGGATTCACAGCTTTTTCTACAATTATTTGCTCATTTCAGAACGTTGTTTTTTCTTTGCTTTTTCTTTGCTTTTTCTCGCCTAACTAGTAGTCATTTCCGTCAAAAGGGCGGGCAAAACGCCTGTTCGTTTTGTCCCACCCTCTTTTTTACCCGTTTGATACATTCACAACTTTATCTGCTTGCCGTGAAAGATTGTTCTTTGATTGTTTCTATTAATTCGTTCAAGTGCTGACTGGCAGTTACTCCGTCATCTTGCTTCAAACTTGCTTCTGAAAGAATAAATGACCCACCAACTGCTACTACTTGAGAATGGTTCAAATAGTCGAGAACATTGGTTTCATCAATGCCACCCGTTGGCAAAAATTTCACGTCATAAAATGGTCCACTCAAGGCCTTGATTGCCTTTAGCCCGCCATAGATATCTGCTGGGAAAAATTTAACCATATGAATACCATAATCCACCGCTTGCTGAATTTCACTGGATGTTGCCGTTCCAGGAAAAACGGGAATACCTTGAGCTAAACTATATTCGATGACTTCAGGAATCACAGCTGGTGACACAATAAATTTTGCGCCATTTTTAACTGCTGCCTTTGCCTGTGCCAACGTTCGCACAGTGCCCGCACCCACCAACAATTTTCCAGATCTTGCTAATTGTTTGATGGTCGCTTCTGCCAATTCACTACGAAACGTGACTTCAACTAACGGTAACTGATTTGCTAACAGAATTTCTTCCAATCGATCCAGATAGTCAAGATCCGTTGCAGTATAAAGAGGCAATAGCTTTGCTTCTTCGATTTTTTGATAAACTTCGTTTTGAATTGTCTGCATTTTCAAGCTCGCTCCCTCACAAAACGTGATCTATTTTTTGGCTTTTGTGATTGCTTCGTGTAATCCTTGCATATAGGTAATCCCCATTGCGCGGTCATATAAACCATAGCCTGGCATCGCCACTTCTCCCCAAATCGTTCGACCATGGTCAGGACGAATCACACCATCAAAACCAACGTCCACTAATGCTTGCATCAGCGCATACATATCAAGTGAACCTTCTGTTGATAAATGTGCTGTTTCCTTGAACTTTCTTTCACCCATAAAGCCAACATTTCTAAAGTGGACAAAGTTAATTCGTTCTCCAACTTCATGAATGATTTCAACCAAATCGTTGGCTGGATCTGCTCCCAAGGAACCTGTGCATAACGTAATTCCATTGTAAGGAGAATCAACAATTGATAAAATTCGTTTTAAGTCTGCCAGATTCTTTGTAATGCGTGGGAAGCCAAAGATCTCCCATGGTGGATCATCCGGATGGATAGCCATTTTCACATCCATTTCCTCACAAACTGGAATAATTTTTTGCAGGAAATAGGAAAGATTTTCAAATAAAACTTCTTCCGTCACACCTTCATAAGTTTCCACCAACCGATTGAATTTATCTAGGCGTTCTTTCTCCCAGCCGGGCAAACGAAATCCTTTTGATTGGCTATGGATCAATGTATACATTTCACTTGGCTGCATGTTGTCAACTACTGACTGATCATAGACTAACGAAAAGCTGCCATCTTCATTTTCATAAAACAAATTGGTCTTTGCCCAACCAAAAATTGGCTTAAAGCTATAACAAATCAAATGCACGCCACACTTCGACAAATTTTTGATTGTCTGGATATAGTTATCAATGTAATGATCTCTATCGGCTGTTCCTGCTTTAATTGCATCATGGATGGCCACACTTTCAATTCCTAATAATTCTAGATTTCCAGCTTCAACAGAATCTTTTAATTCCTGAATTTCGTCAACTTCCCAGATATCACCAGGTAACTTGTCTAACAAAGTCCCTACAATTCCATTGATGCCCGGAATTTGACCTACATTTTCCAGCGGAATCGAGTCTCCTTGACCATACCATCTAAATCCCCACTTCATCTTGGCTTACGCCTCCTTTAAAAGTCATCTTCTTCATCATTTTCTTCAGTCATTGATGTATGCCATGCTTGTAAACTATCTTCTCCCTGTGCAAGGATTGCCGGAGCAACTTGTTCTAAAGGCGTTTCAATTAATTGATGATTGATCGTTTCCAATAACATTGGTAAGTTGACACCGCCAATAACATACACTTGTTCTTGAAGTGCTGGTTCTAATTGACTAACAGCTAATACTGACTGATTGTAGGGACTAGCACTTACCAAGTCTGTTAATACAATGACACCATTTTCTTGATTGACTTCATGGATTGCTTTCCCGATTTTTTCACCTAAAAGTTGTACATCATCCGCTTGGTTCAAGCGAACGGTTGCTGTATTATTCGTTGCCCCAATGATTACCGTTGCAGCATCTTTTAATCCTTCACTCAACGTACCATGTGTTGCAATCACAATTCCTAACATGATGCTTCCTCCTCGACAGACAGTTTTGGTTCATTTCTTTTGAAAAAAGTCATAACTTTTACGATATTTTCCATATTAAGTTCTTTTTGATCGAGTACTTCTCGACTTAGATAAAAGCCAGTTGTCTCTGCTTGATTTTCACCACTAAACAAATACATCGGCTGTTTTTCTAACAATTGTTCGGACACAACTTCAATGCCTGCTTTTTTAGCAGCTTCACTTGTTTTTTTAGGCGTACCCAGTACTCTCAATGGTGCCTTCGCCCCAACACTATCCAACAAGTACACTTCACAATTTCTTTTGGTTACACTTTGTAGTACCGTAACTCCTTGCTCACCAAAGCATCCTTCATCAAGCAGTGCATAAGCTGTTTTTTCATCGGGTTCTTCCATCATTGCTAGTAGCGTCAAGATCGATGACGTATTCCGAACAAGATTTTTACGATTCGACAATCCTTGAGTCACCTTGCCTAAAAAATAAAAGTAACTAGCAAAGACAGCTATTACGAGCCATGTACTAAAAGTAGTCACATCAAAAACCAATGCATGCTTCATTAAGTAAACGATCGTCGCCATTAAGCCAATAAAAATCAGGCTGACTGTGCCTAATAAAATAAATTTGGTCGTAGCCTTCGCTTGTTCTTTTCGTTGAAACAAAGTGTACGCCCCCACATGTCTAGGTGGTGTGTCATAATACGTGCAAACCACTCGCTCGGCATTTTCGACATCGCCAATGTAGATATTTCTGGAAGAGGTTCTTTTCTGTTGGTTATATTCAATTACTTGTACGTCTTCTCGCATCGGCAAAATATCTGCAATAACAGCTGAGATAAATCTTGTTTTTTGTTTGTGTGTACGCCGTAAGCGATAGACATATTGGTAACGAAACAACCAATCTTGAAAGCGTTCCTTTTTTTGCATCGTACTCCCCACCTATCCTTGTTCGTTTATTTGGGGAGTCTGGTAATCAATCCCAGACTCCATTTGCTTATCCTTATGCGTGATTTTACAAATCAAATTTGCTTAAAATGTCTTTTAAAGTTGATTTTGGCGCAGATGGCGTTGCTTGGAAATAAATATTTTCAACCCCATAGTCTTCGTTCAATTCTTTTAATTTTTGCGCATCTTCTTTATTTAAATAAACTGATTTTGTTACTAATAAATCTTTTTCTGGATCTTTTTGAGCAATCCCGCCAATATTTAATTCTTTCATTGGTATACCATGTTTGACTAAGTCATAGATCACACTCACTGTTTTGGCAATCAAGATGCAGTTATACTCTTTAAACTCATATTCATCCCAATAAAATTTTGCTTTATCGCTTGTGATGACAATCGTTTTTTGCCCCGTACGACTTCCCGCGTTTTTATAAAGATCACGCATGAATTTATCTTTTGCGACAACATCATCCACTACAAAAATGGAATTAACTCCGCTCTTTTGTGACAAAGTCACCATTACTTGACCATGGATTAAACGTTCATCTACACGTGCTAAGTTTACTTTTCCCATCAAAAACACTTCCTTTAATTTTTATAAAATTCCAATACCTGCTAAGACAATCAAAATCAATGTTAACCAGAGCAACGCTTGAGTTACTTTTAGTCCCTTTTTGTTATAGAACCAGTAAACACCCATCACGACTGCTAACGGCAACAACCCTGGAACAATTTGGTCCAAAATATCTTGAATGACGAAATCTTTACCCGAAATAACAAACTTCAAGGTTGACTCTACTTTGACATAATTACCTGCTAAAACACCCATCATGAATAGCCCTAAAACAGATAATGTTTCAATTGCTGTTTGAATGCCGGTGCTTTGCATCAAACCAGTGGCATTTCGTCCCATTGCAAAAGCTTGTCTTGCAAAGAACACCCCTAAAATCGCTTGATACGTGGCAAAACAGATGAATGGGAACAACGCGCCTAACGCACTACCTTGTTGTGCCCATGGAACTGCGATTGCAATAAAGATATATTGAACAGTTCCTGAGTCAATCGCATCCCCAATTCCTGCTAAAGCCCCCATCAAACCAGCTTTTGTGTTGTACATCAAATCATCTTGCATCAAAACTTCACTGTCAGTATATTCTTCTTCTGCACGTTGTTGTTCCATTGAAGACATTAACCCAGTGATTACACCACCACCCCAACTTAATTGGGTATTGAAGAACAACAACTGACGTTTATAAGCAGCTCTTCTAGCATCATCATCTTTATACAATTTTTTCAAAATCGGCATCATTCCATAAAGTAAGGATGGTGCCAAATAGCGTTCAAATGAGTGCGGAATTTCATTAGCGAAATGCCAACGTAAATAGGCTTTCGTCACATCTTTTTTGGTAATCTCTTCTGGTGCTTGACTGTTTACTTGTGTTTTTTCAATTGCTTCTGTCATCATTCTTCCTCCTTACTTTGCTTAGAATCCATCATCATAGTCATCGTCATCATCATCGAACGTTGTCGTTGCAGTACCATTACCATTGTCAGCAGCTGCTTGGACATGTTTTCCTTGTTGTGATTTCACGAAAATCAAAGCAATCAATACACCAAAGATTGCGTAAGTTACCATCGTGATTTCTAATGATTTGAAGACAACACTTAAGAAATAAGCCAAGAAGAAGAACACCATATAATCTTTTCGACCAATAACATAAACTGTTGTAGCAATCCCAATTGCCGCTAAACCACCACCAACAACTTCTAAAATATGAATCACAACCGTTCCTTCTAAAGCAGTAATCACATCGGCAATAATTGGTGCCCCCAAATAAAGTGCGATAAATACTAACGGTACGAATAACAGAAATGAAGCCAAGGTTGGATATAAGATAATTGAACGTTTGATTGCTTTGTCGTTCAAGTCTTCAACAGCTTTATCTGTATATTTCCCTAAAAATGTATTGATAAAGAAGCGCAATTGATATAAATAACTTCCTAATAATCCTACTGGAACAGCTACTGCAATTGCTGCCTCAGGTGAAAGATCTCCTAAAAGTGCTACTGGAACAGCCACCGCTGCTGCAATTGATGGTTCAGCTGGCATTGAACCTCCAGGTGAAAAGACACCCATATAAATCATTTGTAATGAAGCGGTGATAATCATTGCTTGTGCCACGTTTCCCATGATGATTCCGACAACTAACCCTGTCATCAATGGCGAGAATCGAAGTGTTAACGTTGCCCCTCCGCCAAGCCATCTTGACATGATAGCTGCAACCCATAAGGCAATCAATAAACTTTGTATGATACTTAAATTTTCCATAAGTCCTCCCCTAAACTTTCGTTCATTTTTGTTTTGACCTAACGACCTTTATCCTACGAACTGATTTTATCAACTGAATTTTATACTAAATAATAGCTCTGACTTTGAACCGCTCGTTCTGGTAAACGACCAGCAACAATTCGCTCGACATCTTCAACACATTTTTTTCCCATCTCTTCTAGGCATTCCCTTGTATATGCAGAGGTGTGTGGTGTCATTACAACATTTTCAAATGATAGATAAGGGTGATCTTTTCTTCCCGGTTCTTCTTCCAAGACATCTGTAGCAAAACCAGCGATTTTTCCTGATTTTAGCCCTGCAACCAGTGCTTCCTCATCAATCAAAGCACCCCTAGCACTATTTGACAGATAAACCTGATCTTTCATCTTTTCGATTTCAGCCGTTGAAATCATATGATAATTTTCTTCTGTAAGATTGGCACATAAACAGATAATATCTGCTGAAGCAAGTAATTCATCCAGCTCCACTTTTTTGGCACCAAAGCTTTGTAAATACAACTCTGATTTATAAGGATCATATGCCAAAACTTCGCAACGAAATCCATTTCGTAAAATCTCGACCACACAGCTTCCTGTGTTTCCAACCCCGATTACGCCAACTGTTTTGTTGAAGAGTGCCCGACCAACAAATTGTGCACGATCTTCCCAGTGATCCTTTTTCACACTAGAATCTGCTTCAACTGTGCATCTTAAAATAGCTAACAGATTTGTGATATTGTTTTCGGCTACGGCATCTCGCTCAACTAATGCCGGAATGATTGAAACAATCGTTCCTTTTTCTTTTGCTGCTTCGAGGTCGATATTGTTGTACCCAATGCCGTGTCGAGAAATCAAACGTAGTTCATCTTTATACTCGAAAAATTCTTTGGTAAAAAACGGGGTAACACTGGCAATAATCACATTGTAGCCGTGCAACATTTCTGCCAGTTCTTTTCCAGGTATCTCACCATCTACAGTAAAGTGTTTGACGGTTCCTAACGCTTCTAATCGTTTTAAATGTTCAGGAAAAATTTTGCCAAAGCTACTTGAATTCACAATTGCGATTTGATACTTAGACATTTTTTTACTCCCTTCACTCTTTTTTGATTACTTCATGACCACCAAAACCATTTCGCAAAGCAGAAACAACTTTTGCAGAAAAACTGTCTTCTTCCTGTGACAGATTTCTCATGAATAAACTCATCGCAATCACCGGAACAGGGACATTCATTGCTAATGCTGTTTCTACCGTCCATTTTGCCTCACCAGAAGCTGCTACGATTCCACGATAATCTGCCAATTCAGGACTTTGGCGAAATTGTTCTTCTGCGATTTCCATTAACCACCCTCGAATAACGGAACCGTGATTCCAAACACGAGCTACATCTGCTAGATCGAAATCATAATCACTTTGTTCCACTAATTGAAAGCCTTCGCCGATTGCCTGCATCATGCCATATTCAATCCCGTTGTGAACCATTTTCAAAAAGTGACCGCTCCCAGCTGGCCCAGCATATAGGTAACCGTTTTCAATTGCAAGATCTTTAAATAATTGCTCAATAGATAAAAAGATTTCTTGGTTTCCACCAATCATCAAACACGCATTGTTACGCGCACCTGAAATACCACCCGAAGTTCCACAATCAAAATAATAAATGCCACGTTCTTCAAAAATTGCTGCGCGCCGAACTGAATCTTGATAATTTGAGTTTCCACCTTCAATCACAATGTCCTGCGGTGCTAAAAGTGGCAATAATTGCTCTAATACTCGATCAGTTGGGCTGCCTGCGGGTAACATCAACCAAATAATTTTTTGCTCTAGCTTGTCTTCTTGATAAGAAGCTAGTAAGTCTTCGACTGTTTGAAAGGCTTCGATCCCTTCATGACTTGCAATATTTAACGTCTCTTCAGCTAAATCTGTCCCCTTTATTTCATAGCCACGCTCTTTCAAATTGATTGCTAAGTTCATTCCCATCTTACCTAATCCAACAAAACTCACTTTCATGATAGCGCCTCCATTTCTATATCCTCATTATACAAAAAAATATTTTTTTGTAAACATAAAAAATAAAAATTTTTTCGTTTGATTTTTTTATTGAAACATTATATCCTTTATTTAGAGAGTAAAGGGGGAACACATATGTCTGTATCCATTCGCTTACAAATAAGAACCATGTACAATGATTTCAGTCCGAAAGAGCAAGCCATTGCAGATTATGTTCTAGAAAATTCAAGTAAAGTAGCCCACAGTTCCATTAGCGATTTAGCGAATGAGCTTGGAATCGCTGACTCCACTTTTTTTCAATTTACGAAAAAACTTGGTTACAATGGATTCAAAGATTTCAAAATGGCAATGCTCATTCAAGAAAATGATTTTTCTGCGATTGCCATCCACGAAAACATTGATCAAAATGATACGGAATTAACCATGGCACAAAAAGTTTTTGACTCCAACATCACAACTTTGAATGATACACAAAGGTTATTGCGACAAGAAGATTTAAAGCAAGCGGTTGATCTGATCAACACTTCTGATCGGCTCTTTTTCTTTGGTGTAGGTGGATCTGAAATCGTTGCAACCGATGCTTATCACAAATTTTTACGCTCACCAATCTCAGTTTTTCATAGTACGGATTACCATATTCAATTGATGGAGGCTTCTCTTTTAACACCCACTGATTGTGCAATCTTGATTTCTCATACAGGTAAATCAAAAGAAACCATTCGTTTAGCAGAAACCGTCAAAGCCACCGGGGCAAAAGCAATCGTCGTCACAAGTCAGGCAAATTCTCCTTTGGCTAAGTTGGGTGACGTGGTCTTTATTTCCATTGCAGAAGAAACCGAATTTCGTTCTGAAGCTTTAGCTTCGCGAATTTCTCAACTAAGCATTATGGACTCGCTTTATGTCATTTTAATGTTTTATAATCAAGAAAAAGCACGTGATTCAATTTCCAAAGTTCGCCGAGTAATTGCTCGCAGCAAACAATAAAAAATCCACCAACCATTAGCCCAGATTACTAATGGTTGGTGGATTTTTTATTTGTTCTGAAAGTAAATTGTTTATTGATGGTTTATTGGTGGCATCAAAAGGAGAAAGACAGTACACACGTGTCAAATCAGAGGCATCTGTGTTCTCTACTTATTTTTGTCTAGGTAAGAAACTACCTAGCACTATCCCACAAAAAAACAGGCAACTAAGTTTCCCCATACCATACTTCAGTAGTCAGCCTGCTTTATTGAATTATTTTTACTTAATCAATCACTTGTTTCACCTTGAACTCTTTTGTCTGTTCCGATTTTTCTTCTTGGCTCGCTAATTCAAACAATATATGTTCTCCACTTGATTCATCTTCGACAATGACCAATTTTCCCAGTGGCTGACGTTGGTCTTTCACGATTTGTGCTTCACGAATCAATTCTTTTGGGTCACGTTTTGCTGCTAATGCATTTCCTAAATTAAAAAAAACTGTTTCTTCTATCATAATCCCTCCCATTTCCACCGATATTTTGCTTTTTATGAAAACTTGAAATCTTTACGCGTTGGAACCTGCCTGTTGAAACTTCTATAGTTTTATTATACCATGTGTCAGAAAAACAATGTATTTTGGGCACACTGATTCATTTATAAAAAATAACTTGATTATAAAAATAGAAAAAAAGTAGAGCCAAACATTCACACGTTTTGCTCCACTCTTCTCTTCATCCTTAAATTTCAATCAGCATACCGTCATAAGCTGTCAACATTTGGTGCTCATCTGCTAATTCTTTCATTTCTTGATGTGTCAAACCTCCATTGTGAGAAAAATGACTAAGAACATAGGTCGTCTTTTCATCACATAACCCTCGTTCGGACAACGATTGAATCAGTCGTAAATTTTCTCCTAAATTCATGTGAATACCACCAACATACGTCATGTTTTGTCCTGTACAATCCAATGAGATCGCATCTAGTTTTAATTGATTTTCTTCTAAATAATCCAGAACTTCATCGGTTGGAAATCCTGTATCATGTGTATAAAACAAGCGTTTCCCATCACGTTCAATCACATAAATGAAACAATCTCCATTTTTTTGACCATGAACAGCTGGTAGTGTATGAACTTGATACTCACCAATTTGATACTTTTCAAATGGCGCTAATTCTTGAAACTCGATTCGTTCAGGTTCAATCATTTTTTCTAATTCAAATGCACGATCAAAGAAGCGATGAACAGTTGCATTACCATAAACGGTCAGTTTTTTATCCAAATCATTCGCATACGAGCTCATTCGAAAAGCCAAATCTTCTGCATATAAATGATCGCTGTGCCAATGTGTAATCAATAAATGTTCAATCTCATTGAAATTCAGCTGATGTTCCCGTAAATGAAAATAGCTATCTCCAGGAAAATCAATTAATAACTCACCATCATCTATTAAGGTTTGTGTCTGAGTTCGTAAGTCTTTTCCACCATGTTCTCGTGCATAACGACAAATACGACAGTTACAAAAAATCCCGGGAACTCTTTCCGCTGCCGCCGTGCCTAAATAATGAATTTTCATGTTGTTTCCTCCTACCAATAAGTTGCCCAGCTTCGATACAAACGTGTCAGTGCCTCAAAATAAAAATAGTCCCCCCATGTAGTACATTCGTTAACTCCTGTCCCACCTGGCTTAGAGTATACGCCTTGAACTAGTAAACCATTTGATTCAGGATGACTTTTTGTCGTGTAATTCATCAGATTAACCATGATTTCCTGCGCAGCCTCTTCATATTTTTGGCGTCGTGAATCCGTTAACGGTAAGTTTTTTGCCAACTCCAACAAACCACAAACAGTAATTGCTGATGCAGACGTATCTCTTTCTTCCTCACCATCCATAAAAAACAGATCCCAATAAGCAATTTTATCTTCCGGCAAGTGGGCTAAGTAATAATCTGCTAAATAACAAGAAGACTCTAGTAACGTTGCATCACCTGTATGAGTAAAACTGATTGGAAATCCATAGATTCCCCACGCTTGACCTCTTGCCCAACAGGAATCGTCTGCGTAGCCTTGCGCTGTCGCGCCAAAACGAGGGTTTCCTGTCTCAATATCCATATAATACGTATGAAAAGTCGAATAATCCTCACGAATCAAATATTTTTGTGCCAATTTCACATGATTTTTAGCTGCTTCTCGATAACGTGGGTCGCCTGTTTCATTTGAAGCAAAATACAGTAAAGGCAAATTCATATTGCAGTCAATAATCATTCGACCTTGTTGCTCTTTATCAGAAAGCTCCCCCCATGCTTGGAAAATCTTCGCTGTTTCGTTATAACGTCGCATTAAAACATCCGCGGCTTGGAGCGCCATTTTTCGTGAAGAACCTGTGTTATTTTCACGATAGTCGGCAACTGCTGCCAAGGAGTATAAAAAACCAATATCATGGTGGTTCAAAACAATTTCTTCATCTAGTCGTTGTTGAAATACTTCTAGCTGTTTGGTAATCACTTGCTGAATTCGCTTGTCTGGTCGATAGCCTTGAGCCAAATGCAGCATACCAATCCAAAAACCATCTGTCCAATCTGCGTTTTCAACAGCTGGATAACAATAGTTTTTAGAAACTGCTGCCGGAACTAGGGTTTCAAATGTTGTCAGGTTCTCAATGATTTTTTGATAAACAAATTCAAGCTCTTGTGCTACTTTTTCTTTCGTTAGCATATTGTCCTCCAATTTAATACAAAACAATTTTTTCTTGGTCAGTAGCTACAACCACTCGGCCATAATAATATTCTCCCTCAACACAATAGGCTCTTCGCCCATGGGCAGGCTCTTGATGCTGAATTAGAATGAGTTTTTGTGTGCGATCTTTCAACTGAACCTTGATTGCTTCCACTACTTCATCTGGTTGTTGTTCTGCTTCTGAATAAACGGGTAGCTTTTCAACTTTTGTAACCAGTCCTTGTGGGTTTAAAAGATAAGTTGTTGCGGCTGTTCCTTGAATATTTTTCTTTGCTCTCGCACAAGTGATTTTTCGCAATTCATTATAAGTTGGCGCACTATTTTTTTCGTAACATTCCCAGCGTGCTTCTTTTGCTAAACATGAAATCTCGTAGCCTAATTCTGGGAAGATTAACATACTTTGCTTTTGTTGAACTGTTGATGAATCAAAGTGAAAAAAGGTTTCAATTTCATGATTTCCGCGACAAATATAGCTGTCACTAACAAAGCTGAATCCCTCCGGAAAATGAATCACTTTACGATCGACGTACACTGGATCAGCTAATGTAAAATAACCCAAATGTCCACCTTCAAAAAACTGGATGCCTGACTTTTCGGTAGCTTTTTGATTGATTGGTGTCGCCACTTTGACACTGTCCCACGCATCTGTATGCTGATTAAAGTTTTCTTTATCAACCACGATGGTATTATGCGCTGTTGCTTCTTTGAAAACCAGTCGGTGCTTACTTAATTCGTAGCTGTATCGACCTGAATCAATCAAGATATCTTTTCCTTGATAGGCTAAGTCAATATGGAGTAAATCATCATGTCCATGCCCGCCCCCCAGAGGTCCGCATTTAAACAAATGATACGTCAGTGGGCTTTTTGCAATCATGATTCCTGCTTGCTCAAAATGATGAAAGGCTTCTTTCAATAACAAGCAATCGGTAATTGGAAATTGACCTCTTCCTAAAGAAGTTTTTGCAAAAAAGGTTAAGTCTGCTTGATTTTTTTTCACTGGTTCTTCTGAATTGGTTAAAATAACTTCTGCATATTGCAATAAGCCCGTCATATCTTCTTGATCGCTATCGCCATACATTGGTTGCTGACCATTTGGTTTCACAAACAAGCTTGCTGCTCTTGCCAATTGTTTCGCATAGTCAACCATTTTTTCTGGTACGTCAGTTGCTGTCCTTTGAGCGAGTTGTAAAATTTCCAATAAACAAAGCAAAACTTCATTGTGATACATAAAAGATTGTTCTCGTTGCATACCATCTGCTTCCACTTGTAAAGCGAATGAATGCGTTAAGTAAAAGAGACTTTCTGCTTGCCATAAATCTGCCTTCTCGAAATTGGGAAAAGCTAGACTTAAACTATACAACCCTGCAATTTCTAAAACCTGCCAGTTGCTCTGCCCTCGTTCAATTGATAAATTTTCGTAGAGATACGTTCCTTGAATCTCAAGAGCTGTTTCTACTTTTTGCTTCAATTCGTCCGAAAAAAGTGGCAAGAAGCGATTCATTTCAACTAGCTTCAACCAATTGACTACACGTAGCCCAACATCAATGGTTCGCCAGCTAGACTGTTTTGTTAGTTGATTTAGCGGATTATGTTGAAGAAACGCGTGTAAAAAACGTTCAAGATATTCTTGGTACTCTGGCTCTTCAGTTAATAAATAGGCCAATCCTACATCAACTAAAAAGCGATGACGATGTAACATATAGAGCCATTCCAAATCACCATTTGGACTAGTTGACCACTCAATGTCTGCTACTTGCCAGAAAACAGGCTCGTGGGTTCTTTCCATGTCCCATGCGTTATCAAAAAGATATTCCCCAGAAACAAACCGTTGACTCCTCGCAAGCAGTTCTTGACACTCTTTTTCGTTATTTTTTAGCAACTCTTCTTTAAATTCAAACAGCTCTTCTTGACTTGTGCAATTGAAAAAACCTTTAAAATTTTGCTCCATGTCACTGACTCCTATGCCATGATAGGTGCTTCAGAAAAATGAATTTCATAGATTGGCACACCTTCTGTTTCAAAAATAATGACTTCATTTATCCCTTTTTTCCAAAAGAAATCAGGAATGAATAAAGACTGGGTCGGCCCTGCTTGCCAATAGCGCCCGATGTTTTCCCCATTCACGAAAACAACACCTTTACCAAAACTGCTGCAATCTAAAAACGTATTTCCAACTTCCTCTAGCAATAGCTCAATCTTATAAAAACTTGGTGTTTTCGCGATTGTCGCTTTGGTAAAATCAATTTTATCTAACTGCTCCGGTTGCAATTCTAACGGATAATGTTCCCAATCAGAGATGTAATGAATATCCTCCATCACCCCACTTCGAATCCCTTTTCGTTGACTATCTGCAACTAACTTCGGCCCATAATTATTTCGGCCCATATTTTCAACCAACAAACTCAATTCATTTTGTTCTTTAGTCAATTCGCATGCAAACTCTTGTCCTAATTCTGACTGATATTGGGTGGCAATCAACTGTTGATTCATGAAAAATTGCACACGATCCAAACCATCAACAACTTTCATTTTGGCAATGTGACGTTTGTTCAATAATTGGCTACGATACAAAGTATACCCAAAATTTTGTCCGATTTTTTCCATTGGTAAGGTGTAGTCATTGATTATCGGTTCACTGATTTCTTCCAAAACAGAAAACAAACTGACACTTTCCTTAACTGCATAAGAACCTAAGTAAATTGTCTTTGGATAAACAGGTTTTGAAATTTTAGCTGTTGGTACTTCTTCTTGAATAACTTTTTGAATAGCAAAATATTTTTCTGTTGGCATACCCCACTCTGTTAATGGCGCATCATAATCATAAGAAGTGATCTGTGGTTCATTAGTTGCTCCTGCATCTGAACAACCATTATAAAATCCAAAGTTTGTGCCACCTTGAAACATATAGAAATTAATACTCCCTTTTTTTAACACTTGGCGTACTTCTTCTGCTGTTTCTTGTGGATCACGACGAATAATTGGTTTCCCCCAAGAATTGAACCAGCCATCCCAAAACTCCATGCACATGTAAGGTTCCTTCAGTCCATTTTTTTCCTGATAATTCTGTAACCATTTGAAGTTTTCATTTGCATCAGAACCAAAATTTGCTGTAGCTAAAATACCTTCTTGTGGTAAAGTTCCAGCTTCTAAAACTTCTTCCCAGCCACCATCTGAAGTTACTAAAGGAACATCAAAGTAACGACGGAGTTCCTCTGCCAAAAATTTTAAATACATTTTATCTTCGCCGTAAGAACCATATTCATTTTCTACTTGAACAAGCAACAAACGCCCTCCACGTGTAACTTGATATGGCGCCAATTTTGGTAATAATACATGATAATATTCTTTCACCGCCTGCAAATAACCTGGATGTTGGCTGCGAATACGCATGCTTGGATCTGCCAATAACCAAGCTGGCAACCCACCAAAATCCCATTCTGCACAAATATACGGGCTTGGTCGAACAATGATATACAAACCTAATTCTTCTGCAATATCTAAGAATTTAGTTACATTCGCAATCCCAGTAAAATCAAACGTTCCCTTTTGTGGTTCATGTAAATTCCAAGGGATATACGTTTCCACGCAATTACAGCCCATTGCTTGCAAATTTTGTAACGTTTGACGCCAATGTGTCGGGGCAATTCTAAAATAATGAACGGCACCAGAAATCAACTTGATTGGCTGCCCATCCACGTAAAATTCTTCTTTGACTTCGAAATTCATCCTGCAGTTCCTCCTAAAATTCTTATTTGATTGCAGAGTCTAGACCATTTGACTTGAATTTTGATTGTAAAAACATATAAAGAAAGACAATCGGGATAACTGACGTTGCTAAGACCGCCATCAGCGCACCATAATTCAAAGGATCGTAATTGTTTTGTGTCATGTTTTGAATAATTAATGGTACAGTGAATTTTTTTGAATCGGATAAAACAATCAACGGAATCAAATAAGAATTCCAGTAGCCCATAAATGTCAGTAACGCTGTCGTAATGATACTTGGTGTCAACACTGGAACAGCAATTTTCCAAAAAATCGTCCACTCACTAGCACCGTCGATCCGGGAAGCTTCCATCAATTCATTGGGAAACTGCTGTGCATATTGACGCATCATAAATACGGAAGTTGTCGAAGCAACACTCGGAATGATTACCCCGGCAAACGTGTTCGTTAAACCAAACTTACTTAAAATATAGAAGGTAGGAATCAATGTAGCAAAACTTGGAATCATTCGCGAAACCATCACTAAATTAAAGATAAGATTGCTACCTTTAAACCGGTATTTTGCCATAACATAACCAGCTAACGTTGTGACAATCGTCGAAAGTGCTGTCCCTACCAATGTGATGACAGCTGAATTAAATAAGACTCGGATATAATTATATTTTTCTTGTATCTCACCGAGGTTTTTCAAAAAATGTGGGCCAATCGTAAAATTGATTTTTTCCCCTAAAATGACATCATTCGATTGTGTTGAAGCAATGAGCATATAAACATAAGGTAAAGCAAAGATCACTAAACCAATCAGCAAAACGAAATAAATAAGTAAAGGGTTCAATTTACGCTTCATTGTTTTTTCCTCCTACAATAAACTGAATGATTGATAGGATTGCAGCGATAATTACCATCGTCCAGGCAATCGCAGAAGCTTTCCCAAAATCAACCATTTCAAAACTTGTTTTATACAAATTCACACCAACTGTTACTGCAGAAGATTCTGGTCCAAATCCATTTTTGAATAAGATGTTTGGCACTTCAAAAGCACCTAACCCATTGATTGTCGAAAGAATCATTCCCATCAGCACAACTGGTTTTAACAAAGGAATCGTGATTTTAAAGAACTTGTGGAAACTATTTGCTCCATCGATATCCGCGCTCTCATAAATTTCTGAAGAGATATTTTGCAATCCAGCTAAAAACAAGACTGTGTAATACCCAACATTCAACCAGATTGAGATAATGATGATAGATACTCGTGCCCAAAATGGATCCGTTAGCCAAGGAATCGGCTCCATTCCCAAAGTTGTTAACACGGTATTGAACAAACCTGTTGGATTATAAAAAGTTAAAAATACGGATGACACAGCAACAATCGATGTGATTGCCGGTAAATAATACACTGTTCGGAAAAAACCTTTTCCTTTAATCGTTGGCTTATTCAATAAAACAGCAAAAATCAAAGCAAAGAAAATCGTAATCGGAATTGAAAAAATCATAAAGATGAATACATTGAAGTATGATTTAAAAAACAATGGATCTTTAAAAATAGCTGTAAAATTATCTAAACCAATAAAATCAATGGATGTCGATACTTTTGAAAAACTAAATCCTAATGACATCACTGCTGGAATCAATAAAGTAATGATGAAAAATGCTAAAAATGGCAACAACATGATGTAAGCTGTTCGGGAATAATTCGTAATACCTTTTTTCTTTTTTGGAAATTCCATGTCCAGATACTCCTTTTCTGTTCTAAAAATAGGTTAGGACAGTATGGCAGCCCTCACTATCCTAACCCGTTTCATTTACTCGTTTATTTCTACGTTGTATTTCGAAGCAAAATCTTCTGCCTGTTTCTTCAATGCTTTATCAACAGACATACCATTATTCTTGATGTCATAGCTTGCAGCCTCAATATAATTATCTAAATCTGCTGAGTAAGGGAATGCGTAACCCTTGATACTATTTTGACTAATTTCATCTAGCGTCAATAAAATCTTTTGGTTTCCGTAATAAGGAAACTCTTTTTGAGCAACTTCACTTTGATAAGCAGTCACGTTTGCAGGCAAACCACTTAGTTCCATATAAGCATCTAAAGCATCTTTATCCGTTAATGCAAAGGTAATGAATTGTAGTGCAGCTAACGCATTATCTGATTTTTTAGGTACATAATAGCTAGAACCACCACTCATTGGTGAAAAGTTTTTCGATTCGTCCACCGCAGGAATCGCACTGATTCGCCAGTTTCCTGCATCATCTGGATAATCCGTTGCTTGATAAGAAGCCAACCAGCCACCGGCAAAGATTACGCCACACTCTTGTCCAATCACTGTATAATCTTTTGAATTACCATAGGCCACTAAATCTTCATCTTGAAGTTTTTGAATGATTTCGTACGATTTTTTAACAGCATCATCTAATAAATTCAATTTTCCATTTTTATCAAATAGAGACACACCTTGTTGTTCCGTCAAATATTTAACAAGATCTAATTCTCCTGTATCACGCATGAATAATAGCTTTTTACCCGTTTTTTCTTTTAATTTCTTTCCTGCATCAATCAACTCGTCCCAATTTTTGATAGTTGTTACGTCAATCCCGGCTTCTTTAAAAGCGGTTTCATTATAGAACATGCACGCATTTCCCCAGTCATTAGGAAAACCAAATACTTTTTTCGACGGTGCAATATTCCCCAACATGTTCATTTTTGCATCATAAAAATCTTTGCCATACTCTTTTACAAAGCCAAAGTCTTCAGATGAATAAAACAAATCTTCAAACTTGTCAAAAACCGAACCAGCATTATTATCTTGCAAGAAAATCAAATCTGGCATTTTTTCGTTTGCAACTAATTTTGGCGTTACCTTTTGAACCATCGGGATGGCAGGTGCGACATCTACTGGATTCAATTCCAATTCTGTATCATACTTCTGATTGTAAAGCTCAATGGATTTTTGCAAATAATCGGTATTTTTGCCTTTTGGAACATAGACCTCGATACTTGCTTTTTTCACGCGTTCTTCTTTTGCCAAATCCTTAGCAGAATCTGCCCCGGCTTCTGCTTTTGAATCACCGCCACCACAAGCTGCCAAACTAACTACTGCCAATAATCCTAAAGCACCGCTCAACAATTTTTTGTACTTCATAAAGTACCTCCTAAATTTTTGTAAACGCTTTATTCATTCGTAGAATACACGAAAGCTAGTCAAAGGTCAATAAGTTTAGTGAACTTTTTTATTTTATTCACTAAACTTATTGGAATTAATTTTTATAGAGTCTTTTTAAATAAAAAAGAGGTATGACAAACGCATTGTCATACCTCTGGTTTCCGAGTGAATGGTGTCCCAAAACAGCTCCTCCACCTAGCTTGCAAGCACTTCAAAATAGGAATTAGCTATTTGGGGTGCTATCTCATCGGAGTTAAGTGTTTTGCTCCACAACCTTTTCCCTCGGTGTTCCCCAAGTAGCTTCTTCGGTAATAAGTCCTCCTTTCTTAAAACTCCGGGAAGCTATTTTTAGAAAATATTCCTTATTACCTGAAGCTAAGCACTTTGTGTCACTACCTTTTCCTATTCATCCGCTTAAACAGTGAAACAAATAATCAACCATTAATCCAGTTTAATCGCCTGTACTTCCACGCAAACTGAGTTCTGTCGCAATAATTAATTTTTTAGCTACTTGTCTGCCAGTTTCTAATTTCTCCAACAGTAACTCCACGCTTGCTTCGCCCATCAGTTCTGTATGTATTCTAACTGAACTCAACGTTGGAAAAATATGTTTAGCAACACTCGTATCGTTGAACCCAATTAACGATACCCTTTCAGGTACCTTGATTCCCGATTCTAGCAATGCTCTTAATGCACCAACTGCCAAAGGATCATTTGCGATAAAAAATGCCGTTGGTAACTGTTGCCCTAAGGTAACGATTGCTTGTTTCATCATCTCGTAACCACTTTCGACATCAAAGCTACTTTGAAATACATTTTCCTCCCGATACACGTCGCGTAAACTCGTGTATTTCTCAAAAGCAATTGTTCGCTTATCTTTTCCAACAGGATGATTAGGTAATGTTTTGCCGTAGTCCAAACCACCAATGAACCCAATATTCTTATGGCCACGCGCACAGAAAAAATCAATCACACTATTCACAGCTTGATCAAAGTCTAGTGAGACAGAATCATATTTGGTTGAAAGAATATCCATTCCAACAAAAACCAAGTTATCTGTAAAATCAATTAATGATTGTTGTTGTTCTGGCGTACATTCGCCAATCGAAATAATCCCAATTACCTCTTCGTCAAATATGCGTGTATCGTTATAAAAATAGCGCACAATCTCATAGCCTTCATCCAAAATCTTCTTTTCAGCACTCATTCTTAGTGAAAGATAATATACATCATCTAGTTCATCTTTTTCCGTCATCCACTGAACGATTGCGATTTTTCCTTTATCAATTACGCGATTCCGTTTATATTTGGTATATTCTAGTTTCTCTGCTGCTTCAAAAATTCGTTTTTTCGTTTCATCACTTACCGATAATGTTTGATCAAAATTCAATACTCTAGAAACGGTCGTCTTAGAAACGCTTGCTAAATCTGCAATGTCTTTAATTGTTGCCATGTCAGCACCTCATTCTTCAATCCTTCGTTTTAATAAAAAATCTAACATATACGAGTTCAGTAAACTGAACAAAATACCTATCACTACTGATTTTACCCCATAAGTCAAAAATCCCAAAGCCAGTACCATCACATTGATGTAACGGATTCCTCTGGCAATACTAAATTCTGGATGTTTTTTATTGATTGCTAAAGCAATGACATCCATTCCTACCGTAGAAGCATTCGCGGAAATGCAGCAATAATACCCAATCGCGATAAAAATACAAGCAAAAAGAAAATCGACAACCAAATTGATTTGCACATTGAGTTTCAGCAAATAAAACATCGTAAAGAACAGATTGTAGCAAATACTGCTAACGATTGATTTGAGAAAGTTCCCTTTGCCCAGAAAGAACCAACAAAAAATCAGTAGCAAGACTGTTACACCAGAGGTTAAATAAAAAATCGGTATTTGCGAGATTTTTTCTAAAATCATCGCGACACTTGTCACGCCTCCATTGATAATATTATTCGGTTTCATCCAATTTGCGTAAGCAAACCCTAAAAAAACATTTCCAACAATAACCTTTAAAATATTTTTTTGTTCTGTTGTCGTTATTTTACTTTGAATCACAGCTTTTCGCATTCATACTCTCTCCTAACAAAGCGCTTTCATTTTATTCTAGTAGACTATACCATTGATTCACCTATTTTTTCAAATAATTTAGTGAAAATTCAGTAAAATAATTTAAATATTTTTGACCATCTATCTTTACATAAAAAAAGAAGAACGAGCGCAAACCCGTTCTTCCTTCTTAACTTCAGTCTTTCCTGCTATTCTCACTGTTTACGATTTGCAGCAACTAAATCAATAAATTTTTACAGTAGCTCATCATTTTGCGTGGCCATTAGCTAGTAAATTACCCTTACGTTGTGACTATTTCAAAATAGTGAACGCCTATGCCGAAATAACTCCTCCACATAGCTTTTATTCACTTCAAAATATGAAGAGCCATTTTGAGTGCTTACTCGCTATCTTGTCGGTGCTGAACGTTTTGCACCACAACTTCATCCACGGTGTTCTCAAAACAACTCCTCGAAATAACTCTCAACGATCCAAAAATATGAACTGCTATTTTTGCCAGTTGCTCATTATTTTTTTTGAGCTGAACGCTTGGCGCCACAACCTTTTATTCCCACTCAACTTCCAACTGACTAGATCCTCCTGTCATACCTGCTGTTTGAACTTGCGCACTTCTTCCATCTTCACTAATTGTTATATTTTCATCTGCGTGAATAACTGTTTTAACTGCTTTTGAAAAATTCAACGTCAGTGTTTCATTCGTTTGTAGCGGATTAGCAACGGTTACCTTCGCCTTATTTGATTCTTCTTGCAACAAAACGGATGCCGGATGGCTAAAGGTAATTCCTGCCACCGTTTGATTGGCTGCCCAAAGATTTGCTGCTGTTATTCCAGTGACTGTATCTTTGACACTTTGATTTGCCTTTTCATTTGATAAAATTTCGATCCGATTTTGTTTTGCATAATTCTCAAGACCTTGCTTTGTTGCATTTGGTAAAAGAACATACGCATACTTTTCATCGATTGGTTTTTGACCATGGTTAAGCAAAACTTTTTGATAGTTTTCCGTATACACTTGACTGTTTGGGAAACCTTCATTAATATCACTGTATTTTCCAGTACGCTGTTCATTAACCAAAGTAATTGTTTCTTCTTGAGGGAAGTAATATCCAATACTCTGATTTTTTTGTGAAGATGACAATAGGAGCCACTCATTTGCTTGCATCGTTTGTTCGCCGTTGCTGGAAACTTCACCTTGATTTGTCAACAACTGGTACGTACTGTTGGAATCAAGCATTCGGTTTTCAATCACTGTTTCAATCGAAGCTGACGTCGTCCCTTGAATGCCTGATCCTAATGCAACAATTTGGTCATCAAATACAAACCAAGATTTCTGTGCTTTGAGATCCATTGGTAAAACCGTACCGTTATTTTTCGTACCTGCTTTGTTTAACGCCATTCCAATAGCGGCATTTTCCCCGTCTGTTGCACCACCTACTTGTTTTTCTGAAGAACGCACCGTCGTAAATGAGCTCACTTCATCTGCTAATTTGACTGTATCAACTGTCGTACCAGGTAATCGGTATGGGTCAATCGTCGGCCAATAGCCTTCCCCATATTGCTGGTCTTGATTGAATAAATACAGCATGCCATCTGATGTATGCCAGCCTCGTTTATTCTCTTTGTTACCTGCCTCAAATGAAGAAATTCGGTTCGAGTACATGCTAAGTCCCACACTAAAATCACCGCTGGCATACACATAACGATCCATTGCACCATACAATTTGCTTCCTAGAAACGGTTTTTCTTTTCCAAGAATCGTTTCATCGCTCATCACCTGTTTCGTTAACAATAAATCCTTGAAATCACGTGCGTTGGTATAGTAATAAGCTGGATTCTCCTTCAACCAATACTTGACACTTTCCTTCAATTGACTGTTTGCTGATGGGTCTGCAAATTCTGATACTAGCAACAAATTATACATTGTTGGTGAACCAAAACCAGTTGTTTTTGTCGAAGTTGCCCGCGAAATTGAACGCCCATTCACCATTGGCATCATTTCACCTTTCTCAATTAACGGAATAAATGCATTATTCACGTTTGTCACAAAAGAATCTGTTACATCCTTTGGTAAATTCCATTTTGAATTGGCTAAAATTCCTAAAATCTTACTTGTTCCTTTCACCAAAACATTTCCATATGAACCAGTATATGGAATATCCCCATGTTGAATAAACGAGCCATCTTTATAGAATCCATCTCCTTTTGTCACAAGTGCAAAAACTTCTTTGATACTTTCTCCGGAAACACTTAATTTATCTCCATTTTTTTGTAAAATACCCAAGCCCATGATCGTTAACGCTAAATCCGTCCGATTCGCTCCTGTCGTTTGGAAATTGGGAATAAAATGCAAATCAACAAAGGTTCCTTGTGGCTTACCATACAATTGTTTATAAGGATCTGGAACATATCGTGAAATTACTTGCGTGTATTTCGCTAATTGGTCCGGTGTCAGTTCGTCTTTCATAATCATTAGAATATCAATAAATTTTTGTGGCACACCAATCTGCCAATCCCACCAGTTGCCGTGATATTTTTTCCCATCATATTTTCGAACATCTACCATAAAATCAAGCGCCTCGACAATGTCCGTTCCTACCTGTTGCTTTTGGTAAAGCGCCGTTCCCTGTGTCCCGTAAGCCCGAGCCAAAACAGAAAGATTAGCAAATTGCGTTGTTATATCTGCTGAGGCTGTGTCTGAAGCTACCTTTTCCCACAAATATGTGCGACTGGATTCTTTATTTAGTTTCCCATATAATTCATTCGCTTGTTCTGACAGCTTTTGCGTATACGCAATAACATCTGGATCATTTAACAATTCAGGATTTTTTTCAAAATCACCAACAAGATTGGTTTTCCATGTTTGTTGCAACTCTTTTGCTTCTGCCTCTGTTGGATCATTTGACTCTTCAGGATCTAAAGGAATTGAACCAATCTCCCCATTTTTTAACGTCACTACCTTCAACGTCACACGATCACCAAAAAGACGAATACCAATTTTTCCTTGCCAATCTCCATCAATGCTTCCATTGCCATTAGGATAGTTGACTTCTTGATTTTCATATAACAAGTGACCATTCAAATAAGCCATAATTTTTTTCTCTTCATAGCGCACCAACAAACGATATGTTTTTCCTTTGACCAATGGTGAACCTTTAATTGTGGTAATCCATTTTCCACCCGGTTGCCCTAGCTGCCAGTCCCCATCTCCATTGTAAGCAAAGGATTGCCAAGTCGCTGAATCAGTCTCACTACCTCTAAAAATCACCCCAAAGTTTTTTTGTCCTTCATAAAGAAAGCTCATCTCAACTTCTCCAGTTTTCTTTAACGGTGCATCTTGTAAAATACTCACAGATTCAATTGAAGTGCCTTGTGTTGTATTACTAATAACTAATTGATTCTCACTGAGACTAGTCTTGGAAGTCCCTTTGATATCTAACCAATTCCCTTTTTCTTGACTAAAATTAGTTTCAAAAATCTCCGCTGCTTTTACTGTTGTACTCTGAAACATACCAATAACAATGATACTTCCCACTAACGATAACCACTGAATCATCTTCCGTTTTTTCATCCAATACCTCCTAGATGACTTACCCACAGCATCTGCCTTTAATCCAATCGCAACACAACTAAATAAAGCGTTTTCAAAAAGCATGATAGCATAGACTTTATTTTTAGTAAACATATAAGATAATTCACTAAACTACTTCTCCCCCCCAAGTTTCTTTCGTAAAATACGGATTTTAAGCTATTTTATATCCGTCCAGAACATTGATTACAGACAAAGAGCCAAACAGACTACCCTCCTGTTTGGCTCTTTTATTGTTAGAAAAACCTAATAGATTCGTTTATTGCCGTTTTTAACAAACAGCCACTCTTCATCAACATTTTTACTCACCTTTTTCAATAGTTTTAACAAAGTTTCTCTTTCATTGGCTGAAAGATCGAGTAAAGCAGCTTTTTCTGAATAGGCTTCCTCACGTTTTAAATAGTCATAAAATGCTTCTGCTTTTTCAGTTGCATATAATCGACGAATTTTTTTATTTTCAGCATCAATTTCTTTCCGAACTAAACCAGCATTTACAAGTTTTTGAACAGACTTCGAGACAGTTGTCCGGTCTTGCTTGACCAGCTCTGCTACTGCATCATTGATGATACCCGGATTTTCATAGATTCTTGTTAAGTACAGATATTGTTCTTTGTTTAGCTCTAATTCCTTGAACTCAACATTGCTGATGTATGATAACGAACGGGAAATAATTCCAATTTCTCTTAAAATTTCAGACATTTTTTACTCCTCTGCAGGCAATAGATAGGTTTCCAAATTAAGCACTTCAATTATTCTATCTAAGTCTGCTACTTTCACCACCATGGTTTGATCTGGACGTCCTGGTGCGAAAACTAATTTTTCATGTGTCAATAACTCTTCGTCAATAATCACTGGAACATGTGCTTCGTAGCCAAAAGGTGATACAGCTCCAGGTTTTTGCCCCGTTTGTTCTTCCATCATTTCCGCAGAAACAACCGACACTCTTTTGCCAATTAACTTACTTAACCGTTTAAAATCACTCTTTTTCGTTGTGAAAGTCAGAAAAATATAGTTATTCTTTTGTTTATCTTTTAGGTATAAACTTTTGGTTTCTGTGCCAGAGAATCCTTGCTCTGCCTTGACCACTAACGCATCTTCATTGGTGTAAATCGCGCGATGATTATATAACTCAAAATCAATGTGTGCTTGACTAAATACTTCTTCTAAATTGATCAAAATGGCTCACTCCTCAAAATTGTTGAAAATTCTACATTAACTAGTTATAAACTTAACGCTTTTTTGTTGAAAAATCAACATTTTTTCATTGATGGATTGGTGATTTTTTAATCTATATTTGCAAGGAGCATAAAAAAATAACTTGTTAGAGTTACTAACAAGTTATTTTAATCATTTTCTTGTCAAAAAATTTTAAACTTTCGTTTTATACATTTCCCACAATTTCAGTAAAGCCATCTTTCAATTGTTGGTTCTCTGTCTCTTTGAAATATAAATAATTATCAGGATTTCCTTGATTCTGGCTCGTCACCAAGACTTTAGGAACACCCGCATCAATCGTAAAGAAATAAACATGCTTAGCTAATGATGCTTGCGTCTCCACATCAGAATAGACCGCTACTAACGCATAGCCAGCATTTGCTTCGCCATTTTCTGACCAAGTTAAAGTAATTGGCACATTATTGACTGTCGCTTGCCAGCCATTTGTGTTAGCAAGAACCGTATCAGGAAGCTGTAAGCCATATAAATTAACGTTATTGCCGGGACCATATTCTTTATAACTTTGTTTCATAGTTTGTCCCCAGCTAGCCATAAATGTGTTTAATTGTTGCGCCTTAGCTTCATTCCACAAAACATTCACCACTTGACTTTCTTTAATCGAAGAACTGCTACTTTCCGAAGTCTCTTGTTCCTCACTAACTGATTCCGTAGAAGTAGATATTGAGTTTACTTCTTTCTTGGCAGATGAATGCTCTGTAGACGACATGCTTGTTTCTTTAGTGGCTATTGTAGATGATGATGTAGAAATAACTTCCCTATTTTTTTGGCAAGCAGTCAATAGCAATGCTGCGAACAGCAAACTGGTAATCCATACTTTTTTCATTTTATAACTCCTCATAAAATAACTTTATTTTATCATTACAAAGTTATTATAACGAACTATATCTATTACTACAATTACTTACGAATTGTAAATAGTGAAAACTTATGCTGATTTGAAAAAGGTAATAATGAAGACAAAACAACTTGTTCTTTCCTTCATAATTTATCCTTGTCACAATAATAAATAATTAACAACTTATCCTATTAAGGATTTATAGTAATTCTGCTCTGAAAAATAAGTTCTTTCTGTTCATAATTTTTGTCAGATATCTTTTCTGATTCACTTATTAAAATCAATAAAATAAGCAATTAATTCAGTAACTACGCTCTTGGTTCAAGTAAAATCAAAGTCGGTTCCGCTAGCTTTTTCAGTTATACTTGAAATAAATCAAAGACTTTTTGTGTAACCTTCAATGATAATGGTAAAATGACATAAAACGATATGGAGGAATAAAACTTGAATAATGAAAATTTAGTCCAATCAAATACCGTAGCAACTTCTTTTCAACTAAGCCCGATTTATTTTTCAAAACAAAGACACGGAAATTTGAAAACATTCTGTATATGACAGTTACTTGCATAGTTATTTTTCTAGTTACATTTTTAAATATCTCATAAGACACTGAAATTACTTATTCATATACTTATTAAAAATTCTCTAGCAATTTACTTCTATAGTTGGTCGTACAGAAACACTATTCTTTTCTTTATGATTATCACTAAAATCAATCAAAAATAGTTACTTATAAATCATCACCAGTGAAGTTATCTTACATAGTATCCCCACAAAAAGATCCAAGGACTCGAAAATATAAAAATATTTTCGAGTCCTTGGATTTTTTTTTATTTACTATTTCTTGAATGATTTAAGTAAAATGGCTGTTAGCCTACTGAGCCTTTTTGACTATTGTCGCTAAGCTTATTTCCCCTTATTTTATCACGCACACTTAGCCTATAAAATGTCACTCTTCTTTTTTAGAGAGTCTATCCCCTAAAACATATGATAAAATTAAATAAATGAATATTATTTAAAAATAAAAAAATGAGTATTATCATCATCTTTAGCAGAGGAGTTATTACATTGAAAAAGGTCTCACTGATATTCATAGGTACACTTATAGTAGGTCTTGTAGGATGTTCTGCAACACAAAAATCAAGTAATAACAATGAACTTCAAGTTACAGAAGAGACACAAGAAAAAAGTTCAACAACTAATAAAGAGCAAATTACAGAAATGACACAACCAAATAAGCCAACAACAGATATGGCATACATCGATATATCTGGAACTTTTTATACTACATCAGGTGATACTGCACGTGTAAAATTATTAAGCAAAAACAAGTGGGAAATATTTTATTCAACTTTAGAAGGTGAAGTTAATGCTACCTTTGAAACGAACTGGGAAATTTCAGGTCAGGAAAAACAATCAAAAACACCAATGGAAAAATCTGATGAATATTCTGGATTTCATGTGCTCGTAACGTATGTAAATGAATCAGATATTGAAATTATTATGGAAGACGGTGACCCTACTCATAAAATGGTCTTCACTAAACAAAAACCAAAAGAAAATGAAAACTATGAAATTGTTTTACAGGGAGACCTCTCTTCCTTTGCTGGTCAATTTTCAAATGACGATTTCAACAAACAAATTGCAGACTCTGAATTTACTTTAGGTGGCTATTCCCCAGATGATTATTATAATAATAGAACTACTGTATTCCCTACACTATCTAAAAATGGCTATTGGAATGGAATTACTTCCCATGGAAACTATGAATTATCAGCTTCTGATATGCCTAAAAAATCAAATGGTTATTTTGAAGTACATGTTCATGGAACCAATCCGGGAGCTAATAATGGAGAGTTAACATTCTTCTTAGTTCCACCAAATGTAAGTGGGCCTGATGGAACCTTGAGTAAGGATAGACGGGTTTTCCAAGTACTTTTTGATGGGAAGCTACGTTTACTTGAGTATCAAAAAGAAGATTGGTGGAAAGAATATCAATCACAATAAAAATTTTATTTAGCCCTCCTAATTTCTCTCTTAAAGTAATACTATTTTAACATTTTTCAGGAGATAATTGATAAAATCGAAGGCAAACAAGAAGCCAAGAATGCTATAGTAACAGCATTCTTGGCTTCTTGTTTGTTCTTTTACCCCACAGACCCTTCCAATGACTCTTTTGGGAATCAAAGGAAAGGAATAGGCTTTGTATAGATATTTCATTTAACAAATTGCCATAGACTGACAGTATATATTATCAGGTACTACTATCGAGAACGTAGCCAATATCGTATCCAAAACAGCAGGTAGAGAAGTTATTTGAGGATTCAAGTTATTCTTATTCACTCATGAAGTTAAGTTCATTAACGAAAATAAAAGATAGTTCATATCTCTATAATTTATCAATAGACTTTATCACTCTATTGATAATAATTTCTAATGATTGGTTTTTCAATTGTATTTTAGTTGAGTGCATGCTTTTGATAGCAAAATTATTAGTATAGACGAAAATTCTTCGAACAACAAACTTCTTATATTACATACAAAGCACTCATAAAGTTACTAAATAAAGAATCAATTTTGAATCCTATTTAGAAATCTAGACCTTACTTGCCTTTTATTACTCCCCCACGGCATTTTTTTCTCTAATGGATAAGTTAAGTAGCACTCTCTCTTGGCTCTTGTTAAAGCAACAAACATATTATTTAGTTCCTCTTTTTCTTGTTCAGAAGTTTTTACTCTATAATCAGGGAAGGTGCCCTCTACCATTCCGATTATAAAGACTACCTCAAATTCTAAACCTTTAGACATGTGCACGGTTAAGAATGAAACCCCGGAGCCATTGTTGAAGTCTAATTTGCCCAGAGATACTTGATTTCTAAAATACGCTAAACTTCTATCTCCTCTTACAGATTGTTTAGCATACTTTTTCCAACGTTTCTCCCATAAGTCTATATCATTTTGAATTAAAAACTTAAACTCTTCACTAAAATCCCCATCATCAATGGCTTTTTTTATTACATTTAGCGCTTTTATAAAATCTTCTTGATTACTTGATAATATATTCCAAGCCTTAATTATAGCACCAAAAACCAGTTTATCTACCTCGGGAGAGTTAACTTCACTATTTGTCAATAAATCGTTTAAAAAATTCATTTCCGTATTATCACGTGAAAGATATTTATTTAATTGTCTGTAATGTAAATCATCATGTGTATTTATTAATATTCTTAAACCAAGCTCGAATATCTTCATTTCAACGGTTTCACATTCTGAGTTAGAATTTGATCCTCCAAAAGAAAACTCTATTTTATTATCAACAAATTCTTCTTCAAGTTTTGAAAATAAATATCTATTTCTTCCTATAATCGCGATATCTTCCAAAGCTATTTCATTTTCAACCCATTCACTGCCATTTTCTAACAGATTTTGAATTTTAAGCCTGATCCAATTAGCTTCTTCAATTTCATTTTCAAAAGATAAAATTTGAAGTTCTCCCTCTAATGGATAAACGGACGTTGATTTTGAATCTGGCTGTATTCTATTAGCCGCTTCTATAATTTTGGATGTTGATCTAAAATTTTCTTCTAAACAAAACATTTTAGGATTATAATCATTGACAAATAATTTAGTCATTATCCTACTATCTGATCCATTGAACCCATATATTGATTGTGCTGAATCTCCAACCATCATCAGATTTTCAAAGTTAGCAGTTAATGCTCTTATTATCCTATATTGTGTATTATTTAAATCTTGTGCTTCGTCAATTAGTATATATCTGTACAGCCTAGTATAGTTTTTCGGTACTGACGGAATATCTAATAAAATTCTATAAGAGTAGTATAAAATATCATTAAAATCGATCATCCTATTAGACTTTAATAAATTATTATATGTTTCGAAAATATCACGAAAACTATCATTGCTAGTAAGATATTCTGGGTACAAAAAATTTTTCTTGTGCTCTTCAATGTTTCTTAATTCTTCGCGTAGTACTCTATCTTCTGGAAGCGACATTTTTGAATTAAGATGTGCCCTTCTTAACATTTCAATCTTATCATTTATATTCTCAATGACTGCTAAATTAGGATCAAGTCCAATCTCAGCACCTCTATTTAGAACTAAATCTAAACAGAAACTATGGATGGTTTCTACTTTTACTCTTTCATGGCTTTCTACATCAATTTGAGTTTTTACTCTCTCTGATATTTCTTCAGCTGCCTTATTGCTAAAGGTTAAAGCTAATACTTTACCTCTCTTCAACTTTAAAATGTTTGCAATTCTGTGTGTTAAAACTCTTGTCTTTCCACTACCCGGTCCTGCAGTTACTAGTAAAGGACCATCTATATAATCGACAATTTTTTGCTGATCTACAGTTAGTTTCATGCTTGTTCCTCCCTAGATAATTTGAATAGTGGTTCAATTGATAAAGGTTTTATTTTTGAAATCTCGTAAAATAATTCTTGAATAATTTGGGGTATTTTTGTTTTATCCTTACGTTTAAGAATAACATCTCCTATTAAGGAGGAGTATTCTGTTTTGTGTGCTGACAGATACTCCAAAAGAGCTTCTTTAAAACCTTCATCACCATCATAATTTCTTATAGGAGCATCAAAGATATTTTGTTTACATTCCGGGCACACTTGTTCCGTTGCTTGTCTCTTTCTCTTTGTACCGTTGTTATTCTGTATATACTTATCCAAGTAATTCTTTGTACCTTCTATTTTATCAATAACTTCCAGTAATTCTTCGGTATAGCCATTGCTCACTAAGTATTTTTCGAAATCATTTTCTTCTGGTAAAAATTTGATTCTTTCATCAATAATATTGTCATCAGTATCTACTTCATAAATTTTTCCATAATGCTTTTTCAAATCTCGAACTACCTTTTTCTCGCCATCACTCAAAATGAATAACTCTATATCTAAATCCTTTGCCACTCTGAGAAATGGTTTATATTTTCCATAACCTCCAACACTTAATATATTGACTCCTAGTTCGAAAGGTTCACAACCAAAATATTCTTTAAAGAATAATGGTAGAACCTGATCTTCAGTTTCCCCCTCACATAGTATTAAAATATCAGCAAACAGCACATCCCCTCGAGTTTTAAATACTTCCTCCTTAATTTTCCTGATTTCATTTTTCTTCAAACTACCAGTTAAAATATGATTAGTATTTGAATGATCATATTTCTTATAGACATGAATAATTTCGTCAATATTGGCTTGAGACGCAATTATGGGTGAATGTGTACTAATTATTTTTTGTCCTTTGAGATTATTCATTTGTTTATAAATTTTTCTTTGTGCTTGAGGATGCAAATGAGCCTCTGGCTCTTCTAACAGTAAAATAGGGTGAAAAGCAATATCTTTATTTTCCATTTCAGAATTTTTCCATTTTATATATGCTGATAACGTTAAAAACGTAGCCCAACTTCTAGTACCCATTCCTTGGTTAGCAATTGAAAAAGACTCCGAGTTTTTATCTGTAAATCGAATTTCCATACCTTGGTTCAAGTCTTTAATTTTCCGGCTTACAGGATTTATTTGTATAGAGCTCTCTCCGGAATCTAAAACCTGGCTTATTTCATTTAGACTATTAGATAAGTGCTTCAGCACTTCACTATTTTCTACAATATTGTCATTAATTTCATTCAAATGCCTTTCCATTTCTTCTAAACTAGCTTCCGAAAGCTTAATATCTTTTACTAATTTTCCAAAATATGAAAATTTATCACTCATTTCAGATACAATATCTCTTTTTGCATCTAAATAGAACACAGGAAATGCCTCTATCAGATTTTTAGTAATTCTTTGGGTACTGAAATTTTCGAATGATTCAACTTCTTGGGAATCTGGCCAATCATTCATTCCTTTCTTTTCAATTTCATAATCACCCTTTAATCGATTGTATTTTATTGTAGTCCTCAAACCTATGTATTGATTATTATTTTTTTCAAAAATCAATTCACCAAATAAGTCAAACCATTTATCATCAAATTCTTCAGTATCTGAACCAATCAATACATCTAATATTATTACTTTATCTTTAGAAAGTATCTCATCCTTTTTCACAAAAATAATATCTCCATTAACTCTTTTATATTGGAGAAAGCAAAGTTCTAAAGCTTCTAGCAAGGAAGTCTTACCCACGTTATTAACTCCTAGTAAAAGATTCGATTCATTCAATTTAATATCAACGTTCTCGTAACACTTATAATTTCTAATTCTTAATTCTTCTATACAAACACCCATAAATAACACTCCTCTACAAAGCTTTCGACAAATTTACTTGTGTAGCTACAAAACATTCACTATAATTTCTCTATAATTTCTCTACCATTTTATCAATATTTTTTTATAACAGATATAGACATAACATAAATAATCTATTCCCAATGACTACAAGTAGTCATTGAAGCAAATCTTCATAAGACACCTGTAGAATATCTTTGATGGCTTTCAATTGATCCAACTTAATGTGTTGGCGGCCACCTTCAATCTTAACCAACGTTTCCCTAGTTATAGCAATTTTACGAAGCTGTAGGTCTCTAATCAGCTCGGTTTGACCAATTCCTTTTTCTAATCGGACTCGTCTAATATTGCTACCGATTACATTTTCTTTATCAATAATTTTTTCCTCTTTCAAGAATAGCACACCTTTTGGACTAAAATTAGTCCTTTTTCTTATTAATCTTAAAGATTCGGTATGCTACAATGGGACTAGTATTAGTCCATATTCAATTTTAAGGAGGAATTTTTTTGAAGAAATTTGCAATCATTCTAACTTGCGCTTTACTCATCGGAACTATAAGCGGGTGTACCACTTCTGACACAAGTTCTACAAGTACGGAAACTAGTACAACAACCTCAGAAAAGAATTACCCAATACATTTTTTTCCGGTTCCAGATGGATTTGAAGCTTATTATCATGATAAAAAACTAGATGTTCCTTTATCAGAAACTGAATCTACTGAAAAGATTTTGCCAATTGAAATTGAAAGAAATCAAGACGATATAAAACTAAAAGCTGATCTTCCCTTACTGAACAGCACACAAATTGATAGACATGAAAATATTAAAGTTAATATTGAAAAAGGAGCGTTAGCACAACTTTATACTGAAAAAGTTGAACAATTTTTTGAGGCTGGTGCCAATAAAGACTTTTCAAAAATAAGCGATTATTCGGATAACTTTTTTAATGAGACCCAAGATGAAATCACGAACTCAACTTTTATGGCTGAAGATATGTACAATATGAAGTTGAAAAAAATAAAGTCGTATGATTATCCATTAAATCTAACATTAAATAAAGGGATACTCTCTTTTGTATTAGCAGGTTACGTTGACTATGAATATACAGCAGATTATTTGGAGACGCCCCTTCAACACGATAATAACGATATTAATTTTAGATTTATCTACAATTCAAAAAGTAAAACATGGTTAGTTGATCAATTGAGCACTATAAATACGGGATTTCATGAATTACCTAAGCCTGACAATGAAACTGCTTTGGTCATTAAAACATTCTAAAAAAGAAACGTTGAAGGAATAATTATTCTTTCAACGTTTCTTTTATTGTTTTTCAGTTTACGGTCTTACCTGAGCGAATAATCTGATTTCTAAATGATTGGAAAACTTCTTGTGGTTGATAATAATCTGTATCTATTTCAAATGTTTCTGAGAATAATTCATTGAATTTTTCTACTGAAATGATGATTTTACCATTCTCCTCTCGACTGTTTTCTATTATTTCTGCCTCTAATTCAAATAAATCTAGTGACGAACTAAAATCATAAATCCTGTCATATTGAACAAAAAAATCAAGAAAAAGTTGCTCAAACTCTTCCTTATTTATCACTAGTGTTTCAAGCGGAACAACTTTATTTTCATCAGCCATTCTTCCAATTTCCTCACTTTCATTTTCAATTGTCCATTGTTGCGGACGTATCAGATTTTCTCTATCATTTTTCAGTGTATAGATCACTTGTAATACACAACAATGCTTTGTAAACTTATTTTTTTAGTTAGTCGAATCTTTTTAAATGTGCGTTTCATACCATGCGCTTGATATATTTTCTCCTATTTTTTAAATCGTTTATCACAACTTTTATCGTTTTTTCTTCTGAAAAAAATCTTGTTTACATCGTTACATAGTTTCCAAAAAGATACATTACTAGTAGAAACAACAAGATTAATTTTACTTCCCACTGAAATGGGAAGTATATTTTAAATATTTTTTCTCCTTCAACTTACACTATAAAGTATCTTAATCACACGATATGCTAGCCACTAAATTCATCATATTTGATTCCTTTTTTAAGATAATGTAGCATCTTTTTATCCAATAACGCAATTGTTTTTAAGGATAAATTTCTTAAGATGGTACATTTCAAAATGGCATTTGACATATGAAACAAAAAAGAAAGAAAAGAGCATAAGGGAAAACTGATAGCACCTTCCTACAGGAAGGTTGCTAAGTTGGCTGTGCCAACTGGTTTTCTTTCAAAATCACTTCATATTTTTTTGATATCACAAAAAAATCCATTTTGGACCTATTTTCGGTCATAATATAGTACCTACTTTTGGTCATAGTTTCGTCCGTAGTTTTGGTCATAGTGACTAAGGCTTTTACGCACAAAAAAAGAGTGGCAAAATAAAGCTTGCCACTCTCTTTTCTATTCACAAAATTGGTTTGAATTTGCTTTCTTTAACACTTCATTTATATCATAGCAATTATAATGTTTACACTACATCATTCCTAATTTTAACGGTTGTTCCTCTTTATATTTTTTAAGTTCTACATTTTTTGCGTTTAATTGCTTTTCTCTTTTCATTATATTCCGCTCCAACTTTCTCTTTAATAGTGACAATAGAATTACATATTTTTGTTAAACTTCCTTAAAAAAATTGGATCTCGATTACTCAAATTTGCTTGCAGGCTTTTCTAATTGCTTTGTTTTTTCTTCCTAATTATTTGATTTTATTTCCATTTTCTTCTAGTGAAAATTTATTATTTTTAATAATCGTACGCGTAGAACTGATTTCATTTTTTGTATCTGTTTGATTATCTAACGTTTGAAATTCAAAGTTTTGATTGGCTTTATCAATATCTTTTTATACTACTTTATTTTATTTGCAAGATATATTTTCTTGCTTAATTTGGTCATAGTTTCATTCGTCACTTCGGTGATATTTTTTTAATTTGCAAATAAAAAGAGTTGAACCGATATACATTAGGTTCAACTCTTTTGCAGGTTTCATGGGTGTACTATCACTTTTAATCTGATAGATGTAAACCTCTCTTTATCTTTTTGTTACTTCAATTTTCAACAATAGCTCCTTTATAGGTTGTCAATATTGCTCTACGTATTCTGGCTTTTTAACCCATTATTTCTCTAAAGTGGAAGAGAATAATCGCTTAATCCCCACTAATTCCTTGTCGTAAATTCCTGTCAAATACAATTTTTAAAAACCATTTAATTCATGGATTATCTCTTCACTTTTTTCTAGATAACAATATTTCAAGTTGTTTTTTATCTCATGTTTCATCTTTAATTCTTCTTGAATCATCAGTTCAATATAATTAGTGACCGTGATTTTTTCATTTGTTGCGTTCTTTACTGATTCACATAATTCGTCAAGTTCTAAGAAATCATGCGTACTAATCTTTAGAATTAATTGCATGACAATTCCCCCTTTTATTTTTTTAATAGTTTATCGAAAAGCGGATTAGGATCATTAAGTGTATCTCTGAATAACTCGTTGTCTTCATAAGTGAATCTTCGTCTTGGTTTTGATCCCTTATCATTTTCACGGATTTCACTATCAATAATCACTGTTTCATGATTTGAATCAAATTTTTTCGCTGACTTTCTGTCTTCAACGATATTGATTTTTTGTGTTTTTTCTTTCATTTCTCCACTATCTTTTTGAACGTTCTCCCGAACATCTACTGTTTTGAATCCTTGACTACTTGTAGAACTTTGTACATTTTCTCGGACATCTACTGTTTTTGGTTGACTTGCACTGCTACCTTGCACATTCTCTCGAACATCCACTGATTTAAACCCTTGACTACTTGTAGAATTTTGTACATTTTCTCGAACATCTACTGTTTTTGGTTGACTTGCACTGCTACTTTGCAGATTTTCTCGAACATCAATTGTCTTAGTACCTTGACCATTTGAAGAACTTTGTAAATTCTCTCTTACATCAACATTCCGTCCGACATGACCATTCAATGAACCTTGAATATTTTCTCGGACATCTACTGATCGGCCACCTTGACTACTTGTAGAATTTTGTAGATTTTCTTTGACCAATTTTTCTAATCCGGTATTTGAGTTTTTAGCTTCTTGGATTCTTTCTTTGGTCAACGCTTCTTTTTCGTCCGTATTAGCTCCTGTACGCCCTTCTACACGTTTCCTTAACATTTCCTCACGATTCATTGCTTCAGGCGTGTATTTAGCTTCTTGTCGCTTCTGATTAATTAATTCTTCAGCAGACTTAGCTTGACCGTGCATAGCATTTTTACGTTCTTCAAGATCTTGTTGAACTTTTTGCTGAATTGCACTTACAGGATTATTATTCGATTCAGCATTATTTTTCATTGCTTCACGCATACGTTCAGAACTAGACATAATTCTATCGGCATTTTCAACCTTAGCACCATCTTTTCTATCCGAAAGACGTGTTGGCATGGAATCAGCATATTTTCCAGTTTCATCTTCTTTATTTTTAGCTAACATAGGTTTGCTATTTTTATTAATAGCGGACACTGTACCATCATCTAAACCTTCTTTGAACTTATTCTTGGTATCATTAGCCATATCACGCATACTCTTAAATGGTTTTATTGCTCTTTCACTAGCCATTGTAGCTCCATCTGAAGCTAAACCTGATAATCCACGTTCATGGGCATATCCCAAAGCTCTTCCAGTTTTGCCAGCTTTTTTTGATAGAGTTTCGCCGAAATTCTTTTCTGGTTTTCGATCTTCTCCTTCTCCGCTGTCTGATCCATTTCCATTTCCGCTTCCTTTAGCACGATTAAATCCAGTTGATCCTTTTCTAAACAGCATTGCGCCCATACCAAAAGCAGAAGCAAGTTGCCCATAGCCTTCTTTGAGTCCAATATCAACACCAAAGTATCTCATGACTGTTCCACTGCCTTTTATCAGCACAAACACAGCACAGATATAAGCAATTGTTTTTATAAAAATATTTGTGGAGATACCTTGTCCAGCATTTAAAAAATTGATAAACATAGCAAACATAGATAGTCCAAACCCTTGAAATCCAACTGTTAAGTAACATTGTAAAATATCGGATAAAACAACTTTTGAACGTTGTCCTGTTTCAATATCTGTCGCAAAAACAAGAACACCTAACACACGTTTAAATGCAAGTTCTAATATTGCTGTAATGATCACAAACGCGCTGAACACATAGGCGATTGCTAACGCTGTCAATCCAATCGAAATCCCCCAAAGATTTGCTTGATAGCGATAATAGCCTGATTTCAAACTATCAGAAAATGTTGATAAGAAGTTATCAGAGAACTTTGTAGCAACAAATTCATTATTAGAATTTTCAACTAATTCATAGCGAAGATTATCCGCAGCTGGATTTTCTTTTTCCAATTTATCAATCACTTTATCCGTTAACACTTGTGTGAGATCCGTCTGTTGAAAATTTTTTCGTGTTAACTTATTTCGATCCTCCGTTTTATCAATGCTTGAGTACTGATCTGTTTTATTAATATATGCCAAATCTGTTACTCCTTGTTTTATCAATGACCAAGCGACTCCGTCATCTGAATTTGTAATCGTAGTAGCATCATTGTAAAATATTTTGGAAAATTGAATACCGCTAGAAATCATCGTTGGCATTAAAAGAATTAATGCTACAGACATCACTATATTCGTTCCAACAGATTTTAAATCTATTGTTCCTTTTCCAGTAATCATCTTGTAGCCAACAAACATCAATGAAAGGATCATTAATCCAACGACAATTGTATTCATGACTGATTGATAAACGTTATTTAGCCCTGTACTTTCAATGAAATTGAACAAATCCAGCACATCTGGAATCATATTTTGAATCGAATCAGTCACAGTAAACATGCCTTTTACCACAGCCCATCCAAGCCAAATCCCGAACTGACTAAGGAAATCTCCATTGTATTTTTTCAGGTAAGGTCTATAAAGAGAATTATTCAAAAACTCTGTTTGACTTTTTGTGTCATCAAACCAATTGAAAATGCTAGCTTCAACAACATTCCTTGTAAAAACAACGCTAATCATTAAAACAAGCACACTGAGTGCTAACCAGTTTATCTTTCTACTAACGATTTTTTCTTTAATTGCTTTCATAGTTTTCTCCTTCAGCCCATTTTCTTAGGCTCTCAGAGAGCTTATGAGCCGTTTTTCTGTCAATTATGATGTGAGTGACGTAACAATCGTTTTTAGCCTTTAAATCGAGGACTATAGTATTGAAACAGATACTCTCGATTAACTCAAGAGTATCTGCGTTATGATCAAGACAATAAATTTGATATATTAACCGTTTTTCAATCATATTATTAATCCTTTCTAACCTATTTTTTTCAGTGCCTCTAGCATATCCTGTCTACTAGCTTTTTCTTGCTTAGCTATGTCCTCCCAATGGTTTCTAGCTGTGGTGTTGATGAACTTCATTTCATCAATTTTTTCACCGAGATTCAGTTTTTCGTTTATAGAATTAAAAAGTCTTGTTAGCATTTTGTTTGTTATATCAAAATAATCTTGACCTCGAATTTCTATTTTATATTCTCTTTCAATTGAATCTTTCATACTAGCAATCAACTTAAGATACTTTTCTCTTTGAACTTCTGTATATCTATCACCTAGTGTAGTGATTATTTCAATTCCTTTCTGATTTATAATATTTTCAAAAAAGGAATTCTGATCTTGATTAATCTCTTCTATACTATCCTTATCTTGATTAGTTTGATCTTGACTATTCTGACCTTGACTTAACTGTGTATCCGATTTGACATCGCTTGGTATACCAGCTGGATACCATTTTTCCATTAAATCGCCTCTTAGCGGTTCTACTTGGCCAGATTTCAAAATCACATCAAGTTTTACTGGCTTTAATTTTGAGAAAAATTCTGGTTTTAAGTTCAATAACTTGAAGCGGTAAATAGATGGTTTATACCTATCTATTCGTATATTTTGGTTTTGTAACCAATGGGGGAGAAATGTTAACAAATCTTCATTTAAAAAAAATACAAAACCTTTTGTGAAAAGTATCTTTACATCATCATCGGGTGTTCCGAGCATTTTCATGTATGGATACGCTTCGACAATTCCGTCATCGTCTGCGTTTGTGTTCAGATATACGTATAATAATTTTGCTGAATCTGACATCTTCATAAAACTTGCATTATTTAAGAATGATTTAGCCAGCATTCTTTTTTCTGCCATAAAAATCACACTTCTTCCTATTTGAATGTTAAAATATAGTCAAATAAAGTTTTCTTAGAACTTTATTCATTATCGAGTGTTTCCCTTCGTCTGCAAACTATCGGGAGCACTCTTTTTTTATACAAACTGCTATTCCTTTCCAAACTAGATTTGTTATTCATCTTCTTTCAAAACTTCCACCTCTCTTCATTCGAGCAAACATAAACTCATTAACTGCCTTTTTCGAATAAAACTTTCTTGCACCCAATTCCACAACGGGTAAACCTTCGTTTCTCACAGCATTTTTTAAAAAGTTTTCGCTCACATTTAAGTATTCTGCCATTTCTTTTTGATTGAGGTATTCCCTTGTCATACCCGCATTTTCTTGAGCCTTTTCAATTGCCTTTGTAGCAATTTGATAAAACTGCTTTAGAAACATTTCCTCCTGTTCTTCTGAAATCATTAATTTTATTGCTTCCACAAAAACCTCTCCTTTTTAATTAATTATTCTATAACTCCTCTACCTTTATAAGTACAAATAAATACAAATTGCGTAAAAAAATGTATTTATTTGTATTTATAAGAATAAAGTATCATACTCCAGATAAAAAGTAAATACTTTTAAATACTTTTATTTTATAAATATGATATACTATCTTTAAAAATAAAAAGGAGAAAAAAGATGAAGCCAAATCCTTCAGAAGCAGGAAAACGAATCAAACAATTACGCCTTTCATGTGGTTTTACTATGGAAGAACTTGGAAGGAAAATAGATAATTCACCACGTGCGACCATATCCAACTGGGAACGTGGGACCAATTTACCAAATCCACAAAAGCTGAAATTATTATCAACTATCACTAATTCAACAATTGACTGGATTAAATGGGGAACTTTAGAAGAATATATAACTTCATACCTTATCGATATAGGGTATGAGCTATATATTAAGGACTTCCCAGAAATACCTCACAAAGTCTTTAAAGACATTCAAGAAAGATATAGTGATACGTTTTCGCTAGATAAAGACTATGAGTTATTGAATCCTATAATAAAAAATATATTTACAAAATATTACTCAAAAGATTTTGAAATTTATCTAAATGAGATACTTGCTAATAATATCAATCCTCTGATTGAAGAGTACGCTAACCAAAGACACTCTATCTCTAAAGAGCTATTTTTCAAAAGAGCCAACAGTAAACTTCAAGACAAGATAAGAAATGGTGATTTCAAATACGGTGAAAAAGAAAGAATGATTGATTCTTTAAAACAGCTATTAGACGAAATGGACTTAGCCTATAAAGATATTTCAAAGTATTCATCTGTCGAGGATTTCTTTTATAAAATTACTAAAAACCAATTTGAAACAGAAAAATTTATTTCAGATCTTAGTAAAAAATACAATTTCCCATATGAGAAAAATAGTATAATCGCAAAATTTTTAACTGATAATCACGATAAATTTAAAAATAATTGATTCTTCAAATAACTTCTCTACCTGCAATAATGAAGTAAGGAGAGAATCAAATGGCAACATTTTTTAGTTATAAATTACAAAATGGCGAAAAATATTGGGGATTTGAAACTTATTTAGGGAAAGATCCCAAGACTGGAAAAGATATACGTACAAAGCGTAGAAGATTCAAATCAAAAGCTGAGGCGCAAACAGCACTTAATAGACTACTTGTAGACTTTAAAGAAAAACAAGAGTTTAAAATCAATGTTACAACTTTTCAAGAGTTGTATGAATTATGGATTGATAACTACAGAACAAGAGTAAAACCGTCTTCTGTTGCCGTTGCTCAACGTTTTTGCAAAAACCATATATTACCTGCTTTTGGGGAATTACGATTGGATAAAATAAGTGTTAGCTATTGCCAAAAACAGGTGAATGAATGGCACAAAACATTAAAACAATATGGTTTCTTGAGAAAAACAACTGCTCAAATATTTAAATTTGGAGTAGCAATGGAAGTCTGTAAGGATAATCCTATGTCTAAAACATTGCTTCCAAGAAAAATTGAAGAAGAACAACCCTTGAAGTTTTACACGAAAGATCAATTACAACTGTTTTTACAGAATACTAAAGAAAATAATTCAGTTAAACTGTACACTTTTTTCCGTTTATTAGCTTATACAGGAATGCGTAAAAGCGAAGCATTGGCGCTTCAATGGGAAGATATAGACTATTTCAATAAAACAATAACAATTGGTAAAACTATCGCTCAAGACGAGTTTAATCAAGTAGTTCTACAAGTACCTAAAACTAAAAATTCATCAAGAACGATTCAGCTTGATGATTTTACACTTAAACAACTGCGTATTTGGCAACAAGAACAAATGAAAATAATGATCTTATATGGCTATAACACGAATTCACCAAAACAGTTTCTTTTCACTACAAACACAAACAAGTTGTACTACCCCCAAGTAGTAAACGATTGGTTAGACTGGATTTACAAAAAGACACCGATGGAGCCTCAAATTACTCCACATGGATTTAGGCATACCCACTGTAGCTTATTGTTTGAAAGTGGTGCGTCGATAAAAGAAGTACAGGAACGATTAGGTCATAAAGATATTAAAACTACCATGAATATCTATGCTCATGTCACACCACAATCTGTTAAGAAAACTGGTGACCGATTTGCAAAATTTATGGGCGAATAATTCCAAACGTAGCCAAAAACGTAGCCAACCATTAAAATACAAATAAAAAAACGCTCGAAACGCTTTAATATCAACGTTTCGAGCAATGAAATAGTTATTAACCCACAGACCCTTCCATCTCATAACTGATCAAACGATTGAGTTCAACCGCATATTCCATTGGAAGTTCTTTAGTGAATGGCTCAACAAAGCCCATCACGATCATTTCTGTCGCTTCTGATTCAGTCAAGCCACGGCTCATCAAATAGTAGAGCTGCTCTTCGGAAATTTTTGAAACTTTCGCTTCATGTTCTAAAGAAACTTGACTGTTGTGGATTTCATTGAATGGAATCGTATCTGATTTTGATAGTTCATCCATAATAATCGTGTCGCATTCAATGTGAGAAATAGATCCTGCGCTGTCTTTAGCAAAGGTTACTTGTCCACGATAGTTGACTTCGCCACCGTCTTTTGAAATTGATTTTGAGACGATAGAGCTTGAAGTGTTTGGTGCATTGTGAATCATTTTAGCACCTGTATCTTGGATTTGATTTGCACCTGCAAAAGCGATTGACAACATGGTACCTCGAGCACCTTTTCCGTCCAAGTAAACACTTGGGTATTTCATCGTTGTTTTCGCACCAAGGTTCCCATCAATCCATTCAACTGTTGCGCCTTCGTAAGCTTTTGCACGTTTCGTTACTAAATTATAGACGTTGTCAGACCAGTTTTGGATGGTTGTATAGCGGCAATAAGCATCTTTTCTGGTATAAATTTCAACAATCGCTGCATGTAAACTATTACTTGAATACGTGGGTGCCGTACAGCCTTCCACATAGTGAACACTAGCGCCTTCATCAACAATAATTAATGTTCGTTCAAATTGTCCAGTATTTTCTGCATTGATTCGGAAGTAGGTTTGTAAAGGAACATCTACTCGGACACCTTTTGGTACATAAATGAATGTGCCACCTGACCAAACCGCAGAGTTAAGTGCAGCTAATTTGTTGTCGGTTGGTGGAACTAATTTAGCAAAATATTCCTTGAATAATTCTGGATATTCTTTCAGTGCAGAGTCGGTGTCAGTAAAAATAATTCCTAATTTTTCGAATTCCTCTTTCATGTTGTGGTAAACCACTTCTGATTCATATTGAGCTGAGGCTCCTGCTAAATAAGCACGTTCGGCTTCAGGAATACCGATTTTTTCAAAGGTTTCTTTGATTTTTTCTGGTACATCTTCCCAATCACGAGCAGGCTTATCACTTGGTTTTTGATAATATTTAATGGCCTCAAAGTCAATATCAGACAAGTCAGGTCCCCAAGTTTGCATCAGCATTTTATTAAACGTCTCTAACGACTTCAAGCGAAACTCGAGCATCCATTCTGGTTCTTCTTTAATTCGTGACATTTCACGAATTACTTCTTCAGTTAATCCTTCTCCGGTACTGAAAACAGGTTGCACATCATCGTGAAACCCAAATTTATATTCTTCTAATTCTGGTACGCCCATATTCTCACTCCTCTTCTTTATGGTAATGGTGGGCTGTTGCTGTGCCATTTTCAGTCACTGCTTGACTCAATGCTTTCCAAGCAAGTGTGGCACACTTGATTCTGGCTGGAAACTTCGCAACGCCACTTAACATGGCTGCATCACCTAATTTTTCTTCATCGGCGACTTCATTTCCTTGTACGAGTTGTAAAAATTCAACTGTTAAGTGTTGTGCTTCGGCAACGGTTTTACCGATTACAGCATCCGTCATCATCGAGGCACTGGCTGTACTGATTGAACAGCCACTACCATCAAATGCAATATTTTCAATCACGCCATTTTTAACATCTACTTGTAATTCGATCACATCACCACAAGTTGGATTGTTTAGTTCGATTTTATTCGTTGACTCGGTCAAACTTCCACGATGGTGTGGATGGGAAGAATGATCTAGAATCACTTGACGATAAAGATTGTCTAATTTAGATAGTCCCATGTTGGAAAAACTCCTTTGTTGCGAGAATTGCTTCAACTAACCGATCCGCGTCTTGCTTAGTATTATAGAAATAAAAACTTGCTCGAGCTGTTGCAGGTACCTGTAAATAATTCAATAATGGTTGTGCGCAATGATGGCCTGCTCGAACTGCTACACCTTCCATGTCAAGTGCTGTTGCCACATCATGTGGATGTAAATTTTCTAAATTAAATGCAATCACTCCGGTACGCTTTTCTGGCTCTTGTGGACCATAAATCGTTAATCCTTTGATTGCTTGAAGTTTAGGCAATACATAAGCTACAATTTCTTCTTCATAACGATGGATTTCTGCTAATCCAATCGTTTCTAAATAATCAATCGCATGACCAAGCGCAATCGCGCCAGCGATGTTCGGCGTTCCAGCTTCAAATTTCCAAGGAAGTTCTTTCCATGTGCTATCGTAAAGTTCAACGAAGTCAATCATTTCTCCACCAAACTCAACTGGTTCCATTTGTTCTAGCCAAGTTCTTTTACCATATAAAACACCAATTCCAGTTGGCCCACACATTTTATGACCACTAAAAGCATAAAAATCGCAATCAAGTTCTTGAACATTGATTGGCATATGTGGTGCAGCTTGCGCCCCATCAACCACGATTACGCCACCTTTTTCGTGAACGAGTTCTGCTAAATCTTTCACTGGATTTTTGACACCTAAAACATTAGAAACGTGGGCGATTGCAAGAATCTTTGTTTTTGCTGTAATTTTTTCTTTTGCATCAGCCATATCGAGTAATCTTTCTGGTGTTAATTCGATATACTTTAAGGTTGCACCTTTTTGTTTAGCCAGTTGTTGCCATGGAATGATATTAGAGTGATGTTCCATATAAGAAAGAACGATTTCGTCTCCTTCATGAATGAACTCCCCAAAGCTTCTTGCAACCCAGTTTAAACTTGTCGTCGTCCCGCGCGTGAATAGAACCTCTGCTGTTTCATTCGCATGGATAAACCGGCGAACTTTTTCTCGAGCAGCTTCGTATTCATGCGTTGCGCGTTCTGCTAAAGTATGAACCCCACGATGCACATTCGCATTATCTTTTTCATAATAGTTAGTTAGTGCAGCCAACACTTGCTTTGGTTTTTGGGTCGTTGCAGCATTATCCAAATACACCAAGGCTTCATCGTTCACTTCTTGAAATAAGATAGGAAAATCAGCACGTAATTTTTCTGCATGAATCATGCATTCAACTTCCCTTCAATGACCTCAATCAATTCTTTTTGCACTTCTTCAACAGGGATAGCCGTTAATACGGAACCAAGGAATCCGCGAATAACTAAGCGTTCAGCTTCTTCTTTATGCAAACCACGGCTCATCAAATAATACATTTCCTCTGGATCTACACGGCCAACACTAGCAGCATGGCCAGCAGTTACTTCATTTTCGTCAATCAAAAGAATTGGATTAGCATCACCACGTGCTTTATCTGAAAGCATCAAGACACGACTTTCTTGCTGTGCATCCGCACCTTTTGCGCCTTTTAAGATATGCCCAATTCCGTTAAATGTTAACACACCTCGCTCACGAATCACGCCATGTTGTAAAATATGACCAATCGTATGTGGTGCTTTATTCGTCACGCGTGTATCAATTCCTTGTGTTTGTTTGCCACCACTAATAGCAACGATCTTAACTTCAGAATGACCGCCTTCGCCAACTAAATCAGAATCAAAGTCAGCAACAATATTGCCATCATTCATCACACCAATTGCCCAGTCTACAGAAGCATCACGTAAAATATGACCACGGCGATTCATATAAGCCGTCACATTCTCACCTAGTTGATCAACTGCGGAAAATTTCACTTTTGATCCAGCTTTCGCAATGACTTCCACCACGATATTTCCAGAAACTTTTGCTAGTTGCTCACCCGTTGTTTGAAAACGTTCAAGGTAAGAAAATTCACTATGTTCATCTGCGACAATCAAGACATGTTTAAAGAAATGTTGATCGATTGTGCCATCTTGAATAAATAAAGATTCAATTGGTTCTTCAATCACGACATTTTTAGGTACATAAAGAAATAAACCACTATTCATAAATGCTGCGTGCAAGGCAGTTAACTGATCTTCATCCATATTGACAGCTTTTGTCATATAGTATTCTTGTACTAATTCAGGATACTCTTGCATTGCAGTAAAGATGTCGGTGAAAATCACACCTTGTTCTGCTAATTCTGTCGATAATTGTTCAAAAACAGTCCAAGTTCCCTGTTGTACCAGCACTGGATTGTCTTTCATTGTATCAAACGCAGCAACATTCCCAGCATCTGTCACAATATCTGTCATTTCTTTGATATCAAATAACGGCCAGCGAGCAAATTTTACTCGTTCAATTTTTGGTAAAACCAATTCATTTGCTTTTGCCAATGCTTGTTGACGAAGCTCTGTCATCCAAGCAGGCTCTCCTTTACTCAAAGAAAAGTCGTTGACCGCGTCAAGATGGTCGAGCCAGTTTTTCTCTTTCATTCCTGCTCCTCCTTACGCTTCTTCTTCTTTGTAGTCGATTCCTAATTCTTTACTGATTCCAGCATAGCCTTCTGCTTCTAAACGTTTTGCTAAATCAGCGTTTCCAGTCATTACAACGCGACCTTCCATCATGATATGGACCACGTCAGGAGTGATATAGTTCAACAAACGTTGATAGTGAGTGATGATTAATGCACCAAAGTTTTCGCCACGCATTTCATTCACACCTTTTGCTACTACTTTTAATGCATCAATGTCTAGTCCTGAATCGATTTCATCTAAAATAGCAAATGTTGGTTCAAGCATCAACAATTGTAAAATTTCATTACGTTTCTTTTCACCACCAGAAAAACCTTCGTTCAGATAACGTTCAGCCATTTCTTCAGGCATGTTTAATAGATCCATTTTTGCATCTAATTTTTTCAAGAAAGTCATGACAGACATCTTGTTATCTTCATCACGTTTTGCATTGATTGCTGCACGCATAAATTCTGCATTAGTGATTCCTGGAATCTCACTTGGGTATTGCATCGCTAAAAATAACCCTAGTCGTGCACGTTCATCCACTTCTAAGTCTAAAATATTTTTCCCATCGAATAAAACTTCGCCTTCTGTTACTTCATAATTAGGGTTCCCCATGATTGCAGCAGATAAAGTTGATTTACCTGTTCCATTTGGGCCCATGATTGCGTGGATTTCGCCCGTTTTCATTACTAAATTAACACCTTTAAGGATTTCTTTCTCCTCGATAGATACATGTAAATTTTTTACTTCTAAGACAGACATGCCAGTTTCCCTCCAAATTCTCTTTCGTTCTCACCCATTTTAGACTAATTGAGAATGAAGCGCAATGATCTAACCAGCCGAAATTAGAATAACTTTCATTTATTCTCAAAAAAGCTTTATTTTTACATTGTAATTTATATAAAAAGAAAGGAGCCAGGATAAAAGTAGCCGAAATAGAAAAAAACGCCTAAAATTCGTTTTTTAAACGTTGATTTTAGGCGTTTTTTAAATTAAAAAATGTATTATGAACGACTGATTTTTAGTTTTGTCTCGGTCTCTCTTTTATGAAACATTTCTAGTTGTGCGTAGTGACGTTTCTCGTGAGATTTATTCTGATTTTATTCAAAATTTAGAAGCTATTTTGCATGCTTACTCGCTATCTATTCGGAGCTAAACGTTTTGTGCCACAACCTTTTCCACGGTGTTCCCAAAGCAACTCCTCGAAATAATTCGTAACTGTCAAAAATATGAAAAGCTATTTTTATCAGTTACTTTTTATTTTTTGGAGCTAGTCGCTTTGCGCCACACCTTTATTTTGCATCTGCTGAGACTGGCTTCACAGAACCGCCCCATTTTTCAGTGATCCATTTTTGAACATCATCACGGTGTAACACTTCAATCAAAGCTTTGATTTTCTTGCTGTCCTTATCTTTTGAACGTGTTGCAATGATATTTACATAAGGTGAATTGTCTTGTTCTAATAGCACCGCATCTTCCAATGGATTCAAACCAGCACCATAAGCAAAGTTTGCATTGATTGCAACTAAGTCACCTTCATTATTTTGATAAGTCGACGCAAGTAAAGAAGGATCAATTGTATGATTGAATTTTAAATTCTTAGGATTTTCTGCAATATCATCAAATGTCGCTGTTTCAAGATCCACACCATCTTTGACTTTCACTAAATCAGCATCTTGTAAAATTGTGATGATTCGACCCCAGTCAGATTCTGAGTTTGAAGTAATGATTGTAGCACCATCTTTTAATTCAGAAATATCTTTGATTGATTGAGAATACAAGCCCATTGGTTCAATATGGATGGCACCAGCATTCGCAAAGTCATACCCTTTTTCTTTGATTTCTTTGTTCAAATAAGGAATATGTTGGAAATAGTTGGCATCAATATCGCCTTCTTCAAGAGCTTGGTTCGGTAACACATAATCATCAAACTTAACAATTTCAAGATTGATGCCTTCCTCTTTCAATAATGGTTGGACGTGTTCCAAAATTTCTGCATGTGGTGTTGGTGATGCACCAACTTTTAATGTTGTTTCATCCGAACTATCCTTTGCGCTGTCTTTTCCGCTGTTCCCACAAGCTGCTAAACCGACTGTTAATAAAAGTGCTGCTGCTAATCCAAAAATTTTCTTTTTCATCCTGATATCCCCCTAGTATTTTTCTTATCTTCTATCTGTTTTCTTCGTTAAGAAATCTCCAATTCCCTGAACAACGAATACAATAGCTAAAATAATTAATGTTGCAACAAATGTCACTGTCAAATTACCACGTTGGTAGCCTTCTTGCCAAGCCAAACCACCTAGTCCGCCAGCGCCGATTGCTCCTGCCATTGCAGTGAAACCAATCATTGAAATCGTCGTTACCGTTAAACCTGAAATCAAAGCAGGTACACTTTCAGGAATCAACACTTTCCAAATGACTTCCCAATAACTTGCGCCCATTGCATCTGCGGCTTCAAGAACACCCGGACTTACTTCACGAAAAGCAATTTCAACTAATCGTGCGTAAAATGGTGCCGCAGATAATACCAATGCTGGAATCGCTGCTTGCGCACCAAGCATCGTCCCAACGATTGCTTTTGTAAATGGAATGATCAATACCATCAAGATCATAAATGGTGTTGAACGGAAAATATTACTGATAATCGAAACAATCCCGTACACGATACGTGCATAAGGTTTATTTTTCCTACCAATCGAATAAAGAACTAAACCTAAAACTAATCCGATAACTGTAACTAAAACCATTGAAATCAATGTCATGTATAAAGTATCAACAATTGCTTGTTTCATCGTCTCTGCATTGATTTGGCTAAAATCTAAATAGGTTGCTGAAAAGCTTTTATCCATGATGAATCACCTCTACTTCTACGCCTTGTTCGGTAAAGAATACTTCTGCTTGATCTAATTCTTTTTCTTCACCTGTCATCAAAATCGTTAGTGAACCAAACGAACCTTCCTTTGCTTGTTTGATTTTGCCATAAACAACATTGATATCCACGTTATAACGACGAACTGCTTGAGAAATCACTGGTTCATTTGCGTTATTTTCGTCAAACGTTAGCGTAACTAGGCGGCCGTTTGGATTTTCCTTGATCAATTCAGCTAATAGTTCAGTAGAATCAGCTTCTGGTTCAATATCTTGTTGAACAAAACGTTTGGTTACTTCTTGTTTTGGATGACGGAAGACATTTAGAACCTCGCCTTCTTCAACTACTTTCCCAAGTTCCATTACAGCAACCTTATTACAAATCTTACGAATAACATTCATTTCATGTGTAATCAAAACAATCGTTAAATTTAATTTTTTGTTGATTGCCAATAACAGGTCCAGCACTTCTTCCGTTGTTTGCGGATCAAGTGCACTAGTAGCTTCATCACATAATAAAATTTCTGGATCATTTGCCAATGCGCGCGCAATCCCAACTCTTTGCTTTTGTCCACCAGATAGTTGCGAAGGATATGCATCACCTCTGCCTTCCAATCCAACAAGTCCCAATAGTTCTTCTGCTCGTTGTTGACGTTGCGCTTTTGGTATACCAGCAAGCTCAAGTGGCAACTGGATATTTTCTAGCACTGTACGTGACCACAAAAGGTTGAAATGTTGAAAAATCATTCCGATTTTTTTACGAAAAGTTCGTAACTCTTTATTTTTCAACTTTGTGATATCTTGATTATTTACAATGACCTCGCCACTGCTAGGTAACTCAAGTCCATTTAACAAGCGGACTAATGTACTTTTTCCGGCGCCCGAGTACCCAACGATTCCATAAATATCTCCTTTGTCGATACTTAAAGACACATCGTTGACAGCGTGGATTGCTCCGTTTTTCCCACCAAAAGTCTTTTCGACATTGGTCAATTGGATTAGTGCCATATTTTCCCCATCTTTCTTCTAAAAATTTTCTTGGATAAACAAAAAAGCTTCCGCCCATTTGCTCCATTAAGCAAAAGGACGAAAGCATAAACTTCCGTGTTACCACCTTGATTCGTTAATGCTTTACAGCAATAACCTCTTTACAGTACTTGAATAATCACTCGTATACTGTCGTGCTATAACGGGCACTCCCGTAGTAAGTTCGCTTATGCTCACTCACTCTGCTCTAAGACCATCTTCCATCTCATGTTCGTTACCCATTTTCAGCGAACAGGGCTCTCTTCAAACGTCTGTGAAATGTACTCTTCTTTTCAAAGCTTTCATGTAATTGCCTTTGATTATAGCAAGTAGAAATTCCAGTGTCAACAATTTTTAAAACTAGAATACTTAATCAAAAAATGATTATAGGTTTTCAAAATCCTGTGGATCAACCTCTTTAAAACTTAAAATCCAAGCATTCATTTCGTCTTCATCATTTAAAATGTTAATATCCGCATCGATTTTTTCATTTACGGAAGAAATCGTTCCTGTAACTGGGCTGGCAATTTCGCTGACCGCTTTTTCTGCTTCAACTTCAAGCAACGGTTCCCCTTTTTGATACGTCTTGCCAACTTTTGGTAAATTGATAAAAGTAACTTGTCCTAATTCATCTTGTGCTTCATTCGTTAAACCAATGCAGTATTCTTTTCCGTTAAATAAAACCCAAAGATTTTCAGTTTTCTTCAAATGTTTGCCTGCCATGTTAAACTAACGCTCCTTCATAAGTTTTTTCATTATAACCAACTGTTACTACCTGATCTTCTTTCACTAAAAGTGGACGTTTAATCAACATTCCGTCAGTTGAAAGTAGCTCACTAGCTTCTTCGATTGAAAAACCATCGATTTGTGATTTCAAACCTAATTCACGATATTTCATCCCGCTCGTATTGAACAAACGACGCATCGGTAAATCTGTATTCGTTAACCAAGTCTCAATTGTTTGAGCGGTTGGTGTTTCTTGAACCATATCGACTGTTTGATAAGCAATCTGATGTGTATCTAGCCATGCTTTTGCTTTTTTGCAGGTCGAACATTTCGGATACCAATAAAATGTGTACAACGTCTTACCTCCTAGATGTTTTGTCAGGTGTCTCGTTTTGGAAACGCATGGATAGAATTAAACCAATCCCAATCATATTTCCCAAAATAGATGAACCACCTTGACTAATAAATGGTAGGGGAATCCCCGTTAGTGGTAGTAAACCAATATTTGCGCCAATATTTTCAAAAACATGGAACAATAACATCATGATTAAGCCACTAGCGATATACGCATAAAATTCATTATTTGTGTCAAAACAAACGCGAATCATTCGATAAATCAAAATAAAATATAAAAAGATCACGAACGCGCCGCCAATAAACCCAAAATTCTCGCCAATCACTGTAAAAATCATATCTGATTCACGAACAGGTACATATACATCACTGGTATTGAACCCTTTACCTAATAATCCACCAGAACCAATTGCCAATAAGCCTTGGGCAGGTTGATAACTCATACCAGAAGTATCGTGGAAAGGATCTAGCCACGAATCGATCCGAGCAAATTGATAAGACTTAAAACCAACTTTATATAATAAATCTCTTCCGCCTTCTGTCGTAACTAAATAGATCAGCCCTGCCCCAACAACTAAAGCGATCACTACGACAGGAATGACAATTTTCCAAGAAATCCCTGACATCAAGAAAATCCCACCAAAGATAGCCAAGAAAACTAGCATCGTTCCAAAATCATCTTGTGCCATAACTAAAGCTAAAACAGGTAACGTTACAAGCAACATCTTAGCAATCAGCCACAAATCATTTTTCGTCGTTCGTTCTTTCAACTGACTGTTGTGCTTGGTCACGATTAACGCCATCATCAAAATGTACGCAATTTTCATTAATTCCGCTGGCTGAAAAGTGAAGGAGCCAAAACTAAACCAGTTTTTTGACCCAGTTACCAATGCGAGCTGTTTGTCATAAAATTTGAGTAGCAATCCCATGACTACTAAACCCAGACCATATAAATAGGGTGTTAACTTCCAAATCCATTTGGAATTCAGGTGCATAATAACAATAATTGCTACAGCTCCAACCATGTACCACACGGTTTGCATCATTACACCTCGAAAGACAGATGGATTATTCGGATCGTGACTAAGTGCTACGTATAAAGAAAGTAATCCAATTAAACATAAAAGGAACACTGGTAAAATGACACCGTAGTCAATCCGATTATCGTTTGACGCTCTTTTTTTCTTTTCCATGTTTCATCCCTTTTCCTAAAACCATACTGCTATTTATTATAGCGGTCTGATTCTATAATTGAAAGTCTCAGCAAATGAGATTTGGGAAAAAATTAACTTTCCATCACTAAATTCCAAAAGCCGATGAATATTGAATGACACCAGCAGTTTTCACTGGTTTTTCTCCAATAAATTTTATCAAAGAGTACGCGTCGGGCACATCGAAAGGCAAACGAATTTGGGCTTGACTTGCTGGGAAGTACCCAAATTTTTGATAATACGCAGGTTCACCTAAAATACTGATTGCCACATAGCCTAATCGTTTCGCTCGTATTTCGAGTTCTCGAAGAATTGCAGCACCCACTCCTTGATGCTGACAAGTTGAACTAACTGCTAATGGCGCAAGTACTAATGCTTGGTATGCTGAATCTTCAGATAAGATATTGATTTTTGTCAGTAGTCCATAGCCAACTATTTGATTCTCTTTTTTCGCCACTACTTCTAACTCTGGAACATACGCCTCAGTTCCTCTTAATCGCTCAATCAATTCATGCTCATCGCCATCTCGATGCTCTGCCGTTAAAAATGCCTCATAAACCATTCTCTTAGTCGCTGAATACTCCTCTGGTTTAATCGTTTCAATCAAAAATTTCATTGTTCTCACCTTTTCTCTGCTTGATTTCTTTTTCATGAAAGAATGTTTTTAGCTTCTGCTTCAGCCAATCGTAGACGTCTGGAAGTAGGGAGTTTGTACTACTATGACCAGCTACAATAAAAATATCCCTCTTTTGTAAAAAATTACCTAGCGGTTGCCACTTCATATCCTCTGTAATCGATAATGATGACACGATTGATTTTCCAACACCTTCACGAATCAGTTGTAATAACAGTTCATTATTGTTCACATAGATGATTTGTGGATGTAAATCAAACTCATTCAAGTATAATTCATTAAAGAAACGTATACCAGAATCTTCTTCACGAATTAACCAATGCGCTGCTTCAGCATCACCAGCCAAAACCAATTGGTCTTCTAAGATGATTTCTTTACGAATATCATTTGTTGCTAACGGCTTCTCCAATAAACCAATGTCCGCGTGCCCAGCTTGAACAGCCAAAGCAACCTCGTTTGAATTCATCATGTTAATACTGAAATCAATTAACGGAAAAGTTTCAACTAAAGATTTCATGACTTTGGGTAACAAATAAATTGCGGTCGTATGAGAACAAGCAATGACACAATTTTCTTTAAAGTTATCTTTTTTGGCAGCTTGGGCAACCGAAGTAAATAATTCATTCATGACTGCTAAAAATTTAGGATATAAAAAATCAGCTTCTTTAGTTGCTGTAATTTTCTGCTTGCCATTTCTCAAAAACAATTGAATCTCTAACCGATCTTCTAACTTTTTGATTTGTGAAGATACTGTCGGCTGTGAGATGAACAATCGCTCTGCCGCAATACTAAAATTCTGTGTTTCATAAACAACTAAAAATGTCTGAATCCATTCAAACATTACGTTCACTTCTTTCTATTTCTTTTTTACTATTGTAACTTGTTAGCCTTAACATTACAAAACATAATCATAAATATAGTAATTATCAATTTTACAAATAGTTATTTTCTCTCTATAATACAGCTATCAGTTAAAATATTACTAGGAAGGATTCTGATTCATGAATAATTTATCAATACACCAAAATAAAACAGCGATGGCTCGCTTCAAACAGATTGCACCTGGTCTAGGATTGTCAATCATTGTCGCAGCCATTAGTCGTGTTTTAGCTATTTTTTTACCTACATTAGGAGGAGCAACAATTGCTATCTTATTAGGGATTCTTTTAGGAAACACGTTGTTCAAACAGCCAGTATTAGCTACTGGGACAAAGTTTGCAGAAAGTTTCTTGCTTGAATGTTCTGTTTTCTTATTAGGCGCAACAGTAACTGTTCAAACGATTGCGCAAATTGGCGTCAAAGGAATCTTCTTTATTCTTTTACAAATGACAGGGACAATCTTGGCAGCATACTTTATCGGGAAAAAATTATTATTTTCTGATACTGCTTCATTGATGATGGCAGGTGGTAACGCAGTCTGTGGTTCGTCTGCCATCGCAGCGATTGGGCCAAGCATTCGCGCTGACGAAGAAGAAAAAGGACAAATCATTACGTTAGTTAACTTATTAGGAACCGTAATGATGTTGACTTTACCATTTTTAGGTCTTCAGCTTTTCGGTGCTAATCTCATCGAAAAAAGTGCACTTTTAGGTGGAACACTTCAATCTGTCGGTCAAGTTGTTGCCGGAGCTAGCTTTTTAGATTCTTCTGTTGTTCAATTTTCAATGCTCTTCAAAATCTTACGTATTGTATTACTCGTAGTTGTAGTATATATTTTTGAAAAAGTAATGGTTCGTAAACACCCCGAAAACTTTGTTCAAAATCTTCAAGATGTGAATAAAAGAAAATTACCACTACCATGGTATGTCTTAGGGTTTCTAGCATTTTGCCTAGTCAATAGCGTGTTCACGCTACCGACTGTGATTGATCACACTGCACATTTTATCAGCACTTGGTTTGAAATCACTGCGCTAGCTGCCATTGGTCTTCGTTTAGACTTTGTCAAATTTATGAAAGAAGGTCCACGATTTTTATCTTATGGTCTTGCCGTAGGTCTTTGTCAAACGATTTTAGCGGTAGGTTTGATTTGGCTCATTCGCCTATAAAAATCCTCGCTTACAATAAAACAGGAGAAAAAGTATGTCAGAATCTTTCTGACATACTTTTTTTGTGCCTCTAACTTTTTCTATTCATCTTTATTCTGAAAGAATTTTTTCTAATAAAAGCAATTTACGTTTCTTGGCTAACCCTTCTTCTCCATTGCCCATGTAGCCCGTTAACTGACCATTATGGCCGATTACTCGATGGCAAGGGACAATAATTGGCAGAGGATTTACTCGATTCGCTTGCCCAATTGCGCGCACTGCTTTCGGGTTGTCAATTGCCTGAGCAACTTCTTTGTAACTACGAGTTTCGCCATAAGGAATATTGATTAATGCTTGCCAAACATCTTGCTGAAATGCCGTACCTGTTTTAATCGATAATGGAACTGTAAACGCTTCTCGCTTTTCAGCAAAATATTCTGTAAATTGTTCTTTGGCTAAATTCAAGATTTCTTGATTAGCATTTTCGCTCTCTTCAATCAAAGTAAAGCTAACTTTTGTTACTCCTTTTTCGTCTGCGTCAAACCAAAGATCCCCAACAATTGTGTTCATCTTCATGATTTTCTTTGTGCCTACTCAACAGATGTGTGGTAGACTTTCCTCCTTAGAATTGTATGTAAAAAATAATCTTTAAAACTATTTCAAAAGTTTGCTTCATCATCTACTATCTCAGGTAAAATTGCAACTGGAAGGAGCTTTCTTCCTGTTTTTTAGCAATTTCTTTAAAGAAAAATTTTTTTAATTTTGAATGAAATGCTACACTAGACATATCACTAAAAAGCATAATACTCAACTTATCAACTAACCAAGTACTAGTTGTTGAGCAACAGAAAGGAACAAACGAATGAAAGTCTCTATCGTCGTACCCTGCTTTAATGAAGAAGCAGCAATTCCACTCTTTTTCCAAGAAGTTGAAAAATATCGTGGAACTTATACTTTTGAATACTTATTTATTGATGACGGGTCCAAAGATCAGACCTTACCTGTCATCAAAGAATTAGCTAATGCCTATGATTCCGTGCGGTTCGTCTCATTTTCCAGAAATTTTGGGAAAGAAGCTGCATTATATGCTGGCTTGCAAGCTGCAACAGGTGATTTAGTCACCGTCATGGATGTTGATTTGCAAGACCCGCCTGAATTGTTACCAAAAATGATTGAGCGTATCTTGACCTCTGATGTTGATTGCATCGGAACAAGACGATCTACTCGGGAAGGTGAACCCGTGATCCGTAGCTTTTTTGCCAAAAAATTCTATCAATTGATTAACCGAATCAGTGATACTGAAATGGTGGATGGCGCCCGCGATTTTCGTTTGATGACGCGTCAAATGGTCAATGCTGTTTTAGAATTAACAGAATACAATCGTTTTTCTAAAGGCTTATTCAGCTGGGTTGGTTTTAAAACAGAATATATTTCTTATGAAAATCGTGAACGTGTAGCTGGAGAAACTTCATGGTCTTTTTGGAAGCTGTTAAGTTATTCGATTGATGGCATCATCAACTTTTCTGATGCACCGCTTACCTTAGCTGCATTAATTGGCGCACTTTCTTGTATCGGTTCAGGGATTGCAATTTTATTTATCATTGTTCGCGCTCTTTTATTCGGCGATCCCACATCTGGTTGGCCTTCTATGGTTTCAATTACCTTATTCATCGGTGGAATCCAGTTGTTGTGCCTTGGTATTATTGGCAAATATATTGGGAAAATTTTCCATGAAACCAAGCGTCGTCCTATTTATATCATTCGTGAAACAGAGAAAATGAAACCTCATCAAATTGATTCTCACTAAAACATACGTCAATCAATACAAATTTTTTTAACGAGGCTGGGATAAAAATAAATCCTAGTCTCTTTTTTATTTTATAAAAAGACATAGAAAAAACCATCTCACTGGTACGAGATGGTTCATGACTAAATTTTTTGTAATTGTTTGTAATTAATAATAACTACGCCTTTGCTTTGGGTCATCAGGTTGGCATTTTCAGCAGTTTCATCAATTTCAACCACTGCAGAATTCTTAAGCTGCTTTGAAATCGTGCCAGTTTGTGGCTTTCCATGTACTGTAAAAGTGACGTGAGTGTCAATTGTAAATTTTTCACCCAATTCTGACGGGACGACATGTGTATCAAATTTTCCAAAAGTTGCCATTTCATAAAACCTGCCTTTCATTACAATTATAGCACATTTTATGAAAAAAATCATGAAATTGATAAAATCTACGAATATCTCTTTACATTCATTAAGATTGGGTTTATAATTTCCTTGGCATTTGCCAGCTTAGCTCAGTCGGTAGAGCAACGCACTCGTAACGCGTAGGTCACAGGTTCGATTCCTGCAGCTGGCATAAAAAGGTTGTGAAAGAAGTGACCTGCTCCAACAAATAAGAATAAATTTTCGGAAATTGCTTCCCAAATTTTTGTAAAATTTAGGCTTATTTGGAAGGAGTTACTTCTTGAACACCGTGAATGAAGTTGTGGCACAAAGTACTTGGCCGCAACTAAACAAATGCAAGAGTCTTGGGCATTCACTTGTCTTAGGCTCTTTTTTATAGCAAAAATCACTTATTTATTTTATATTGAAAAATACCTCACAGCAAAAGGAAGTTTACTATGATGAAAAGTTATCAGTTTGAATCAAAAATTTATTGTTCTGAAACTGGCAAAGGTGGGGCCTACGTTATCTTTCCTTACGACCTCCGAAAAGAATTTCATCAAGGGCGTATAAAAGTCCATGCTACTTTTGATGGTGAAGATTATCAAGGAAGTATTGTAAACATGGGAGTGAAGAATGAAGACGGCAGCATTTGCTATATTCTCGGTATAAAAAAAGAAATTCGAAAGAAAATTAAAAAGAAAATTGGTGATACTGTACTCGTTACCGTTCACCCCATTTAAATCGTTAACAATAACCTATCGCATAAAAAACTGGACTCTCTTGACAGTGAGAGCCCAGTTTTTATTTAGTACTCTTTCTCAACGTTTTTTATTTAACGTTAACAGTTATATTTAGGCTGACCTTATCATTATATTCTTGATGAACTTCAATAATAGTGCCCGTTAGCTGTGCAGGAATGTCCATTACCCATTGTTTATCTTCGTCAACAGTTGTCCTTCCAATTTCAACATTGTTTACTTTTGCAATAACTGTTGCTCCTTTGAAACCTGTTCCTTGTAACTTGTCATCAACAGATGTTACTTCGCTTTGAATAGTAGGTGGCAATAAAAGCCACGGTGTGTCATCATTAACGAATGAACCGCCAATTATTTTTCCTACTTGATTCGCCATAAAATCAGCCGAAAAATCTTCGTTTGAAGAGGAAATCATTTCCTGAACAGCAGTACTGCCAATTCCACTAAGTGAAAATTCTGCTTCAACTGGTTCAGCATAAATTTGATCTGGTGTTTGAAGAAGCGCCCGACCACGCACCCAAGTTTTTACACCTTCCTTAGAATTCAGTTGGATAGTTGCTTTTCCACCAATATTGCTCCCAAAAATAGTTCCTAATTTTTGACTATTATTATTTACAATTTTAAAGTTAGCTCCTTCTTCAAAAATAATTTTTCCATTACTCATAATTGTTCCCTGTGCTTTTGTACCAATCGCTTCAAAAGTAGCGCCATTTTTTACTGTAATATCGGTGTTTTTTCCAACAATTCCTGTACTGCCACTTATTTTTGAGGTACTTCCAGATGCAAAATATGCAGAACTATTATTATCAACACTAATGGCAGAACCACCAAATCCATGAACTTCTAACACTCCTTCATTAGTCAATGTCAGATTTGAATTGTTGTGTATTCCGTGAAGTGTACCTTGAACGTTTAAAGAAGCATTTTCCCCAATCGTAACATTTGGATTCGTACCGATCATATCAATTCCATTTGTTGCGGGATTAGGATAGCCCACTCTTGCACGCATATCTGCAATTGCATTCGGTAAAATTGTTAGTTTATTTCCTTGAAATGCCTCTTCTAAATTGGAAACACATTTAAAGTTTCCTGCAACTTGTAATTCACCAGAAGGCAAGTAAGTAAATTGATGCCCATTTTCAAAATCAACATTCTCAACATTCAATACAACGTTAGGTTGATCGCTCCAAAATACCCCATAGTTATCGGTATTTTCAATTTTTATATCTTTTAATGCTATCTGGGCATCTTCAACAGTGACCTTTATTTGAAATAGATTGGCATTGATTTTATGGTTATTGCCATAAATCGTTTTATTTTTAGCATTAGCTAAAATCGTTTCTTTTAAGTCCAGATCATTTTGCAAACTAATTTCTGTAATCGAACTGTCAATCAGAGCAGCCTTTAACTGTTCAGGAGTAGACACTTCTGCTAATCCTTTATACACTTCAATTTCATTTTGTCTCTCAGCATTCGAAATTGTTTGTGCTAAGCCAACACTTCCGTTCATCATCACTGCGCAAGTGAATAATGTCACGGAAAAATAAATTGATTTTTTTATCATTATTCTTTCCTCCAAGAAATAGTTGATTTGCTAAGTATTTTGTTAACTCTGCAAGTTATTGTACGTTATCATTTATTTTACGACTAAATAGCCAATGCCATCTTTATCTAATGGCGCAATTGTGTGACTACCAACGGTTGTTTCTGGAATTTCAGTAAAGATGTGCGCATAGTTATCACGGACAGCACTTGCGACATTTAAGTCTTGTGTTTCTTTAAAGTCGCCTACTTCAAGTGTGATACTTAATTTATATTCGCCTGGTTCTAGCCCAGCTAGCACTGTATCTTCAACAATTACTTGATAGCCATTGAAAACGCCAGTGTTGTACCAATCATGGTTTGCACAAGCAAACGTTCCGATCTCTGTTCCATCCGTTGCTGTTAGATGAAGCGTTTTCTTCACAGCATCTTTATTTGTTAAGTCTAAGCTTCCGTTATCAATTGAACCTTCTAAAATCAGACCATATCCTTGCCAGTAACCTAATTTAAAAAAGTTAACTGTTTGATCCAAATGACTAACGACTTGTGAAACAAACTCACTTTCGTTTCCGTCAACAACTTGATTCACATCAATTTTTGTTCCTTCTGCTTGTGGCTCAATCGAGATTGTCCAGCGACCATCTGCCCCTACTACTCCAGTTCCAAGCAGCACGCCGTCTACGTAAGCATTAATTGTTGCTCCTGGTGTACCAAGACCAGTTAACTGCTTATCTTTGTCATTCACAACGTTAAAAACAGGTGCATCAATTTTTTCTCCGACGTAAGTTCCACCTTGAATTTTACTTGTTTGTCCTGTGACATATGTACTCGAAAAATCTGCATTACTTGATTGCATGTTCGTTTGTTTCACACTCGATAGATAGCCTGACAACGTAAAAGTAGCTGTTGTTTTCTGGTACACTTTATCTGGCTGGCTTGCTTCACTATTTCCCAAATTCCAAGTATTGATTCCTCTGGTCGAAGCAATGCTAACATCTGTTGGAGTCGTGTAAGAACCCATGACAACTCCATTTTTATTATGATTTGTAATTGAGAAATTTGCGCCATCTTCAAACACAATCTTTTCACCTGCGATCAAAGTTCCTTGTGTCCCTTTACTTTCTGCAACAAAATCTGCACCTGTTCGTACAAATATACTTCCTGAAGTGGCTTCAACTGCTTCTTCAATTGTGTCTCCGCCATTTGCCTTCGTACTACTTCCTGCTTCAAAATTCATTTTACTCTTTGAAGCTAAATGAATTGCTTGATGTAGCTTTGAGGTAACTTCCAAATCTCCTTGATTTGTCAATATAAAATTAGTTCCGCCATAAATGCCAATTGAACTAGAATTTAATGTAAAGCTTGCACCTGTTCCAATCGTTAATTTCGCTTGGTCATAATCCATTGACACTGGCGCCCAAAGAGTAGAGTCGTTTTCAAATAAAACTTCTGCACCCGTCGTTAATTCTATTTCTTTTCCTTGAAAAACTTCCTCTGTATCCGAATGACTACTAACTTTTCCAGCTAGAATCAATTTCCCGTTTGGTAAGTAAATCATTTGCTTCCCACTATGGGTAATATTTTCATATGTAATTTGCACATTTTGATTGTCACTCCACAATAAGCCATAAATATCTGTGTTGATAATCGTTGCACTATCAATGGACCCGATTGACGAATCTTCATTAAAATATATTTGATAAGAATTCGCATCTAATGTATGACCGTCTCCATGAATATGTTTTTCTACTCCCTGAATCGCTACAGTTGACTCTAATGTCAAATCATTCGCTAATGTGATATCTGAAACGTACTCATCACTTAAAGCATCTTTTAGCTCTTGCCAGTTAGCAACTTCGACTTTCCAACCCTTATCTTCCAACAGAACACTGTCAGAGATTGCGCTTTCATTCCCTTGTATTACTTGTCCACTTACCGTACTTGTTAACAATAACGTCGATAACAATACTCCTGCTAACAAGCCATTACGAAACACCACGTTTTTCAAAACTATACCTCCTGTTATTTTTATATAGAATTTTAATTCTAAAATAATTATACCAACAGAAAAACAAGACAGTCAATATAGATAAAATAAAGAATACATGTTTTTTTAATTTTAAAAAAAGTTATTTAAAACCATTTTGATTCATTAGATAAAAGAAAAGATACCATTCTCTCCGTATTAGAAAGAGAATGGTATCTTTTATTTCTTAACTAAATTTGAACTTATAGCCTTTAACTATTTTGTTCCAAATAAACGGTCACCAGCATCCCCTAAACCAGGAACGATGTACCCTTGTTCATTTAATTTTTCATCAAGAGCTGCTGTGTAGATATCAATATCAGGGTGTGCTTCTTGTAAAGCTTTCACGCCTTCTGGTGCAGCAACAAGACAAACAAATTTAATGTTTGATGCGCCACGTGCTTTCAAAGCATCAATAGCCATGATTGCTGAGCCACCAGTTGCTAACATTGGATCAACAACAAATAATTGACGTACGTCGATGTCTTCAGGTAATTTAACGAAATATTCGTGTGGTTCTAATGTTTCTTCATCACGGTATAAACCAATATGGCCAACTTTAGCAGCAGGAATCAATTCTAAAATTCCATCAACCATTCCAATACCTGCACGCAAGATTGGTACGATTGCTACTTTTTTTCCAGACAATGTTTTTTGTGTTGATTCTGTAATCGGTGTTTCAATGACGATATCTTCTAGTGGCATATCACGTGATACTTCATACGCCATTAACATAGCGATTTCATCGACAACTTCACGAAAAACCTTTGTTCCGCAGTTTTTGTCTCGAATAATAGTCAGTTTGTGTTGAATTAATGGATGGTCGATCACTTGAAATTTGCCCATTTTTAGCTCTCCTTTGTTCTGTCGTTTCTTTTTTATTTTAAAACAAAATTATCAGTTTAGCTAGTCCGAGTTGCCTTTTTCCGGAAGAAAATCATAGTCTAGTTTAATTTGTTTAAAAATAATCAGTCAAATTTTTGAGGAAGTCGCTTCAACTTTATCAAATCCTCATTCTCTTCCAATTGCTTTTTTCTCTATGAGAATACACTCAACTGTCATCTGTTCAACCAACGTATTAAAAAAGTTTTTCGCAAAAAAGGAGTTATGACAAAACTCTTGTCATAACTCCTTTTTACGAATAAACGGTGTTCAAGAAGTAACTCCTTCCAAATAAGCCTAAATTTCACAAAAATTTGAGAAGCAATTTCTGAAAATTTATTCTTATTTATTGGAGTTGAACACTTCTTTCACAACCTTATCCACGGTGTTCCCAAAACAACTCCTCGATATAGTTTGCCTACTCCTCAAAATATGAAAAGTTGCGTGTTTGCTCACTATCTTGTCGGAGCTAAGCATTTTGTGTCACAATCTACCAAATAGTTTTACCTTAAAATTTATTTTGAATACAAAGGATATTTTTGAGTCAACTCACGAACGCCTTGTTTTACTTCGTCTAACTGGGCATCGTCACCTTTTGATTGTAAAGCTTTCACAACAAGTTCAGCTACTTGAGCTGCGTCTTCTTCTTTGAAGCCACGTGTAGTGATTGCAGGTGTCCCAATTCGGATACCGCTTGTCTTGAACGGGCTTAATGTTTCAAATGGAATTGAGTTTTTATTTACTGTGATATTCACACTGTCTAAAATTGCTTCTGCTTCTTTCCCATTAAGACCCATCTCACGAACATCGATTAGCATCAAATGATTATCAGTGGCACCTGAAATAACACGCGTACCCGTTGCTTGATTGAACACTTTGACCATCGCTTTAGCATTGGCAACAACTTGTTCGCTATACTCTTTGAACTCTGGTGTCAAAGCTTCTTTAAAGGCAGCCGCTTTTCCAGCAATCACATGCTCCAATGGACCACCTTGGATTCCTGGGAAGACAGCACTATTGATTTTTTTCGCTAATTCTTCATTGTTTGTTAAAATCATTCCACCACGTGGACCGCGAAGTGTTTTATGCGTTGTTGTTGTTGTAATATCAGCATATGGTACTGGGCTAGGATGAACACCAGCAGCTACTAAACCAGCAATATGTGCCATATCAACCATTAATTTTGCACCGACTTCATCAGCAATTTCTCTGAATTTCGCAAAATCAATTTCTCTTCCATAAGCACTAGCACCCGCAACAATTAATTTTGGATGATGTTTTCGTGCTAAAATTCGTACAACATTGTAGTCAATGACTTCTGTTGTTGGATCAACGCCGTAAGCCACAAAATGATACGTTTTCCCACTGAAATTTACTGGTGATCCATGTGTTAAATGTCCACCTGCAGAAAGATCCATACCTAAAATCGTATCACCAGGTTCTACCAAGGCAAGGTATGCCGCAGTATTTGCTTGTGAACCAGAATGTGGTTGAACATTTGCAAATTTGGCACCAAATAATTCTTTGGCACGGTCAATTGCTAAATTTTCCACGATATCAACAAATTCACAACCGCCATAGTAACGATGTCCAGGATATCCCTCAGCGTATTTGTTTGTTAAAATACTTCCTTGTGCTGCCATCACCGCTTCAGAAACAACATTTTCAGAAGCAATCAGCTCCAAATTATTTTCTTGTCGCTCTTCCTCACGTGCAATTGCATTCCATAGATCAGGGTCAAACGTTTTGTAGTCCACCACAAACAACAGCTCCTTTTAACTAGTATACTGCATTGTATCATACTAAAAATTCATCGTAAAAAGTATTAGACTATTTTTCAAAATAATTTTGAGCCGCCGCTTTTTTCAAACGGTTCATGTAAGCGACACCTAACCCTTCGTTAGGGAAAACTTGAACAAAAATCAAGTCCAACCCAAGCAGTGGTTCATCTAAACCACGTAGACCTGCAAACAAACCTTTTGCCGCCGCTTCAATAGAATCATCATGAAACATATATACAGCTGCCGTATCAAATCGTGTCTCTTCTGCAATTTTTGGTCCAGCAATCACGCCTGTTCTGAACCCTTTATTTTTTGCCCATTGAATAGCATCTGCCCAATCATTATCATGAACCATCAGGACTTTTGTGTCAGGTGAATAATGTTTATATTTCATTCCTGGTGCTTTCGGTGTCTCCGATTCTTTCACTAAATGCTTGTCAACAGAAACTTCTCCTACAACTTCTTCCAATTGCTCTTTGGTCACTGCACCTGGTCGTAAAATCATTGGCACTGCATCAGGATTACTTAAATCAATTACGGTTGATTCTACCCCAATTCGAGTTGCTCCATCTTCGATGATTCCAGTAATTTTCCCATGTAAATCGTGGTACACATGATCTGCCGTTGTTGGACTTGGCTTACCTGACGTGTTTGCACTTGGTCCTACTAAAGGCACACCCGCTTGGCGAATAACTTCAAGTGTTTTTTTGTTATCTGGCATTCGAAAAGCAGCTGTGGATAAGCCACCTGTTACGACACTTGGTAACTTGTTCTTTTTGATTTCAAAAATCATCGTCAACGGGCCAGGCCAGAAATTTTCAACAATTTTAGCTGTTGCAGGATGAAAGTTATCCACATATTCTTTTACTTGGTCAAACGAAGCAACATGAATGATCAATGGATTATCTTGTGGTCGTCCTTTCACTGTAAATACTTTCGCAACTGAATCGGGTAAAAGTGCATTAGCACCTAATCCGTAGACCGTTTCTGTAGGAAAAGCCACCAGTGAGCCATCGCGTAATGCTTGGGCCGCTTCTTTCAATTCTGATTCATTATATCGTTTTGTTTCCACAGTTTATCCACATCCTTTTTTTTGAAAATCCTTGATTTTTAACGATTTATCCTCAGGTTATCCCCAAATTGTTGATAAGTTATTTGTCAATAGTGGATAAGTATGTTGATAAGTTTTAAAATCGCTTTTTTAACTGTTATATCAGTGTTTTTTTATCATAAAAAAACACTAAAAAATTTTTTCATCCACAGACCTGTTAATAAACTTGAATCATTCGTTCATTTCCAGATAGATCTTTTTTTACTATGACCGTTTTATGCGGAAATGCCTGTTGAAAGATGTTTTGGACTGCCTCTCCTTGACGAAAACCAATTTCAAGAAAAATCTTTCCTTCTTCAGTCAAGACGTCTGGTGCTTCCCTCGCAATTTTCCGATAAATCGCTAAGCCATCAGCTTCTGCAAATAATGCCATTTTAGGCTCAAACGTTCGAACACTTTCATCCATTAAATCCCATTCTTTGTGACTAATATATGGTGGATTAGAAATAATTATGTCAAAACGTTGATCTAAGACCGGCTCTAATGTATCACCGAGATAAAAATCGATTTCAGCTTGTTCTTTTTCAGCATTTTCTTTTGCGACATCCAGGGCAGACGCAGATAAGTCTACTGCCGAAACTTGCCATCCTGGTCTTTCAGCCTTTAAACTAATGGCAATTGCACCTGTTCCCGTTCCAATGTCAATAACGGCTTGTTCAGAACCAGCTACTTCCGCCAAACACCAGTCCACCAGTTCTTCTGTTTCTGGGCGTGGAATAAGAGTTGCCTCCGTTACTTTTAGTCGATGACCATAAAAATCTGCATAGCCCAGTAAATATTGGGGGGGATGATTTTCCAGCAATAATTTCATATCCGTTTGGATCAAGAGCTGGTCAGCTTCTGAAATCACCTCATTCATATGCAATAACCAATCTAATTTTTGCCATTGTTTTCTTTCCAGAAATAAGAATTGGATACTATAACCTTCTTTGCCTTGCGCCTCTAAAAAAGAAGAAGCCCCTAACAAGGCTTCTCGATATGTTTTCTTATCCATTTTGCATAGCTTCCAGTTTAGAAGTTTGATCATACATAATCAAGGCGTCTACGATTTCATCTAATTTTCCAGCTAAAATTTGATCTAATTTTTGGATCGTTAAACCGATTCGATGATCGGTTACTCGATTTTGTGGGAAGTTATACGTACGAATACGCTCTGAACGATCACCTGTACCAACAGCTGATTTTCTAGTTGCATCATACTCACTTTGTGCTTCTTGTTGAATTTTATCATACACGCGCGCACGTAGAATTTTCATTGCTTTTTCTCGGTTCTTCAACTGTGAACGTTCGTCCTGCATTGCGACCACGATTCCTGTTGGTAAGTGAGTCAAACGAACAGCAGATGCCGTTTTATTGACGTGCTGTCCACCGGCACCAGATGCATGATAAATATCTGTACGAATGTCTTTGTCTTCAATATCAATTTCAACTTCTTCTGCTTCTGGCATAACAACAACTGTAGCTGTTGATGTATGGATGCGCCCTTGTGATTCAGTTGATGGCACACGTTGTACGCGGTGTGCGCCACTTTCATATTTTAGTTTTGAATACACGTTTTCGCCCGTAATCATCATGATCACTTCTTTGTATCCGCCAATACCAGTAATATTCGCTTCCATCACTTCGGTTTTCCAACCTTGTGCTTCTGCATATTTTTGGTACATATTGAATAAATCACCTGCGAACAAGGCTGCTTCGTCCCCGCCAGCAGCGCCGCGAATTTCCATGATGATATTTTTATCATCATTAGGATCTTTTGGTAAAAGTAAGATTTTAATGCGGTCTTCTAAAATTTCTTTTTCTTTTTTTAGATCTGATAACTCTTCTTTTGCCATTTCAGCCATTTCATCATCAAGCTTTTCGCCTAAAAGTTCTTCCGTATCAGAAATTCCTTGGACAACTTCTTTATAACGACGATAAACTTCAACTGTTTCGCGTGTGTTTGCTTCTTCTTTTGATAATTCCATGAAGCGTTTTGTATCCGTAATTACTTCTGGGTCACTCAGTAACTCACCCAGTTCTTCATAACGGTCTTCAATTGATTGTAATTGATCGTACATGCTTATTCTCCTTCTTTGATAACTGGTGGGTGAAAATAATGATGTCTACATACTGGATAGTAAGCTTCATTTCCACCAATTTGGACTTGATCCCCTTCATAAACAGGCTGATCGTCGATATAATGTAAATTCATGATTGCTTTTTTGTGACAGAACCAACAGATTGTTTTCATTTCTTCAATCTTGTCTGCATAAAGCAATAAGTATTTTGATCCTTCAAATAACTCATTTCGAAAATCATTTTTCAAACCAAATGCCATAACTGGAATATTTAGTTCGTCAACAATTCTTGTGAACGCAATGACATGTTTCTTCTTCAAAAATTGCGCTTCATCAATCAAGACACAATAAGGTCTTTCTTCATCAATCATTTGGCTAATCAATTCAAATACATCTGTTTCTTCAAAAACTGGTATGGCTTCTCGCTTCAAACCAATTCGGCTTGAAACTACACCAATCCCATCACGTGTATCAACACCACTGGTCATTAATACGACATTTTTCCCTTGTTCTTCGTAGTTATGCGCTACTTTTAGAATCTCAATTGTTTTGCCGCTATTCATTGCGCCATATTTAAAAAAAAGTTGTGCCATTTATCCGTTCACCTTCCAGTTTGTTCCTAAGGTATTATACTTGATTTTCATCATTTTTTACAGTGACAATTTTTAACCATACTGAAATAAGTTTGAAAAGTCATTTTTCTTTGTCTCAATTCCATCTAAACAAAGAAGTGATTCTCCTTGTTTTTATTTGAAACAGCTCGATAAACGTTGTTTCAGCTAACCTAAAAAATTTATGTTACAATCAATTTCTTATCAACGATGTTAAAGGAGACTTTCTATGTCTGAAAATATTTTTAATCAAATGGCCAATCATTATGACACACCTGACAGATTGGCGCTCGCAAAAATTATTCGTGCAGAAATTCGTCAAAATTTACCCAAAGAAACAAACCAAAAAGTTTTTATTGACTATGGTGGCGGTACTGGACTTGTTAGTTTACCTTTGGCAAAGTTATTCAAAGAAACTTGGATCATGGATGCTTCTAAAGCAATGTTAACTGTTGCTGACCAAAAAATAACTCACAGTCACTTAAATAATGTGCATACTCAGTTAGCAGACTTGACGAAGGATTTACCGAGTCAAAAAGCAGATCTTTTGCTGGTATCTTTAGTACTTTTACATATCCCCGATACTAAATTGATTCTGAAAAAACTAGCAGAACTATTAAACCCTGGCGGTCAATTATTCATTGTCGACTTCAATAAAAATGAAGCAGTCAACCATCCAAAAGTCCATAATGGATTTGAGCAAGAACCTTTGGAGCAATTGTTGGCAGAAGCTGGACTAACACCCCTCAAGCTAGAAACTTTCCATGAAGGAGAAAACCTTTTTATGAGGCAACCAGCTTCTTTGTTCTTAGCTATTAGCCAGAAATAAAAAGGGGCTGGGACAAAAGTAGCCTAATGGATAGAAAAAAAGCCTAAAACCCGTTTTTGAAAACGTTGATTTAGGCTTTTTTTATCTGTTAAGAACGACTGGATTTTTAGTTTTGTCTCAGTCTCTTTTTCGTTAGCTGTGTTTTACCTTTCGTCCTTCGGGTTGCACTCTTTTCTACAATCATTATTTTTCCGTAAAATGAATAGCTATTTTTTGAAAGAACTTCGTATTGCTTGAAGCTAAACGCTTTATTTTTTCGAAGCTGAGTGCTTGAAGCCACAACCTTCTCCTCGGTGCTCAAGAAGTAACTCCTTCCAAATAAGCCTAAATTTCACAAAAATTTGAGAAGTAATTTCTGAAAATTCATTCCTATTTATTGGAGTTGAACACTTCTTTCACAACCTCTTTCTCGGTGTTCCCAAAGCAGCTTCTTCGGTAATAAGTTTTCTTTTCATAAATATGAAAAGTTATTTTTAGAAAAGATTCCTTATCACTTGAAGCTAATCACTTTGCGCCACAACCTTAACTAATCAACGAAATTTCTGTCAACGGCCAATAACGGAAAACTACTTTTCCCTGAACCAATTTTTCATCAACTAAACCAAAAATTCGGCTATCTTTTGAAATCAAGCGATTATCGCCTAAAACCAAATAATTTCCTTCCGGCACCGTGTACTCAAAATCACTAGTGAAATTTGTCGAATTTTCTGCTTGAATTTGGAATGACTCATTATAAGAATACTCGTTTTGCAATTTGTCATCGGCAAACTTTTCTTTGTATTCATCCAAATAAGATTCATCATATTTTTTCCCATTGATTGTCAGCTGGTCATTGACCATCTTCACTGTGTCACCAGGCATCCCAATTATTCGTTTCACGATCATCCGTTCTTCGTCTTCCGGTTCTTTCGTGGTAATAATATCAAAACGTTCATATTTTGAAATTTTAGATGAAATCAATCGTTGTCCATCACTCAATGTTGGATCCATCGAATGACCATTGACAGTTACTGGTGTAAAAACAAAAACTCTAGCTAGCAAAATAGCTGCCAAAACGAGAATTAATACGCCCCAGTTTTTCAAAAAATTTTTCACACTATCCCTCCTTTTTTCTTTGCATTCGTTGTTTATTCTCTTTGTTCATTTAAAAATAAAACTGATAACATAAGATTATGCTTACCTTTTATTCTACATTTTTTACAGAATAAAGAAAAGAAAAAGTGTCATTTTTAGTGACCTCTGTGTTTTCGATTTTAGGCATAAAAAAAGAAAAACTTGCCACTTTCCAAAAGAAACAATCTGCTTTCTTTTGGAAATTCTTTACTAGCAAGTCTCACTTCTTTTATGAATGTTTTCGACGCTGGCTTCGACTGTAAACAACAGGCTCTCCTGTAGCTGCTTGCAGTTGCTCTTTTTTCGCTATCAATTTTAGCCGATATGGCTCATGGTAGCGCAGACCATCTTTCACGAAATCACCACCAACAATAAAAAGCCCTACCGGATTAATTGTTTCCTGACCAGCTTTTGCATGAATTTTGCCGACCTCAACTAACTCTGAATAGTTTTTTCCAATCTTCAAGACATATTCTTGTTCACTTACTTTTTTGACGTAATAATATGGATATAACGTATTACGATCAACTAAAAAGCCATCCATTCGACCAAGATCATTAACCTTGATTTGACCCTCTGCAATCAAATAACTCATATTTTCAGCCAATTGCAGTTGATAATCTTCATTATAGTCAACAGTCACTTCTTCTGTATCTACTGATTGAAGTGTGTTTCCAGTTTGAATGCCACCTTCCGTTTGAATATTGAAAGCTTCATCTGGCAAGTACTTAACGAACACTTGTGTGACATCTGCTTTCGAGTTTTTGTCAAAAAAGTAATAGAAGATGTTTAAAACGATAAAATAAACTAAAACTAAAAAAACAATTCCATAAAGGAAAAACTGTAAATAATTCTGATTTTGCCACAAACCAAAAATGATTCGCAATAAATACATCGTTGGAATCACGCTTAAAATCGTGTATCCTCGATTCAAATATTTTGGACTAATATCCAAATAGCCTAAAAATTTATGCACACCATTAATCAAATCTAATAAAAATGTCATTGATTCTCACCTGCTTGCTGATTACTCATTTGCGTTCCCGCTTTTTGTGTTGCAACGTCGTCCTGCGAATTCGCTGTCTCTGCTTCCGGCGTGGTATCATTTCCAGTCGCATCACTAGTTGTAGTGGCATCATCTTCCGTTGCAGAGGAATTCGTGGTTGGTGTTTGGTTATTCGTATCGTTATTCTCTGAACCAGAATCAATTACACCAAAATTATCTTTTGAACTACTTGTAGGTGTTTCATAAGTTGTTGAATCCGTTGTTTCGGCCCCTGTCTCTGTTGACTGGGTGTTTGGTAATGACGAACTGGTTGGTGTCGTTTCTTCTGTAGTTGGCGGCGTGGAGTTTGAGCTAGGAGCCCGATAACTTGAGCTATTAACTACGCCGGTTGCAGTTGCCACGATTGTGGAAATGGTTAACACTGCGATTGGTTTTAAAATCGGTGCTACTTTTCGCATCATATCTCTTCCTTTTCTAGTATCATCTGATCTTTCTATGTTACTTGATATTTATCATAATTCTTTTATTTTTTTCTTACGTTTTTATGAAGTTTTTATTGATTCGCTAGATATTCTTTCGCTTCACGATTCACTTTTTTCAAGTCAATCCCTTGTTGTTTGGCAGAAAATACACAACCACAATAACATTGACGATAGATATCATATTCCTTACACATCTGAATCGAGCGTTCATAGCCCTTATTTTTCTTGAAATCACTAGGCAAATAATGGGTGCCATATATTTTTTGGATATCCATTCCAATTTGATTGATCAATGCCGCATTTTTTTTTGGCGAGATTGTTAGGGCACTCCCAAAGTAATCATAGCCTAATTCTTGTGCCTTTTGTGCTACTAAATCTAATCGCATGTTAAAGCAAGCTGTGCAACGTGCACCACCTTCTTTTTCATTTTCTAACTGATTTTCCAACACCATTTTGTTAAAAACGCTAGGACGATACTCATCGACAATTAGTTTCACTTGATGATTCGTATTTTCGTTAAATTCATCAACAAACCGTTGTTGCTCTGCTAACCGACGTAAATATTCACTTTTAGGATGGATATTTGAATTCGAGAAAAATAAAGTGACTTCTGCATGCTCTGACATAAATTCTAATGTGTGCGTGCTACAAGGAGCACAACAGGTGTGGATTAAAATGGTTGGCTTTTTTTGTGCCAATTCCCATTGTTTGATCATTTTTTTTAGAACAGAATCATAATTTATTTTTTGATTCTTCATTTTTTCAACTATTTCTGTGGCATCAACTACTTCCGTCACGCCAGCTCACCTCTTTTTAAAATATTGCTTCATTATATGCTATTTTTTCATAAACAAAAAGACGAATCTCACACTTATTTTAGCGATTTTTTTGAGCTTTTGCATTTGCACCTGTTATACTGTTAGCAACAACCCAAAGAAGGAGGCTTACTTTTTTTGAAGATTGAGCTTTTTTTGCGTAAGACGCAACGACACACGCAACGATTTATCACGAATCACTTTACTTCGATTCAAATTATTGTGTCTTATTATATTTTGATGACTATCCTTTCATTAGGATTGTTTTATTTACCTGTTTTCCGAGAAAAAGGTAGCCACGTTCCATTTGTCGATATGCTATTTATGGCAATCAGCACGGTTAGCGTAACCGGTCTTTCTACTTTTGATATCAATTCGGTATTCAATGATTCGGGCATTATTTTATTGGAAGTTCTATTTCAAATCGGCGGGTTAGGAATCATGATGATTTCGACTGCCTTCATTATTTTATCCAAAAGGCGCATTACGTTGCGTCAACGGCAATTGATCATGACCGATATGAACCAGCCACGACTTTCGGGAATTGTGCGCTTGATTCGGACAACTTTTTCCATTTTGATTTGGTTTCAAGTAATCTTTGGTACATTATTTTCAATTTATTTCTACTATCAAGGGTACTTTGAGCGCTGGCGTGATGCTATCTTTTACGGTTTTTATCAAGCAATCTCAGCTGTAACCAACTCTGGCTTTGACGTGACTGGTGACTCCATCAAGCCTTTTGCTCATGACTATCCATTTCTGATTGCTATCATGTTTTTGATTTTCATTGGTGGGATTGGTTTTCCGGTTCTAATGGAAGTTCGCGAGTGGTTTTTGTATCGAAAACGAAAAGAACGCTTGCCTTTTCGCTTCTCTTTATTTACCAAATTAGCAGTTCTGGCATTTATCATTTTATTTATTAGTGGCACACTGTTGATTTATTTACTGGAAAAAGATCACCTCTTTCATTCTTCCAGTCAAGGTGTCCAGTGGATTAATTCCATGTTTTATTCAATGACTACCCGGAATGCGGGGCTTCAAATCCATGATTTAGGTAATTTTCAAATCACCACATTAATTGTCTTTTCATTGCTCATGTTTATCGGGTGTAGTCCAAGCTCTGTCGGTGGTGGAATTCGAACGACGACTGTTGCAATCATTGGGCTTTATCTGTACTCTTTCTTAAAAAGTGAAGATAATATCAATATTTTTGGGCGAAGAATCGATGATGATGATGTTCGTAAATCAGTCGTTGTGTTTATGTTATCCCTAGGTATGTGTTTCTTTTGTATCCTATTTCTATCTGCAACAGAAGAACAATCTCTAATAGCTATTATTGTAGAGGTCACATCTGCTTTTGGGACAACTGGTCTTTCATTAGGTATCACCCCAGATCTTTCTGTCATTGGAAAAATCACGATTGCTGGGCTGATGTTTATCGGACGAATCGGTATGCTTTACACCTTGATGTTGTTCGTGCCAAAAGAGACACGAGATTTGGGTTATGAATATCCTTCAGAAAAAATTATTATTGGGTAATCTCTTCTATATGAAAAAAAGAACGTTCTTGATTCTATCAATCAAGAGCGTTTTTCTTTTTTTTATTAACTTCCTCTGTAAAATCCTCCATTTCTTAAGAAAAAGAAAAGCAATTTAACCTTTTTTTCAACATGTGGTATGATAAGTTGAATTTACTCGTCAACACGACGTTTTTTGGAGGTTACATAATGGGAATACGCAGTCAATTTGCGATTGCAGTTGGGAAATCATCACAATGGGCATTGAAAACATTTTTTAAAGGTGGCTCAAGCTTACCTGGTAAGCTTGCTCTTAAAATAGATCCGCATATTTTAGATAGTTTAGCCAAAGATTATGAAGTAGTTGTCGTAACTGGAACAAATGGAAAAACATTGACCACTGCCTTAACTGTTAATATTTTGCGTCAACAATTTGATGAAGTTTTGACAAATCCAACTGGTGCAAACATGGTTCAAGGAATCGTTTCAACATTCTTACAAGCCAAACCAAAAAAAGGACAGAAAAAATTTGCTGTTCTCGAAATTGACGAAGCTAGCTTGAGTAAAGTGACAGAATATATGAAACCTGAACTATTTTTATTCACAAATATTTTCCGTGACCAAATGGATCGTTACGGTGAAATTTATACAACGTACAAAATGATTGTTGACGGTGCTGCAAAAGCACCAAATGCAACGATTATTTCAAATGGTGACTCACCAATTTTCAATTCGGTACAAACCGTCAATCCAAACAAATATTATGGGTTTGATCACGAAGAAGATCATGAACAAATGGCTCACTACAACACAGATGGCGTTCTGTGTCCAAAATGTCATCATATCTTACATTATAAAATGATCACTTATGCGAACTTAGGGAAGTATTATTGTCCAAATTGTGACTTTAAACGTCCTGAACTTGATTATCGTTTAACTGAGATGATTCGTATGGACAATGTTTCTGCTGATTTTGTCATTGACGGACATGAGTATGGTATCGAAGTTGGTGGAATGTATAACGTGTATAATGCGTTAGCTGCTACAGCTGTGGCTGAATATTATGGTGTCGCACCAGAAAAAATCAAACAAGGTCTGGGTTATGATGAAAAAGTCTTCGGCCGGCAAGAAACGATAACAATCAATGACAAGAAATGCACATTGATCCTTGTTAAAAATCCAGTTGGAATCAATCAAGTAATTGATATGATTGGTCTTGCGCCTTACCCGTTTTCATTAGTTTCCCTACTAAATGCGAATTATGCTGATGGAATTGATGTCAGTTGGATTTGGGATGGCAACTATGAAAACTTCGCAACTATGGCTATTCCAGCAGTTATCTCTGGTGGAGATCGCCATACAGACATGACTTTGCGCTTAAAAGTTGCGGGTATTCCAGAAGAAAAATTAACGGAAACAAAAGAAATTCCTGAAGTAATTGAAAAAATCAAAACACTTCCAACCGAACATGTTTATATTCTAGCGACTTACACTGCTGTTTTGCAGTTGCGTAAAGAATTGGCAAATCAGGGATATATTAAGGGAGGCATGAATAATGGCTAATTATGAATTAACTATTGCGCACCTGTATGGTAATTTAATGAATACTTACGGGGATAACGGAAATTTATTGATGCTCAAATACGTTGCCGAAAAAATGGGCGTGACTTTCAATTCTGAAATCGTCAGCATCCATGAACCTTTTGATGAAAAAAAATATGACTTAGTCTTTTTCGGTGGTGGGCAAGACTTTGAACAGCTGATTATTTCAGAAGACATTCAAGACAAGAAAGAATCTTTGACAAACTATATTGAAAATGATGGTGTCATGCTTGCGATTTGTGGTGGCTATCAATTACTTGGTCACTATTACATGGGCGCTAATGGTGAAAAAATCCAAGGAATCAGTGCTTTAGATCACTACACACTTAGCCAAGACAACAATCGTTTTATCGGAGATATTGTTATTCACAATGAAGAATTTGACGAAACTTATTATGGATTTGAAAATCATAATGGACGAACTTTCTTAGGTGAAGGTGAACGTCCTCTTGGGAAAGTCGTTCAAGGAGAAGGAAACAATGGCGAAGATCAGTCTGAAGGAGTTATTTACCGTAATGTTTATGGTTCTTACTTCCATGGTCCTATCTTAGCACGTAATGAACACTTAGCTGAACGCTTGATTCGCCTAGCTTTAGAAAAGCGTTATGGAAAAGAGTTAGATTTGCCAACTGTGACAACAAAAATGTAGCACCTAGCATTTCATACAAAAAACTCAAACAAAAAGAATGAACCAAAGCGAAATTCGCGTTGGCTCATTCTTTTTTGCATTCTTTCAATCAATTATTTCTTTTCACCGGGAACAGAAGCAATAATTGCTAACTCACCTTGGATCGTCCATTCTTTGACGCCATCAGGAATGATGCAGCTTGTCCCTTTCTCCAATGAATAAGTTTTTCCGTCAACCACTAACTCGCCAGCGCCAGCAATTACTGTCATCAGCGTATAAGGTGCTTGTTTTTTAAATGACATGATGCCTTTAACGTCCCATTCATAAACGTTAAAGAATTCTGTTTCTAGATACGTAACTACGGAAGAATTGCCTTCACGAATTTCTTTTACGTGTAATTCTGGCGTTTTCGCTGGAACAGTTGTTACATCAATTGATTGTTGGATGTGTAATTCACGGGTATTTCCTTGATCGTCTTTGCGATCGTAATCATAAACACGGTAAGTCGTATCTGAACTTTGTTGTGTTTCTAAAATCATGATTCCTTTACCAATTGCGTGGATTGTTCCACTTGGTACATAGAAGAAATCACCTTTTTTCACAGGAACACGTTTCAATAAATCATCCCAACGACCTTCTTCAATCATTTTCGCAAGTTCTTCACGTGTTTTTGCGTGATGACCATAAATGATTTCTGCGCCTGGCTCTGCATCAATGATGTACCAGCACTCTGTTTTACCTAATTCACCTTCATGTTCCATTCCATATGTATCATCTGGATGGACTTGAACAGATAATTCATCTTCTGCATCTAAAATTTTAATTAGTAATGGAAAAACTGGTTCTGTGGGGTGACCGAATAACTCTTTATGATTTGCCCAAAGGTCATCTAATTTTTGACCTTTAAATTCGCCATTTTCAACGATACTTACACCATGAGGATGCGCACTGATTGCCCAGTCCTCTCCAATTTTGTCACTAGGAATGTCAAATCCAAATACAGAACGTAGGCGACTTCCTCCCCAAATTTTTTCTTGGAAAACTGGTTTTAAAAACATAGGTTCTTGCATAATTCAAACTCCTCTCAACTTTCATAGCTATTATAGCACTATTTTTGTAAGAACGCTTTCTCTTTCAGATAAGTTTCAACAATTTCATCACGACATTCAAGATAGGCTTCACGCGCATCATTTGGATGAATACGGTTGGATAAAAAGATAAAGCCTTCTTGACTAATAACATCAATTAACAGGAACGTTCCTGTATATCCCGTGTGGAAAAGTATCGGATGTTGATCCTTTTGATCTAATTTAAGATCCCATCCTAATGATCGCTGTCCATTTTTTTCAGGTGTATGATCTTGAAGTAATGACTCAATCGTTTGGGTAGTCAAAAATTGTCCCCCATTGACTTTTCCTTTAGCCAAATACATTTGAACAAAAGAAATGCTATCTTCTAAATCCAAAAATAACCCTGCATTTCCAGCATGTTCAGCTAAAATTCTTGCTTTAGGGTCATGAGTGATTCCTCTTAAAACTTCTCCAGAGGGTAATTGTTCAGTAGGAACGATTTTTTTAGATGGAAAAGGTAAAAATAAACTATTCATCATTCCTAAAGGTTCAAGAACTTGTTCTTGAAATAATTCAACCGCTGGCTCTTGATAAATTTCTTCCAACATCAAACCAAGCAAGATTGTCCCTGCATCAGTATATTTTACCGTTTTGCCTAACTCAGCTCCAGGTTGCAATGTTAAATAAGCAGCAATCAATTCTTCTTGTGTTAATGAATCTCGGTCAGGTATCCAAGTTTGAATATCTGAAGTGTGCGTCAATAAATGACGAATGGTAATTGTCTGGTTTTCAAATGCTGGTAAATAGCGCTGAAGCGGTTGATCCAAGTCAAGTTTACCGTCTTCCCACAATCGTAAAACAAGTGTTGTGGTAGCGATGACTTTCGTTAACGATGCTGCATCAAAAAGTAAGTCTTCTGACATCGGTTGTGTATCAGGAACAATTTGGGCTTGTCCTGCTGCAAATGATTCGACTTTTTCTTGTTTGATAAAAGCAGCTACAACACCGGGGTAAAAACCTTCCGCAAGTTTAGTCAAAATCATTTGTTTTGTTTCTGGATACATGTTCTTTCCTCATTTCTACTCAAAGAATCTCTTTGAAGGATTTGATCATTCATACAGCACAAGCATATATTTTTCTGGGTAGTGAAGCAAGCTGTTTCAGTTGATTTCTTTCGATTACTTTGTTTAAAAAAAATAAGAGAAGCCATCCAGCTACTCTTATCCTTTATCAAAATGATTGTAGTCAGTACTATCGTTAAGAAATTATTTTTTGGCTGACTCCAATCTATTTAGCTATTTTTTAGGATTGCTGACAAACCACCACTCGATACCAATTGCATCATACACAGTGATGACTGATTTTTTCTTATCTACGAAGAAATCAAGATTTTCAGCTTGTAAATGTTCAATCAATGTTTCCATGTTTTCTGGTGTCACGACAAATTTCAAGAAGTCTAACCCTAAAACCTCATCTGTTGGTAAGTCGATTGTTCCACCTACTGCTTGGTTCAAACCAACATGAAAATCGCCTTCGTTCAGTACATGCAGACCATTTTCTTCGTTATGTACTTTTAGTCCGAGTACATGACTCAAAAATTGGCGCTCTTTCGCTAGGTCGCTAACATTCAAATGAATTTTTTCAAAATAGGCACCTGATGTTAACTTTGTGAATTTTTCTTCAGATTTTCGCAGTAAAGCTTCTTGATCCATTACTTCAGGTTCTGCTTTTTCAACATTTTTTTCTTCGTAATAAATTTCAAGTTCGTTACCTTCTGGGTCAACTAATAAGATTCCCATACGTGCTTGATCTTCCAGTGCATCTTTAATTGGATAATTTGTTTTACGGATACGGCATAACATATCTGCCATTTCTTCCACACTTGGAATGACCAAAGAAAAGCGACTCAACTTTTTGATTTCACCTGTGTGATTGTTCGCACGTGGGCTTTCTTCTAGTAAAAGCATTTCACTGTCACTATCTTGTGTACCAAAAATAGCCAACTCATTTTCTTCACGCTTCAAATCAAAACCAACTGTATCCTTATAAAAAGCAATCATTTTATCGCGATCTTTGACTCGGATAGCCACACTTTTTAAATAGGTAGTAGCCCCCAATTTAAAATCTTTCATTTATTCTACTCCCCTTCTGCGTCAAATTATATTTTAACGATGGATGTCACTTCTTTCAAGCAATAACTAAGAATTTGTGAAATTTATTTAGTCCGAGAGTAACACCAATCTCCATTTTCTTCAAGAAAATCAAAAAAATTGGCGGAATCTAACAAATAACTTTTCCTGAATACAGCTTTTTTAATTATTTTTCGTTGCCAATCAGTTGGTTATTTCAAATAAATATGAAAAAGGGATGTGACAATCCTTCTGTCACATCCCTTTTTAGAATAAACGGTGTTCCCAAAGCAACTACTCAATATAACTTGCATTCACTTCAAAACATGAAAAGCTATTTTGAGTGTTTGCTCATTATCTGTTCGGAGCTAATCGCTTGGCGCCACAACCTCTTGTTATTAAGCAACTTCTTCAGAAAATTGACTATTATAAAGATCAGCATAAAAACCATCTTTAGCCATTAGTTCTTCATGGTTACCTGTTTCTACAATTGATCCATGATTCATCACAATAATATTGTCTGCATCGCGAATCGTTGACAAGCGATGCGCAACCACAAAACTTGTCCGATTTTCTAAGAGACGGTTCATTGCTCGTTGGATCAAAATCTCTGTTCGAGTATCAACACTTGAAGTTGCCTCATCCAGAATCAAGACATCTGGATTAGCCAAGAATGCGCGAGCAATCGTGATCAATTGGCGTTGTCCTTGAGAGATGTTACCTGCATCTTCATTTAAAATCGTGTCATATCCTTCTGGTAATTTACGAACAAAATCATCCACATGAGCAGCTTTGGCAGCGGCAATTACTTGGTCTTTTGTGGCTTGTTCATTTCCATAATGGATATTGTCATAGATTGTACCTGTGAATAACCACGTATCTTGTAAGACCATCGAGAATTTGGCACGCAACTCATCACGGGATAAGTCTCGAGTATCAACACCTTCATAGCGAATGCTTCCGCCAGACACATCATAAAAACGTTCCAACAAATTGATCAACGTAGTTTTACCGGCACCAGTTGGGCCAACGATTGCGACCATTTCTCCCGGTTTGACATTTAAGTTAAAATCGGTCATCAATAAGTTATCCTCAGTATAACCAAACTGTACATTTTCAAAGCGAACTTTATAGGGAGAATCTTCTTCTACTGGGAGTCCTGAAGGCTCATCTGTCATTTCAGCTTCGTCTAAGACTTCAAATACACGTTCTGCAGAAGCGACAGTTGATTGAATGGTATTCATTAAGCTAGCGATTTGAGTAATTGGTTGTGAGAATTGGCTCGTATATTGCAAGAATGCTTGAACATCCCCTAAAGAAATATTCCCATTTGCTACTTTAATCCCACCAAGGACAGCGACAAACACATAGCCTAAATTCTTAACAAAGTTCATCAACGGCATAATGATTGCCGAAATAAATTGGGCTTTCCAACCAGACGCATAAAGTTTTTCATTTTCAACTTCAAAAACTTCCTGATCTTTTCCAGCATGATTAAAGGTTTTAACAATCGTGTGACCAGCATAGGTTTCTTCTACTTGGTTATTCAACAAACCTAAACTCTTTTGTTGATCTGAAAAATATACTTGTGATTTTGGTGCGACGATCATCACAACGATTAAACTTAACGGAATCATTAGTAAAGCGACTAGTGTCAATTGCCAACTAATTGATAACATCATCACGATGACCCCAATCAGTGTAACTGTACTCGTTACAAATTGCGTCAAATTTTGTTGAAGGGTACTTGCAATGTTGTCCATATCGTTGATTGCCCGAGACATAATATCCCCATTCGTATGTGTATCATAATAAGAAATGGGTACTCGGTTCATTTTAGCTTCTAAGTCCTTACGCAAATCATAAACTGTTCGTTGTGAGACACGCGTCATAATAAATTGTTGTAAGAAACTAAACACGGCAGCAATAACATACATGACAATGACGGTCGCAATAATTTGGCCGATTTTATCAAAGTCAATTGGAAATTCAGTCACTTTTTGACCTTGCTGCATCTGTTTCGCGCCAATCATGACGCCTTTAAAAATTTCAGTTGTTGCACGACCTAGAACTTTCGGCGTTTGGATTTGGAAAATCACTGCCGCAATTGCCAAGACAAATACTAAAACAATCGCAATTAGTCGTTTTGACATATAGCTAAAGAGGCGGCTAACTGTCCCCCAGAAGTTTTTTGCTTTTTCTCCTTTTGCACCAATGTTACGCCCAGGTCCATGACCACCTCCGCCACGCATTGATCCATGAGAGGATTGTGTTTTTTCTTTACTCATGCTAAGTCCTCCTCTCTTAATTGCGAACGAACAATTTCCGCATAAGTTTCATTTTTTTCTAGCAGTTCTTTGTGTGTTCCTTTACCAACTAACTTGCCTTCATCTAAAACTAAAATCGTATCAGCATCCATGACGGTACTTACGCGTTGCGCTACTAAAACAGTTATACTGTCGGTCATGTCCTGTTTCAATGCTTGACGAAGTTTCGCATCTGTTTTGAAATCAAGCGCAGAAAATGAATCATCAAATACATAAACATCTGCTGGTTTGACTAATGCGCGAGCAATCGCTAACCGCTGTCTTTGTCCACCAGAAAAATTTCCTCCACCTTGTTCAACATGACTATCTAGCCCGTCTTCCAACTCAGAAACAAACTCTTTTGCTTGAGCAATTTCTAATGCTTTCCAGATCATTTCATCCGTTGCGTCAGGTAAGCCATATTGCATGTTTTCCCGAATCGTTCCAGAAAATAAAATCGCTTTTTGTGGAACGAAACCAATCAAATCACGCAAGTTTTCTTGAGTCATTTCACGAATATCCGTTTGATTTAAACGAATTTCGCCTGATTCAATTTCATATAGTCGAGGAATCAAATTCACTAACGTTGTTTTACCAGAACCAGTTCCACCGATAATCGCAACGATTTCCCCTGATTTTGCACGAAAATCAATATCTTCAAGCGCTAATTTTTCCGCGCCACGATAACGATAATCCACATGGTCAAAATTCAACGTTGCAGACTTTCCGGCAAGCGTTACTTCTTTTGGATTTTTTGGGTCCGTAATATCGATATCTTCGTCTAATACTTCATTGATCCGATCAGCAGAAGCTTGCGCACGAGGAACCATGATAAAGATCATTGATAGCATCATGAAACTAATTAGGATTTGCATCGCATAAGTCATAAAAGCAATTAAATTCCCAACTTCTAAATTCATTTCAGCTATGTAGTGTCCACCAAACCAAGTAATTGCTACGTTTGTTCCACTCATGATTAGCGTCATCAACGGCATCATCAATGCAACAATTGAGTTCACGCGAATCGCTGTGTTTGTGTAATCTTTATTTGCTAAATCAAAACGGTTCTCTTCAAACTTTGTTTTATCAAACGCACGAATCACGCGGACACCCGTTAAGCCTTCACGGAAAACTAAGTTCAAGCGGTCCGTTTTCTTTTGCATACTCTTAAACAACGGAACCGCAAAATACATAATACCGCCAACTAAAACTAACATGATTGGGATAACTACCAAAAAGATTTTTGTTAACTCTTGATCTTTTTGATAAGCAAGAAAACTTGCTCCTATCAATGTAATAGGTGCGTTGATCATCATCCGTAAAAACATTTGAACAACCATTTGAATTTGTGTCACATCATTTGTTGTTCTCGTAATCAACGATGCTGTTCCAAATTTATCAAAGCCATCATTTGTTAGATTTTCTGCCTTTTGATAAACATCTGAGCGTAATTTTTTCCCTAATTTTTGTGACTCACGTGTCGCAAAAAAAGTATTTCCAATAGCAGCTAAAATACTAATCAGTGAAAAGCCAATCATGACAAAGCCAGTCTGCCAAATATAGTCAATGTCTCCTTTAGCTACCCCTTTATCAATAATGTTGGATGTCAATGTTGGTAAATATAAGTCTGCCAAAACTTGAACAACCATAAAACCAACTGCGGCAATGGCAGAAGTAATGGAAATTCGTTTAATAATTTTCAGCATCTATTCCCCTTCTTTCTACTTATAGGCTCCCTCTTTCAACCAAGAAAGCTTTAACTTAAATTCTTCGATTGCTTGTTCAACTGAGTAGTCTTTCGTCACTGAAAGTGATTTGTATGAATGTGCAATCGTTGAAAAAACAGCATTCATCAACAGTGATATCAACAGCTCTAATTCGTGTGAATCTCTTACTTTTAGTTTTGTTTGATCAATCACTTCTATTAAAGCTTGAGTATCCTGCTTATGTCTTTTATGTGGCATTTTTTTTGCCTTTTCCTCTTCAGAAAGATGAGGAGTCACTTTACGTGAAGCGCGATAATCCATGTTCATGAATAAGTGTCGATAAAATGCAGAATTTTCTCCTGCTAAGATTTCGCGAATCATCTTTTCAAAATAAAGCTCGAAGCCTTCAAAAAGATCTCCATGAACTTCTTTCATCAAGTTTCGCATATCTCGCGAACTATCACGTCGCAGTGTCTCAAAATAATAGAAGTACAGATCCTCTTTATTTTCAAAATATTGATAAAAACTACCACGTGGTATCTCAGCTAGTTTCACGATATTAGCAATTGACGCATCCTTTAACGGCACACGTGAAAACTCAGCATTCGCAGCGGCTAATAATCGTTGTTGCTTTTCCTTTGGCAAATGAAAAAATGTTTGTGTTGGCATAGTCCTCCTCCTTTCGTTTCTTCACCCAAATGACGCGTTGTCATATGACGCTATGTCATTATAACACCAGCAGACTGTTTTGCAAGTTTTTTACATTATTTTTTTCATTTATTTCAACTGCAAAAAAGAAACAGTGCATCCGTTAAACGAATGCACTGCTTCTTTTAAAAATAAGTGAGTAAGGGTTTCCCACCTTTTACGTTTGAGTTCGTTCATTATTTGCCTAAAAGAAAACCCGTTTGCCAGCCAGACGAACTTAGAATATGAGAAGTCTCTTCGGCTATCTTTTTGTAAAAACAATGAACTAACAGCAACTCTAATGAAAGAGTGATGATTTGCTACGACTATGTAAAAAAAATCAGCTCTTCCACTTGTGGGGTTATTTGAGATGTTCATCCCAAATCAACATGGTGGAATAACTAAATTATAGCCATGCAAATCAATCATTTCCAATATACTTTTACCGATGTCGAGGTAAATAAATCTAAACAAACTGGCCTTTAGTTGAAGTTTTCTTATTTTTTTACACTTGATTTCAGTATGATTTTGTTTTGGCTCCACCAAATGGATCAGTAAAAAAAGAATGAGTAGTAAAAAAGAAAAGCAGCTAAATTAACTATTCTTTGTTTTTAAACCTTGATAGCCTTTTCTTTTTCGAGTAAACTAGCTTTGTTAGTCTTGAACATAACAAGTATGTTTACAAAAAAGGAGATTGAATCATTATGTCATCAGTATTAATTGTCAAAGGTCATCCTTTAACTGCTGAAGAATCACGCTCAGTTAAAGCTCTTTCTACATTTCTAACTAGCTATAAAGAAAGTCATCCAGAAGATGAAATCACTATTCTTGATCTTTACCGTGATGATATTCCTGAAATTGACGAAGAATTATTATCTGGTTGGGAAGTTCTTCGTACTGGAGCCGACTTCTCAGAATTAACTGAAAAGCAACAACATAAAATCGCGCGTTTTAACGAATTAACTGAACAATTTCTAGCTGCTGATAAAATCGTCATTGCCAACGCACTTTGGAACCTAAATATTCCAACACGTTTAAAAGCTTGGTTTGACACGGTCAACGTAGCTGGTAAAACATTCAAATATACAGAAAATGGTCCTCAAGGTTTAGTTCAAGGAAAGAAAGCTTTACACATCCAATCAAATGGTGGTATTTATCAAGGCCAAGATTTTGCTTCACAATATGTTAAAGGAATCTTGAACTTTATTGGAATTGACGAAATCGATCAATTATTTATCGAAGGAATCGACTACACACCTGACCGTGCAGAAGAATTGATGCAAGAAGCACTAGACAAAGCTACTCAATTAGGAAAAGATTTCTAAGCAAAACAGATCTCTTTTACAACAAAAAAACAGCAAACAACAATCTAGTTTTCGATTGTCGTTTGCTGTTTTTATTTATGTTTCTTTTTTGATTTTTAAGATAGTTGCCTATTCTTTTTTCGGCGTTTCAACTGGATCGTCTTCATATAAGGAAGAAATCGTTGTGTACCATTCAAAAATATGCGTGATGATTACTTTGGCTGCCGCATAAACAGGTATTCCCAAAATAACTCCCACAATTCCAAACAGTTTTCCAGAAGTCAATAAAACCAATAAAATCGTTACTGGATGAATCGCTAATTGATTCCCTAAAACTAATGGTGAAATCAATCGTCCTTCGATCGTTTGCTCGGCAATAAAGACGATAATCACTTTCACCAACATCAAAGGCCCTGCTACAATCCCAAGAAAGACTGCTGGAATCATGGCTAAAAATGAGCCAAGGTACGGAATTAGATTCAAGAATCCTGCAACAATACCTAACGTCACTGAATATTCCAATCCAATAATCGAAAAACCAATGATAAACATGATTGCCACAGCAAAAGCCACAGTCAATTGACCTCTTATATAAGAAGATACTTGATCGTTCATTTCACTTAATACTTTCAAAGTTGGTTTTCTCATACGTGTTGGTAAGAATTTAACAAAGTAAGGTGCTAATTGACGTCCATCTTTCAATAAATAAAACAAGATAAATGGCATCGTCATAATTGCCACAATGACTGTCGCTACCGCTCCTACGATACTTCCAACACTTTGAACGGTCGTTTTTGAAAGGTTCTTAATCAAATCGCCGGCAGAATTAATAATTTTATCCCCCGCAGTCTCAAGTTGTTCACGAAATTGATTAAACAAAGGATCGCGTAAGATTTCTGTTAATTTATCATCTATCGTGTCGACATATTGTGGGAAATTACTAGCAAAGCTAACTGATTGCTCTTGAATTTTTGGCACAATCACTACGATTCCCCAAACGATTAGCGCCACCACAACGACAAATAAACCAATAATACTGTAAATTCTGGGAATCTTTTTCTTCTCTAAATAGTCCACCACAGGATTCATCAAATAATATAAAATACCCGCTAAAATAATTGGTAGGCCAACGATAGCTAAGAATTGCCACACAGGTTCAAATAGGTATGACACTTTCGTAAAAAGAAAGACGATTACTAATAAAAGCAGAACAACTAATAAGGCCGTTACTACTTGATTATTTAAAAACCATTTCCAAAACCAGGAAATTGGTTTTCCTTTTTTATTTTTCTCCTCCATATGTCCCTCCTACTGATAATAAATTTGTGTTCCCAAATGAATTTCTGGAAGTTGATAAGGATTCAAATACACACCATTAACAATCGTATTTTCTGGTTGATGCTCGTCAAACACTAACGTTACGTGACCAACTGTTTCCAGATTTTGATTAGCAGTCGTTCCGACATGTTCAATCGTATATTCTTGTTCATCAAATCGAATTGTTTTTCCAGATTCTAGCTTAAAGGGTTCTTTATTTAAAAATTCTTGGATAATCGAGTAGTTTCGTAAAGTAGTTGTTGCTGTGTTGTTGAATAAAATCAGCATTGGTTCTTTTTCATTAATTGCTTCTGGTCCAATTTCTACTACATTGGCTTGAATCATCTTGATCTCTCCTTTGATTACTATCACAATGAACAGTGTTTTTCTTCATACAGCGTATTTTTACGCTCAAAAATATTATAGCATATTCTCTTTCATTATCCGCCAAGAACAGTTGTATGCTAAAATAAAAAAGAAAACAATTTCATTTTTTTAGGAGGGAATCAAATGATTGAAAAAATCATTTTGGGTACTTATACACGCCGAGTAAGTGAAGGAATTTATACAATCGATCTTGATACTGAAAAAAAAGAATTATCTGGACTAACTTTAGCAACTAAAGAAGTGAGTCCCACCTATTTAGCAAAGAGTAAAGCAGGGAATCTATACACTGTCACAACAGTTGATGGATTAGGTGGCGCAGGCGCATACGATTCAACGTATCAATTTTTGAATGCGGTAACAGAAGAAGGAGCACCTCTTTGTTATGTAGCAGTAGATGAAACTCGTCAGCTGGTTTATGGTGCAAATTATCATAAAGGTGAAGTAAATGTTTATCGTATTTTAGATAATGGTGGTATTGAAGCTGTCGAATCTCTTTATCATCAAGAGGAAACTGGACCACATAAAAATCAAGACCATGCACATGTCCACTACACTGATTTAACACCTGACCAACGTTTAGTTGTTTGTGATCTTGGAACTGATCGAGTGTACACTTATGATGTTGCAGAAAATGAAAAGTTAACTCTAGCAGCCACTTTTGTAGCTGAACCTGGAACTGGACCCCGTCATTTAGTTTTCCATCCGACACAGCCAATTGCTTATTTATTTGGTGAATTAGACAGCACCGTAAGCGTCCTCGCTTATCAAGAAAATGGTTCATTTGAAAAGTTACAAAAAATTTCAACTTTACCAGAAGATTTCACAGGTGAAAATGGCGGTGCTGCTATCCGAATTTCAAATGACGGCCGTTTCTTATATACTTCTAATCGTGGACATAACTCAATCGCAGTCTTTGAGATTTCTAGTAATGGTGAACAGCTTTCTGCTATTCAAAATATTTCAACAGAAGGTGATTTTCCTCGTGACTTTGCCTTAAATTCAACAAATGAGTTTTTAGTTTGTGCAAATCAAAATAGTGATAACTTAACTTTATTCACACGTGATGCTCAAACCGGAAAGTTAACATTACTACAAAAAGACATTTATGCACCTGAGTGTGTGTGCGTCTATTTCGACTAAAATCAACCTATTTTTCAAAGGAGGAAATTTTTATGATTCAAAAATCAGCTGAAGAGTATCTATTAGACAACCTTTCTGAACTTTATAATAAGTGTCTTCCCTTGTACGAATTGATTACTAGCCCACGCTATGAAAAAAATCGAGTTATTGTTGTGACGAACGAGCTATACAGCCTCGCTCAAACAGCAAAATTATATACTCAGCTACATCCAGAATTGCAAATCAAAGAAGTCAGCAAATTTTTTGATGCTTTTCATCAGTTTTATGCTGAACTCAAGCAAGTCTTCTTCAATGAAGATTCTAATACCGCTTTGCTTTATAGCAAATTGACCATTATGAAACAAAACTTTGAACATTTAACTGCTATTTTTCACAGCTTATAAATGAACCTAGTAATAACTATAGATGAATGATGAAGAAAGAAGCGAAGAACATGAACCAACAAGAAGTGTTAGATCGTTTGCGAGAAGATTTGCAGATTCCTTTTTTTCAGGGGAAAATCGAAGATAAAGAGTATACTGAAGCAGACTATCAACAACTAAAGAAAAATCTGGAAGATTATTTTGATAACTACGTCAGGAATGTTGAAAACTGAAAAAGGTTGTGGCGCAAAGTGGTTAGCTTCAAGTAATAAGGAATCTTTTCTAAAAATAGCTTCTCATATTTTTAAGAAAAGAGGACTTATTACCGAAGAAGCTACTTTGAGAACACTGTGAATAGAGGTTGTGGTTCCAAGCGCTCAACTCCAAACAGATAATGAGCAGGTACTCAAAATAGCTTCTCATATTTTGAAGTGGATCCACGTTATATGGAGGAGTTGCTTGGGGAACACCGTAAATAAAGGTCGTGAAAGAAGTGTCTAGCTTAAATAAATAAGAATAAATTTCCAGAAATTGTTTTTCAAATTTTGTGAAATTTAGACTTATTTAGCAGGAATTACTTCTTGAACACCGTGAGTAGAGCTTGTGGCACAAAACGTCTAGCTCCGACTAGATAACAATCAACTGACCAAAATAGCTTTTCATGTTTTGGGCTAGTTGTGAATTATCTGGCGGAGTCGGACGCTTTGTACCACAAGCTTTTTTATTATACATTGAATTTTTGAGCATCAAAAAACCACCGAGTTGGTTAGGCTCGGTGGAAAAGGCTACTTACTCAATGAGAGTAAATAAAGGTTGTTGTTGGTTATGCTTTTATCATATAGCAGTGAACAACTCTTATCATAAAAAAAACGTTATATTTAGATTAAATAACTCTAGTTTTATCTTTAAATTATTTTTTCATCAAAAGATTGGTCATTTTTTGGATTGCTAGTGAAATATCATCTGTTGCTTGGTCTTGTTTCTTTTCTGAAGCTTCAAATAAATCCGTATCAATTCCCTTTTCTACGTTAATACTTTGAATCATTTCTTCACAACCAGCTACATAAGAAAGATAGGCACGTTCAAATTTTTTGTGAATCCCCATCACTTTTGCTGGAGGACGTAACGTACTAACTTTTTTCAGCATAGCTCGGTATTGCTTAGTTCCAGCTTCAAACAATTGAACAACTTCTGTTAATTGCTCTGAATTTAATTCTGCCACTTTCTTTTCATCAATTGCTTGACGAATCATTTCGTATTTGGGATGCATTTGCTCGCCAATTTCTTCCGTTTGTTTCACAATGTTATCGACTGATTGAACATAATAACCAATATTTGGTAACATGAAATTCCCTACTTTCTCCGTTTATCTATCCTTTATTGTACCTGTTTTTACTATTTTATGACAAGCTTATTTCTCGCCTTGTTTCTTTTCACTTCAATCACTATTTTCAAAAAAACTAGCCTGTAAACTATATTGTTTACCAGAAACGATGTCATATTGAATCATTTGATAGTCTTCATATAATTTTTTTTGTTGCTCATTCAGTTGTGCCTCTTTACGCCACTGCCCATTTTGATAATATAAGCCCCTTTCAAACGCAGGTAAAACTTGCTCCATTTCCAATAGCAATTGATAGAACCCTGTTGTTGCTTGATTCGTTTGTTCCAATAAGTTAGCTGCAAAATAAAATGGACTACTGATTGCATCATGAGTAGCTTGATTTGTTAATTTTCCTTCGCTATCAAACATTAAAAATTGTGTTTCATGTAAAGTCTGCTCATCGTTTGCTCCTTGCACTACTTCTGAGTAAATACCAGGAAGATGATCTCCCCAGAAAACAACTAGGGTTCTTCGCGAAACATCTTGTAAACTATCAACAAATTCCTTCAGTGCCTCACTGCTATAGGCAACATCCTGCAAATAGTTGGTTAAATTATCGGTGTCACTGCCGTCACTTGCCTGAGCATCGTAAGCAATATCTGAATACTTTCCACCATAAGGCATATGTGTTTGCATCGTTACTAGATGAACAAATTGTGGTGAATCTTGCTGTTTTAAAATAGATAAAACTTCTTGATAAGCGGCTTTATCTGAAATATAAGGATTGTTTTGGAGTTTTTCTGTGTAATTCATTTCTTTTTCACTGATAAATGAATCAAATCCCAAAACATCATACACATCTTCACGCTTATACATTGATGTGTTATAGGGATGAATCGCTGTTGTTTGATAATTTTGCGCTGCTAGATTGGAAACCAATGATGGAAATTTTGTCATTTTAGGAACTAACATCGTGTACGGAGTTGTTAATTGTGCATTAAATAGTTCCATTGAAAAACCAGTTAACGCTTCAAACTCAATATTTGCAGTTCCACCCCCATAATTTTGGGACAACATTTTGCCACTATAGGTTTGATTCGCAATGTCATAATAATCTTGCAGTGGATTTCCTGAAACTTCGATTCCGTTTAAGTGACTAGGGTCAGAAAAACTTTCGCTCATCACATAAACGATGTTTGGTTGCTCTTCTTCAACTGTTTGATTTTTCTTATCAGCTATTTGTTGATAATTCTTAGTGATTTCTGCCACTTTCGCTTTGGAATAGCCTTTTGGTTCATCCATTGCTTCAACTTGTAGATTGTAAAGAAACCCGCCAATAAATCCTGTATTATAGTAGTTCATTTTCTGACTATAAGGAATCCACAAGGCTGTTTTGTTGTACGCTTTTCGTAAGAGATTATTCGGGTTATTAAAACTACCAACGTACATCAATAGAATAGCAGATAAAACGAAGACAGTTCCTCGTACGACCTGAAAACGACGACCTTTTTTGAAACTCCGGTATAGCCCCCAAGCAAATAAAATGATTACTAAACCAGTAATTCCCATTAAAATAAAAAATGTCGTTCCCCCTGCCATCTCTTTCAGCAAACTAAGTTCCGTAATCATTTTGATGTCATCAGGATAAATAGGCTCTTGTCGATAACTCATTTTTAAATAGTCAGCAACACCTAAAATGCCGATAATCGTTGTATACAAAATAGATCCAACCAGAACCGATCCTGCAACACTGCTGAGGAAGGCCAGAAAAACGAATAAAACTAAGCAAGCTAAAATAAACTTTTCTGTATGCCAAGAAAACGCAAATTTCAATGCTAAGTCATAGGACAAATCATTTTGGCACCATTGTAAAAATAAATTACTCAATACAACTAAAGCGATCACGCCAATCGTAGTCAAACTAATTCGAATGATACTCTTTTGTTTAAGTGAAAGATTATTTATTCTTTTCTTCAATTAATTGCTCCTTCATCGCCTACTTTATGAACTTAAACGATTATTTTAAATTTGACTCACTCTCTTATTTTAGTAGCATCAAATTTGAAAGTAAAGCGGTCATAGGCTAATTAAAGAAATAAAAATAACTTGATTAAACTTGTGGACGTACTAATAACCGTACACGTTTAACATCCGCAATCGTTTCTAACTGACGGTTAGCTTCTAATAAATTTTTGACATCTGTACTCTCAATGTCAATCAGTGTATAAACGTAATCCTCTTTCTGGTTACGCGTCATATTACCAATTGGTAAATCATTTTCCTCCAAAATTTTAAAAACTTCCGATAAGATTCCTTGTCTTTTTTGATAAAAAATCGTAAAACGATACGGCGCACGAAAGACCATTCGCACAGCTGGAAAATTCACCGATGAACGAACTGTTCCAAACAGCAGATAGTTTCGTAATGCTCGAACAGCTTCCCGACTGCTATCCGCTAAAGCTTCTTTTGTGGACCCACCAATGTGCGGAAGCATCATGATTTTTTCATTTCCTAAAAATTCTTGTGCTGGAAAATCTGTTATGTATTTTGCCAGTTTTCCATCCTCAATCACTTGTAAAAGTGCTGCATTATCTACAATTCCACTTCGTCCCACATTAATTAAAATAGCCTCTTCTTTCATTAAAGATAACTCTTCTTTCCCCAACAGCCCATTTGTTTCCGGCGTTGAAGGTAGCATAATCACGACGAAATCAGACAATCGTAAAATATCCGGCAAGGGTAATTGCTCAACATAGTCTAACTCGTGATTTCTTCTAGCATAGCCTAAAACTTCCATGCCTAATTCATAACAAATTCGAGCAACTTCTCTTCCAATTGAACCTAATCCAAGTAAACCAATCACTTTTCCTTGTAATTCTTTACCTACAAACGGTTTTCGTTTTGCTTCTGCTTGCTCTAACAAGTCTGCTCCCTCTAAAGCTTGAACCATCTCGCTTGCTTTGATAACCGGGCGAACAGATAAAAACAAACAGCTTAATACTAGTTCTTTGACTGCATTTGCATTAACGCCAGGCGTATTCATCACAATCGTGCCATTTTCGGTGGCTTTTTGTACCTGGATCGTGTTGACCCCAACACCAGCTCTTGAAATTGCTAACAATTCTGAGCCAATCCAGTCTTCTTCAACAATAGAACTTCTTACTAGTAAGCCGTGCGCATCCTTTTTATCTGTCCGCTCAAAAAATGGCTCTTCCAATTGTTTCATCTGTTCCGTGGCAATATCATCAACTAAAGAAATCCGGTACATAAAATCGCCTCCTTTTTATCAGTATCTCTGATTACAGAAATTTAGACAAGAATTAACTTCTATTAGTCAACTGTTGTTATCCAATTAGTTTCCCAAGCAAAATAATCTATTTTCTTCACTTAAAAAATACAATCAAATTTCTTGCAAAAGAATCTGATTCAACAATACTTTTGACACACCATTTTCATCATTAGTCGCTGTTTGGATGGTTGCCCCTTTAGTTACTTCTTCCGGTGCATTGCCCATTGCCACTCCCATTCCAGATAATTTGATCATAGGCAGATCGTTAAAGTTATCTCCAATTGCCATCGTGTTTTCTAAAGGAATTTGATAGTGATTTGCCACAATCGTTAACGCTTTTTCTTTCGATACTTGATAGTGAGTAACTTCCAGATAATTTTCCTTTGATAAATAAAACGAACTAGTTTCCAGATTTAATGATTCGCAAACTTCCTTTAGTTGCTCAATTTCTGAAGTTGATCCTATCAATAATAGCTTATGAACTGGCAGTCTTTGTTCTAAAAGTAATTGGTTAAGATTGGCTACAATTGGTTCAAGTTTCGTGATTGCAGCTTCTTGCTCTACCCACTCGTCAACTGACTCCACATACCAGTCGCTTCCTGAATACAAACTAATTGAGATAGTTTTAAATTTTTTCGTTAAAAGTTCAATGAGCTGAAGTGTTTCTCCTACATTCAATTCTTGACTAAAAATTTGTTGAAACGGGTCGTCTTCTCCTTCTCTGACAATCAAGGCACCATTGTAACAAGCCATTGGGTATTCAGTGATTTCCAATACTTTCGCAATGTCATGCATTCCTTTAGGAGATCTGGCAGATGCCAAAACAAAAGGAATATTTCTAGCTTTTAGTTGTTTCAAACGACTAGCTAATTTGTTATCAATTCTGTGTTTGCTAGTTAAAATCGTTCCGTCAATATCACTCATTACTAGTTTGATTTCTTTTCTCATTTTCGTTCACCTTCTAAATAATTATTTTTAATTTTTTATAATCAAAATCGACTGCTCATGTTTCATCGCTTAGCCAATCTGTACAATCACACATTTTTTTAAAATTTATAATTGGCTTTTCCTTCAAGCTTACTCGCCCTTATGAATAATTCAAACCTTATTCAAATCCTATTTTTTAAACTAGCTTGTTCTCTTCTTTTATTATAACGGTTCCTGTAATTCTCTGTCTCATTTATCGGCATTTGCGAACATAGCTAGCTCAAATAAGTAAAAAAGAAGTCGGAAGATTTAAAAATCCTCCGACTTCTTTTACAGCTTTGTCTTACTTCCAAAAATCATCAAAAACCGTAATTGGTAGATGACGTTTATGTTTTGTTTTATCCCACCAAGCTTCAAGGGTTTCTTGTGCATGTTCAGGAATTTCTTTTCCTTCTAAATAATCATCAATTTGATCATAAGTGACACCTAAAGCAACTTCATCTGCAATTAATGGTTTCCCATCTTCCAAGTCCGCCGTTGGAATTTTTGTATACAATTCTGCTGGCGCACCTAGTTCTTTTAACAGAGCTTTTCCTTGTCGCTTGTTCAAACGAAAAAGTGGTAAAATATCTGCCCCACCATCACCAAATTTTGTAAAGAATCCTGTAATATTTTCTGCAGCATGATCTGTTCCCAAGACAGCACCAAATTTTGCACCAGCAACACCGTATTGAGTAATCATTCGTTGACGTGCTTTGATATTTCCTTTATTAAAATCACTGATTTCAACACCTGCTTCACTCAATGAGGCAACTTGTGCATCCACAGCAGGTTTGATATCAACACGTAAACTCACATCGGGCTGAATAAAATCCAATGCAGCTTTTGCATCTTCTTCGTCAGCTTGTTCGCCATAAGGTAAGCGAACAGCAACAAATTGATAACTGTCATCTTGTGTTTCTTCACGCATTTCAGCCATTGCTAACTGTGCTAAACGACCAGCTAAAGTTGAATCTTGTCCACCACTGATTCCTAAAACAAATGTTTTGATAAATGGGTATTTTTTTAAGTAGTCTTTCAAAAAGTCCACACTTCGACGAATTTCTGTTTGTGCATCAATTATAGGTTTCACACCTAGTTCTTGAATAATTTCTTGTTGTAAACTCATGTTTGTTCCCCCTCAGTGATTTCAATCATGCTTCATTGTGTAGATCAGCAACGCTTTTTTTCATTCGTTCCATAATAGACATCTTGTGATTCCAGCACTCTGTTGATAAATCAACTGGATACTTTTGTGGGTTCAAATCACGTTTATATTCTTCCCATAGAGAGTCCAAGTTCTCACGTGCATAGTCTTTAATTTCATTTAGCGAAGGTAATGAATAGACCAACTTTCCTTCAACAAAAATATCTTGTAACATCGGACGTGCCGAAAAATCACGTACCGTTTTATTGATGAACGTATGAACAGGATGGAACATAAAGATTTCCTCTTCCTTGCGAGGATCTTCATTCCATAACGTGACATAGTCTCCTTCAGATTTTCCGTCAAAATTTCGTGTAATACGCCAAACCTGTTTTTTCCCTGGCGTTGTTACTTTTTCTGCATTACTAGATAACTTGATGGTATCAATCATTTTTCCTTCTTTGTTTTCAATAGATACTAATTTGAAAACAGCCCCTAGTGCAGGTTGGTCGTAAGCTGTAATCAACTTAGTGCCCACACCCCAAACATCGATTTTTGCTTTTTGCATTTTTAAATTTAGAATCGTTGCTTCATCTAAGTCGTTAGAAGCATAGATTTTTGCTTCAGTAAAGCCTGCTGCATCTAATTGTTCACGCACACGTTTTGAAATATACGCCATATCACCACTATCAATGCGGACACCTTGGAAATTGATTTTATCACCCATTTCTCTCGCCACTCGAATCGCACTTGGCACACCTGACTTCAACGTATTATACGTATCTACTAAAAAGACACAGTCTTTATGTGTTTTCGCGTAAGCCATGAAAGCATCATAGTCGTTTCCATATGACTGAACTAATGAATGAGCATGAGTTCCACTCGCAGGAATACCAAAAATTTTCCCAGCACGCACGTTACTTGTCGCATCGGCACCACCAATGAAGGCTGCACGTGTTCCCCAAACCGCCGCATCAAGTTCTTGCGCACGTCTTGTTCCAAATTCCAATAGTGGATCGTCACCAATAACGGATTTGATTCGGGCTGCTTTCGTAGCAATCAATGTTTGGAAATTGACCATATTCAGCAGTGCTGTTTCGACCAACTGGCAATGTGCCAACGGTCCTTCGACTTGAATAAGTGGTTCATTGTTAAAGACGATCTCGCCTTCAAGCATTGAACGAACGGTTGCTTTAAATTCAAATTCTTTTAAATAAGTAAGGAAACCTTCTGGATAGTTACCCACTTCTCGTAAGTAGTCAATATCTGATTCACTGAAAGTTAAGTTTTCTAAATATTGAACTAAACGTTCCAGACCAGCAAAGACAGCATAACCATGGTTAAAAGGCATTTCTCGAAAGTAACATTCAAAAACGGCATGTAGATCTGCACGACCTAATTCCCAGTATGTCTGCATCATATTGATTTGGTACAAATCAGTGTGTAGCGTCAAACTGTCATCTGGGTAAATTTTATTCATCTGTTTAATACTCCTCTTGGCAATTTTTCATTTCCTAACCATTATATCAAAAAAACGAAATAGGAAAAGAAAACTTGATTTTTTTCCGAAAATATCAGCTTGATATTCTTTATTCCTTTTCATTTTTTCTTTGATGAATTGATTGACAGAGAAACGAACATATGTTCTAATTAATTTGTTGAAGACTTCAATTCATTGTAGTTATCCATTCATTTATTCGCGCAATCTACTTGGACAGTATAGATAAGGAGGCTGTTATGCGTACAATTACACAGCACTTTGAAACAGTTATTATCACTGCTTATATCGCAAAGCAAAAAATTATTGTTGAACGTTTGGACCATAGTTATGCAGAAGGATTGGTTCAACCAAGCATCACACCTGATGGCTTCTATCTTGATGAACATTTTATCCAGTGGGAACAGATTTCAACAATTTGCTTGGCTGAACAATATTTTCATTTTTGGAAGGACATCGTTCAAAAATAAAAAGAGTCTGGGACAAAAGCAGCCTAAATAGAAAAAAAGCCTAAAATTCGTTTTTTAAAACGTTGATTTTAGGCTTTTTTGCATTGAAAGATAGATTAAGAACGACTGAATTTTTAGTTTCGTCCCAGTCCCTTTTTGTTAGGCATTTGTTACATTTTGTTCAATAATCACAATATCTTTATTTGGACGCTTGAATTGAAGGCCAGCCCGTTCCAATTCTTGTTTGACACCAATGTGAACGGTCACATCTTCGCGTGCTACTTTCAAGATTCGACGAATAGCATAGTCGATTTCTTGCTTTGTAATTTTCTTTTTCGTATTAATCATCACCAACTGAATTTTATCATACGTATCTACATATAAAATTTGTGTACGATCTAGCGAATAGAACTTATAGTAGTTAATTGCCTGATTTCCAAAAAAGAAATCCACTATTTTTGGGTAAAATGTCTTGATATTTAGATTACTATTGATTGGTGTTTCAACTAATTTCATCTCATCCCTCTTTTTCTTTTTAATTATAAAATATGTTCAAAAATAAACCGGCCGACGCCACCTTCACTGCAACTAGGCGCAATCACATGACTACTTTCTTTCACATTGGTTGCGGCATTTTCCACAGCAACAGGCACATCAACAACAGCTAACATAGCCAAATCATTTTCTCCATCTCCGATACCATAGCTGGTTGCTAATGGATAATCAGATAAATAATTGGTGATGGCACTTCCTTTTGTACTATCAGGATGTACAATTTCCAAGGTTTTTATAAATGAATGGAACACAAGCAATTCTGTTTCTTGTAAAGAAGATCGAATCGCCTCGTGACGTGCATCATCTGCTTCCATCAATTCGATCTTGACCACGATTGTTTCAGGTCTTTCAGAAAGATACTTTGCGATATCTTCCGTATGTACGCAATCGTTTTCAAAATATTGTTCCTTGTAATCCATAATTCGTTTGCCTTGCTCCCCAAGTTTTTCTAATGATTCTCTCAAGGCACTTAGCTGTTTCGTGTACTCTTTCGTAGGTCTTATCACCACACCGTGATTTGTATGAATAAAGTGTAAAATTTCTTGTTCTTCTAAAATGTTGATTACTTCTGTTGTTTCTTGATGTGTCAGTGTACTAGTATAACGTTCAGGTTCGCCTATTTTCTTAATACCTGCACCATTTCCAAAAATAACATCACAATCAATTAATAATTCATCATTCATTTGTTTGACTAAGTCGTATCCGCGTCCTGTAACAAAAACAAAATGATCGCCTTTGGCTTGTAACGCTTGAATGGCTTCGCGATTAATCGGCGGAATTTCTTTTCCTAACTCTTGAAACGTTCCATCAATATCTGAAAAAACAATGTTCATTGATTTCTCCTTTTCCTTTTCTTATGAAATAGTATAACATAATTTTTAATAGGATTTTGAAATTTTTCCTTGACCTTCTCGTTACGTGAGGGAGTATTCTAGCAAGTGTCAGGAGGGAAAAAATGGAATATACAATCAAAAAAATAGCAGAGCTATCAGGTGTTAGCCCCCGAACATTACGTTTCTATGATGAAATTGGGTTGCTCAAACCAGCTAGGATTAACTCTTCTGGTTATCGCATCTATGGAGCAAATGAAATTGATCGACTCCAACAAATTTTATTTTATCGCTCACTTGAGTTCAAACTTGAACAAATTCAGGAATTACTAAACCAACCAGACTTTGATCAGCACCAAGCTTTACTTGAACATCAGAAACTTCTATTAAAAAAAAGAGCACAAATTGACGCCCTTTTGACAACTGTACAAAAAACACTTACTAGTTACGAAGGAGGAATAACTATGTCAGACCAAGAAAAATTTGCAGGATTCAAGCAACAAAAAATCAGCGAAAATGAAGAAAAATTTGGACAAGAGATTCGAGAAGCGTATGGCAAAAAAACAGTTGCGAAAGCCAATCAAAAATGGGCGAACATGACTGAGGAACAATTCCAAGCCATGCAAACAGTTGAGTCACAGCTTTTAGCCGATTTAACAACTTATCTTACACAGCCAGGAGTGGATCAACCACTAGCAAAAGCCATTTTTGACGCACATAAAAAATGGCTAACATTTAGTTGGCCTACTTATACGCCACAAGCTCACCAAGGATTAGGACAAATGTATGTGGCAGATGAACGTTTTACCGCCTATTATGATGAACGAAGTGGGAATGGTGCAACCCAAGCATTGAATGAAATCATTCAACATTACACCAGCAAATAATTATTACTTTCTGTCCCTTATCAGTTATTGAAATAGGCGAAACATTTATTCCAATCCAATCTGTTCTAATTTTTACCGAAGAAAAAGACTGAGGTAGCTTACTCCAGTGCCCTCAAAAAGCCCAATTTTACAATTGAACTTTTTGAGGAATCACGTAAAGCTACTTCAGTCTTTTTTATTATTTCTAGCCTAACCTCTTACAATCACTAATTATTTTTGCTATTAGTTTGTTTAAACTTTCTTTATCTTTGAATAAATTCATATGGAATCTTGATTTGTTCCGGTTGTCTTTTCAAAAATAAGTGAAACGCCATTTCACCACACTGTTTCAAGTGATGATCAATAGTGGGAAAATTTAAGAGATCACTCACATACAGATTGTCTCTGCCAACTAATTTAGGTGCTCGACCTTTCGGAAATGTTTTAAGGATACCAGCTGCAACCATATCTGAATTCGTAAAAATACCATCTACTGGATGCTCATTAAAAAAAGCACCTGCCTTGATCCCATCTTCCAAACCAATACAATCCCAGAAAACCATTTCTTCTTCAAAATTCGAATAGACTTTCCGACATAATTGCAAGGTAATCTTAGAATTAAAACTAAGTCGACTACTCCTTCCTAAAGTAACACCTAGTTTTTTGACACCAACTTTTTGTAAAAATTTCAATGCTTCCGTAATCGATTGTTCCCGATCAATAAAGACACAGCTTGATTTTTCATCTTTGATTTCTTCGCAAAAAATAATAGGGCCATATTTTTGGTACGCTTTCAATTTTTCTAACGAATGAGCACGCGAGGTTACGATCAAGCCATCAAATCTTTTTGCTGCAAACTCTTCGAGATACTCTTTTTCACGACTTGCTTGATAATTTGTCGGTAACAAGGTGACTTTATAATTGGAATCGAAAGCGGCTTCAGTAATTCCACTAATCAACTGATCAAAGTATGGATGATTGGTGTATGGCAAAATGACTCCTAAATTTTTGGTTTCTCCATAGCTTAATGTTCGTGCATTTGCATTAGGAATATAGTCTAGTTCCTTCATAACTGCTAAAATTTCTGCTCGTTTTCTTTCATCCACATAAGGGTGTTCATTAATAACTCGAGAAATAGTCGAGACGGAATAACCTGTTAAACGTGCGATATCTCGAATAGTTGCCACGATGATGATTCACCTACCTTAAACGAAAAGTTTTTCTTGTAGATAGTCTATCACAGCCGGCCCACATTCATAAAACTGATACAACTTTTCTTGATAATAAAAACTAATTCGCTGTCCGCCCCAAAATGTATCTTTTGTTAAATTCGTTAACTGATTGACATCGATTTCTTCTCTCATTGGTTTGTTCAGGCCTTGAAAACTTTTTAAAACTAGTTTATTTTCATTACAATCTACCAACGCGTAAAAACAAGTGCTTGATGTTCCCAAAACTTTCACATAAGTATGCATAGGTAAGCCCTCCTTCTTGATAGCTCGAGTATAGTTTATGAAACGCGTCCCAGAGCAAGCGGAAAGTTTTGGTTAAATAAAATCCAAGCAAACAAGTTGGAAATACTGTTTGCTTGGATTATTTTTATACTTATTAACAACTTTTTCAGTGCAATCAGTTTGTTTCGTTTGTTTCTCCCAAATTAGGGTCTAACTTATTTGCCGCAAGAATAAATGGTGCCCAAATCAATGCTGCTACAAGCAAATTCACAATCGTCAACACAATGGCACGCCAATCTCCAGCAGTCGCTAAGAAACCACTAATAATCGTTGGCATGACCCAGATTACATTGACAACTACAGGTCTTACAAATCCCGCCATCGTTGCGAAGTATGCAATAGTGGCAGTAGCTAAAGGCGCTAAAATAAACGGAATCATTAATAACGGATTTAGTACAACCGGCAAACCAAACATCACTGGTTCATTAATATTGAATAAACCCGGAGCAATACCTAGTTTCCCAACTGTTTTATAATCCGCACGTTTTGATAAGAAAAGAATCATTACAATTAATACTAAAGTCACACCTGCACCACCAGGCCAGACAAAAGCTTCAAAAGAGCCGGCTACCCACTTAAACGGAATTGGCTCATTATTTTGAAAAGCATTCGTATTTTCAACCATAGCAGTTCCATAAAGTGTTTGTAGTACTGGTGACATGATGTTCGTTCCATGAAGCCCAAAGAACCAGAGAACATGAACAAGTAGCACAATGATAAATACTGCGCCGTAGCCCTGTGAAAGATGCATTAAAGGCTTTTGGATTGCTTCAGAAATCCAGTCGATTAAAGGAACACCAGCCGTTTGTTTGAATAAATAGTTAATAATTCCAACAACATACAAGGAAACCACTGCAGGGATGATTGCAGCAAAAGCCTTAGAAACAGCCGGTGGTACAGAGTCCGGCATACGGATAATAATGTTTTTTCGAATTAAAAGAGCAAAAATAATGACTGAAATAAATCCAAAGATCATTGCAGTAAAAAGACCCGATCCACCCATATACTTACCAAAGTTAAAATAACCCCATGCGCCCATCGAGAGCGTTTGGCCACCTTCTGCAGCATCAGAAAGAACTCCACCTGCTGTAGTGATCATTGTCGAAGCTTCTTCTGATAACTTCTCTGGTAATGTCAAAACTGCAGTAGCGGCATCCGGTAATCCGATGATAAAAGCGACTAATGAAACAATACTTCCTGACACAGGATCAACTTCATACGCTTTTGCCAAATTTGCGCCTAAAGAAAGTGCAAATACAACTGCCATAATCGCCAATGTTCCATTCCAAATCAATCCATTTACACCAATAACAGGTGTAAAAAAGGTTGTAATTGCATTGCCCTCTCCTAAATAGGTATTAGGAAAATCGCGCATGAAAGCATTAAGCAAAACTGCGATTGCACCAGCCATTGTTGCTGGCATCGTACCAATAAAGGCATCTCGCAAGGCGACTAAATGCTTTTCTGACCCTATTTTTGTTGCCACAGGTAAAATATATTTTTCCATCCACTTCATCAATCCGTCCATCTTCATCCTCCTAAGTTTTAGTTGCATCACCTATAATGTATGCGCATACATTATAATGATATTACAAATATAGCATATATTTTTATATGTGCCTACTAAACGACACAGACGACTATTTTTGGCCATGAAGAAGACGTACTAAACGATTTTTGTTTATTTAGAGTTAATAACTAAGCTAAAGCAACAGAAATTTTTTCTACTTCTTGTAGTTTTTTCTAGTAAGAACAAACAGCAAGCTGTGCAGCCATATGAACGAAGATAAAAATTATTCCTCAGATAATTTTTTAAATCTAATTTAATCGTATTTCTTTTTAAGATGTTGTTTCTCGAAAGAAAGTAGGCACACAAAAAAGGCACACCCTTTTTGAACAGGATGTGCCTCTTTTTTGTTATACTTTCAATTTTTATGAATTGAAAGTAGTGATTACATCATGCCGCCCATCATTGATGGATCCATTGCTGGAGCAGCAGGTGCAGCTGGTTCTGGTTTATCTGCAACAACTGCTTCTGTTGTTAATAACAATGCTGAAACGGAAGCAGCATTTTGCAATGCAGAACGAGTTACTTTTGTTGGATCAACGATTCCGGCTTCCACCATGTTTACCCATTCGCCTGTTGCAGCATTGAACCCAGTACCAAGTTCAACATTTTTCAGTTTATCAACGATTACTGAACCTTCATAGCCAGCATTTTCCGCGATTTGACGAATTGGTTCTTCTAATGCACGAACAACAATCTTAATTCCTGTTGCTACGTCACCTTGGGCTTCTACTGCAGAAACTTTTCCAATAACATTTACCAATGCAGTACCACCACCAGAAACCATGCCTTCTTCTACGGCAGCACGAGTAGCATTCAATGCATCTTCAATACGTAATTTCAATTCTTTTAATTCTGTTTCAGTCGCCGCACCAACTTTGACTACTGCAACACCGCCAGCTAATTTAGCTAGACGCTCTTGTAATTTTTCACGATCAAAATCAGAAGTTGTTTCAGCAATTTGATTTTTGATCAATTGAACGCGTGCGTCAATTGCTGTTTTATCGCCAGAACCTTCAACGATTGTTGTATTGTCTTTATCAACAACAACTTTTGAAGCATTTCCTAAGTTATCGACAGTTGCGTCTTTTAATTCTAGACCTAGATCATCAGTGATTACTGTACCACCTGTCAAAATAGCGATATCTTCAAGCATCGCTTTACGACGGTCACCAAATCCTGGTGCTTTGACAGCAACTACGTTAAATGTTCCACGAATTTTATTCAATACTAATGTTGGTAATGCTTCGCCATCTACATCATCTGCAATGATTAATAATGGACGAGATTGTTGTAAAATTTGTTCTAATAGAGGCAAGATATCTTGAATATTTGAGATTTTTTTGTCTGTAATCAAGATATATGGATTATCTAAAACAGCTTCCATTTTGTCATTATCAGTAACCATGTATTGTGATAAATATCCACGGTCAAACTGCATTCCTTCAACAACATCTAGTTCTGTTTCGATCCCTTTTGATTCTTCAATTGTGATGACACCGTCATTGCCGACTTTTTCCATTGCATCCGCAATCAAATGACCTACTTGTTCTGAACCAGAAGAAACAGCCGCAACTTGTGCAATTGCTTCTTTTGAATCAACAACTGTTGAAATATTGTGTAATTCTTCTACTGCCGCTTTTGTAGCTAATTCAATTCCGCGACGAATGCCTAAAGGATTAGCGCCGGCTGTTACGTTTTTCAAGCCTTCACGAACGATTGCTTGTGTTAAAACAGTAGCAGTAGTTGTACCATCACCAGCAATATCATTCGTTTTTGAAGCAACTTCAGAAACTAATTTTGCACCCATATTTTCAAAATGATCTTCTAATTCGATTTCTTTTGCAATTGTTACCCCGTCATTAGTAATCAATGGAGATCCATAAGATTTTTCTAAAACAACATTACGGCCTTTTGGACCTAAGGTAACTTTTACTGTATCAGCTAATTTATCTACGCCACGAAGCATTGCTGCGCGTGCGTCTTCTGCGAATTTTAATTCTTTTGCCATGATTGGTTTCACCTCAATAATAAATTTTGTTTATCTTGTTTTACTCAACGATCGCCATGATATCTTTACCTGAAACGATCAAATATTCTTTACCTTCAAATTTCACTTCTGTTCCAGCATACTTTTCAAACATTACTTGATCGCCTTCTTTAACAGCGGCAGGAACTTTTTCACCGTTTTCTAATAAACGGCCTTCACCAACCGCAACGATTCTACCAGTTTGTGGTTTTTCTTTGGCAGAGGAAGCTAAGACGATTCCTCCAACAGTTTTTTCTTCTTCTTTTGCGACTTCGATGATGACGCGGTCACCTAATGGTTTTAACACGATAAATCCCTCCGATAACACGATTTTTAGTTCCGTTAGCACTCTTACCTTTCGAGTGCTAACCTACATTTTTAATAATACTCATTCTGCTCCTTTTTTGCAAGCTTTTTAAATCAAAGAAATCTGATTTTTTATTTTCATTGGCGAACAACTTTCGTATGGTATAATTACCAATAAATCTTGTCTACTAACACAGGTAAGTCATCTTTTATAAGAGCCTGTAAGGAGGAATTTCATGTCATTAAAAAAATATAGTCTACTAAGCATTTTTTGCTACGGTTTAGTCTTTGTTTCACCTGCCCTTTTAAGAATCACAGGTATTGTTACCTCTTCGACTGGTTTGATTTCGGCCATGACTATTACTTATTTACTAGGAGCAGTTTTGCTGCTGTTTTTGTACTTCAAACAAAAGGAACCTTTAACAATAGAGGCAGATGTCCCTAAAGCAAGTGTTCCTGAAATCATTTTACTTGGATTAGGTGGTATTTTGATAGCAATCTTTTTACAAGGTGCGGCTGTCGGAATCGAAACTTTCTTATTTGGTCAAAGCGCTCCATCTGAAAATACGCAAAACATCATCCAAATGATTTTAAAAGCACCCGCATTTATTCTAGCAACGACTATTGGTGGCCCAATCATGGAGGAACTTGTTTTTCGTCGTAGTATTCTAGGACTCGTTAGTCACTACTCGAATTTTTGGGTAGGTGCTGTAATCAGTTCTCTACTTTTTGCTGTTGCACATGCAGATGGTCATCTATTGGTTTACTTTTTCTTAGGTTTCTTCTTTAGTTTATTGTATAAATCAACTGGTCGAATTTGGACTTCAATGATTACACATGTAGGTATGAATACATTGGTCATCGTTGTACAGTTGTTAATCCAAAAATAATTTTTGCTTTCAATTAAAAACTGCGACAAAATCTTAAACGATTTTGTCGCAGTTTTTTTAGCTTAATGTTTCACCGTTTGTGGCAATAACTTCCTTATACCAATCAAACGATTTTTTCTTGCTTCTTGCCAATGTTCCATTTCCTTCGTTGTCCTTATCAACATAGATAAAGCCGTAACGTTTTTTCATTTCTCCTGTCCCGGCAGAAACCAAATCAATGAATCCCCATGGCGTGTAGCCCATTAAATCAATACCATCATATTCAACAGCATCTTTCATTGAAGCAATGTGCTCTCGCAAATACTCAATGCGATAATCATCTTCGACTTGTCCGCTTTCCCCAATCTCATCAATTGCACCAAACCCATTTTCCACAATAAATAATGGTTTTTCGTAACGTTCATTGAACCAGTTCATTGCGTAACGCAAACCCATAGGATCGATTTGCCATCCCCAGTCAGATGCTTTCACATAAGGATTTTCTACTAAGTCTGCTGCTTCATCATAGTCAAAAGTTGGTGCTTTATCATGATCTTTGATTGCAAACGACATATAGTAACTAAAGCCGATATAGTCGACACACCCTACCTTTAAAATACGGGCATCTTCTGCTGTTCGATCTAATTCAAATCCTTTTCGTTTAAAGTACGCATCCATATAACTTGGATAGCGACCTTTACAATGCACGTCAGTAAACCAATAACGTCTTTGCATCGCAACTGTTGCTGCCATCATATCATTAGGACTACATGAGTAACTATAGATTGGCACCATGGCAATCATACAACCAATTTCAAAATCTGGATTAATCCGATGACCGATTTCTACCGCTTGCGCACTTGCCACTAATTCATAGTGTGCAGCCTGGTACATGATTGCTTCGCGATCTTCGCCTTCTTCATAACGAATGCCCGAATTAGTAAATGGTGCAAAATCTTCGTGAAAATTCGCTTGGTTATTGATTTCATTAAAGGTCATCCAGTATTTCACTTTCTCTTGGTAACGAGTGAAACAAGTTTCCGCAAACCGAGTAAAAAATTCAATCATTTTTCGATTTCGCCAACCACCATATTCTTTTACTAAATGATAAGGCATTTCAAAATGGGAAAGCGTGATAACCGGTTCGATCCCATATTTTAGACATTCATCAAATAGGTCATCATAAAATTGTAACCCTGCTTCATTTGGTTCTAATTCATCACCTTTTGGAAAAATTCTGCTCCAGGCAATTGATGTCCGAAAACAATTCAAACCTAATTCAGCAAATAAACGAACATCTTCCTTATAATGATGATAAAAATCAATTGCCTCATGATTAGGATAATAGTTGCCTTCAATCACACCATCTGTGATCTTTCTTGCCACACCGTTTTTTCCAGCAGTCATAACATCAGCAACACTAACACCTTTGCCACCTTCTTGCCAACCACCTTCTAATTGATGGGCTGCTACTGCACCGCCCCATAAAAATCCTTTTCTCAACACGCTCATACGATCGACTCATTTCTCGTTAATTTGTAAAATCGTTTATAAAACTTGTGATTCTTCTAATTGATCTGCTTCTGCAAAAGAAAGATGGTTTTCTTGTGCATAGTTCATTGCATCAATTTTCTTCACGAATGGTAAATAGATAAAGAAACCAATTGCTAAAACAAATGTTTGTAACAACGCCGCTTGCCAGCCACCTACTAAAAATCCTGAAATAATTGGTGGTGTTGTCCATGGTACTTGTACAGCTGTAAACAATGGAACTAATCCTGTATACAAAGCGAAGTAAGTAATCACACCAGAAACAACTGGTGTCGCAATAAATGGAATCGCCATAATCGGGTTCATTACGATTGGTGTTGCAAAAATAATTGGTTCGTTAATGTTAAAGATAGCTGGAGCTAAAGATAAACGTCCAAGCTGTTTGAACTGTGCTGATTTTGCAAAGAAAACCATGAACATCACGACACCAATCGTCATCCCAGCACCTGTTACTGTCATGAATTGGTCTAAGAATTGTTGCGTAACAATATGTCCACCATTTGCAACGGTCAATGCTTTACCAGATTCAAGAATCTCTGTGTTTGCTAATGAGTTTGCTTGTAGGATTGGTCCCATGATCCCACCAACAATTGTTGAACCATGTACTCCAAAGAACCATAAGAATGGAACTAAGAAACCAAGCATCAACGCACCACCAAGTGAATCTGTTACACCTTGCATTGGGCTTTGGATTACTTCATAAATCCATTGAATCATTGTTGTGCTGAAGACTGCATCAAAGAAAATATATACAAGCATTGCAAAGGTAATCAAAACAGCTGCTGGAATCAACGCTGTAAATGAGTTTGCTACGTTATCCGGCACTTGCTCTGGCAATTTGATTCGAATATCTCTTTTTAGGAACCAAGTGTAGCCCCAACCAACAAATAGACCAACCAAGATTGCACTGATCATCCCTTGACCACCAGTCCAACCTTTATCAATTACGTTACCAATTACAACACCAGATTCTGCATCCGTCACATCTGAACGCATCGTTAGTAAAAAGATAACCAATGCAATCATCCCTGCTGGTAGCCCTTCAAAGCCTTCATCTTTGACGTAAGAATAAGCAATCCCAACTACTGCAAAAATTGCCATAATAGCAAATGAAGCACCATACGCTTGGTTAAAATAAACTGCGAGTCCAGAATTGTTGACCCACTCTGAAACTGCTGTGACGGGGAAGTTAGCAAGTAGTAAGAAAACCGAGCCAACAATTGTGAACGGCATTGTGTATAACATCCCATTACGTAACGCAGTAATAGGTTTCGTATTAACAAATTTTAAAACCGGAGGTAAAACTTTCTCATTAATCCATTCATTCATAATACTTCTCTCCTTATCCAGTTAAATTAAAAAAATCATCCAATAAAAAATAAGTGCATTTCATCCAATAAATCCTATTCTATACTCCTTTCTTTTTTGTATCCGTTTACATATATAACTATAACTAACCTGTACAAAAAAAAAAGAGCTTAGCCTTCTGCAGGAACATGTTCCAACAAAAAAAACAGGCTAATGCGCTCTTTCTATTTCTTGACTCGCTTTTTGCGCTAACATTTCTAATAAAGTCACCACCGGAACTTGTGTTGTCAGGTTTAGCGATTCCTCTTTTCCTCTTGTTTCTGGCATATAATAAGACAAATTATAGTCTGCCAAACGAGCAATCGTCGAGGTTTCATCATTTGTAATACTAAGAACTTTTGCACCGTAGCGTTTAAAATCCTCTGTTTTTTCAATCATTTCAACCGTTTCACCTGATACAGACAAAATGATTGCTAGTGTACTTTCTAATCCGCGAGAAGGGACTGGAGCAAACGGATCAGTGATGCTATAGGCATTCAACCCTAAATTGATAAAATAACGACTACCATATAATCCAAGGACACCACTTGTACCAATTCCAGAAAAAGCAACATGACGGGCTTCTAAAATCATTTGGACTGCTTGCTCCAAAACGATTCGATAACTTTCATTATTGACCTTTTTCAAAAAAGAATCTACCTGAACCGTTGCATCATAAAATTGTTCAAACATCTGTTGTTTTGCTTGTGTTTGATAATTTTTTATTGCAAATTTCAGCTCAGAAAAGCCTTGTAAGCCCAATTTGTTACAGCAACGTAAAATCGTCGAAGTTGACACATGGCATGCATCTGACAATTGACGAATCGTCATTTTTGACACTTCTTCTAAATGAGCAATCAAGTAATTATAAACAATCATCTCCAGCTCATTCAGTTGCTTGATTTTTTCTGCTTCAAACACGGCTCCCCCTCCTTTCAGTATCTTTTAATTATAACAGAGCAATAATTATAAAAGAAAGTCTGGTGTTGAAATCTTCTATAAAAAACCAATTCTTTGACCCAAGTGACATAACTTCATACAATAAAGGAAATGATAGGAGGTTTTTTGATGAAAATAGCAATTATTGGCGCAACTGGTCACGCAGGTTCATTGATTTTGAAGGAGGCTCTTGCTCGTCATCTTGACGTTACAGCCATTGTCAGAAATGCCAAAAAATTAACAGTAACTGTTCCATTTATTGAAAAGGATTTATACGATTTGACGACTGAAGACCTTGCTCCTTTTGACGTTGTTGTTGATGCGTTCAATGCACCTGTAGGTAAGGAAGAAATGCATCAAACATCCCTTGCACACTTAGCAAAAATTTTAGCGAATACTTCGACTCGTTTACTTGTCGTTGGTGGTGCTTCTTCTCTATTTATTGATCCAGAAAAAACAACTCGTATGATTGACCAAGTACCAGAAGACGCACCTTTTTATCCAACAGCTTTCCATATGTCGCAAGCACTTGTTCATTTAAAAGACACAAAAGGACTTCGTTGGACCTATATCAGTCCAGCTGCGTTCTTCAATCCAACAGGCGAACGAACAGGAAAATATCAACTAGATGATGACTTTCTTCATAAGAATGCACAGGGAGAAAGCGTTGTCAGCATGGCAGACTATGCCATTGCTTTGATTGACGAAGTACTGGCAGATAAACATGAGAATGAGCATGTTAGTGTCGTGAGCCAATAAAGCAGTTAAAATAAAAAAGGTGCAACCGGTTAGCTAAAAATAACCGATTGCACCTTTTTTATTTGGAATGAATACTTTATGTTCTTAATAGAAAGCAGATTGCTAGAAAGCATCTTGTTACTTAACGTTTTACGCCACAATCTTTACCTTCGGTGTTCCCAAAGCAACTTCTTCAGCAATAAGACCTCTTCCCATAAAAATATGAAAAACTATTTTTGTCAGTTGCTCATTATTTTTTCGGAGTTAACCGCTTGGAGCCACAACCTTTATTTACGGTGTTCCCAAAACAGCTCCTCGATATAGCTTGCATCCATATCAAAATATGGAAAGCTATTTTGAATGACTGTTCGCTATCTAGTCGGAGCTGAACGTTTTGTGCCACAACCTTTTTAAATCGAAAACAATTCCGTCGCCTGATCAGGATCCGTATCGTACACATCAAAATCAGAACCCACACCAAAATCCTTTTCTTTTAACGTATTTTCCATCGTCAAATGCGCCAACTCTTTCAAGTTGTTTTCTTTACTCAAATGACCTAAATAGATACGTTTTGTTCGATTACCAATTACATCAGTCATCACTAATGCACCATCTTCATTTGATAAATGACCACGATCTCCCAAAATTCGTTGTTTTAAATTCCAAGGATAAGAACCCATTCGCAACATTTCTAAATCGTGATTACTTTCCATTAGATAGCCGTCCGCATTTTCAATAATTCCACGCATATAATCACTACAGTAACCAGTGTCCGTTAGCATCACAAATGAATGATTTTCTTTGTAGATACGATAAAACTGTGGCGCAGCCGCATCATGCGAAACACCAAAACTTTCAATATCTACATCCCCAAAAGTTTGGACTTTTCCCATTTCAAATAAATGTTTTTGCTCGACGGGGACATTGCCAATCAATGGCGACATTGCTTCCCACGTTTTTTCATTGGCATACACATCTAAATGATATTTCCGCGCCAGCACACCTACACCATGAATGTGATCTCGATGTTCATGCGTTACTAGAATGCCATCTAAATCTTCAGGTTTACGATCAATTTGAGCCATCAAGGAAGTAATTTTTTTCCCGCTAAGACCTGCATCCACCAATAGTCGTTTCTTCTCACTTTCTAAATAAAGTGAGTTTCCTGAACTCCCACTCGCAAGGATACTGATTTTAAAAGCTGGTTTTTCTTCGACCATTTATTTATTACTTCCCTTCTTCACACTGTAAACTTTTTTCATTATACCTACTTTTTTAATTATCTTCCACTTTTGGAACCACATTATTTGTCACAATCGTATTACTGAATGCGTTGACTGATTCAATTTGAACACTTTTATCACTCGTTTCAATAGCCACATACCAAATTGGAACATATACATTTTTTTCACGAACCTTCACGATACAAGAATAAGCAAGTTGACGCCACAAAATTTTTGAAGAACTAGGAATCTTATTATTCACATAAAGCGTTTGGATTGCTTCCTCTTCTGAATATAGATCCATTTTTTCACGTAGTTGTTCAATGTTTGTTAAGTGCGTCTGGGTATATTTCGTCAGTTTATAAACACCCTCGTCTTTTTCCACTATAAAATTGATTTCAGCAGTATCGTCATGAAATGGGATTCCTTCATAGGACTGGCTTGCTTCAATTTCTAGTGAATTTCCTTCTAATGTGGAGAAATTCGACATAAATTCATATTCATCACCATAAAGTACGTTATTTTGACTATTCAAAAATTCTGTAATCGAATGTTTGGTCTGTTTGTTGTCGATTTTGTACTTTTCAGATTCTTCAGCAGTGAACGTCTTCGTTAAAGTCGACAGCCCATCAAAAGTGATTCCACTACGAAGTAGCCCTGTTGGATTCTTCTTTCGGTGTTGTGCTAAGACCGTACCAAGATCGCTTTGTTCGGCACTTAAATAGTAGCCCTGTTTACTCTCAGAAGAAATATTTCCTGAATAAGAAATATCATCACTAGCTAGACGATTTTGCAGCGATTCTGTTTGGTCAGAACGTATCACATTGTTTTCTTGATTCATTGCCTCGTGATAACTGCTGAATAAAAAAACATTGAGGCCTAAGAAAGCTAGGAAAAAAATCCATTCAATTTTTTTAAAGTCCACTTAGTTCGCCCCCATTTCAGCTAGTTTGTTAGACAACTCACTGGCGGAGTACCAATTCCCTTGATATTTCACATACCATTCTGGTAACAAGTCTACGACCCGGTTCGTTTCTTTGATATTTTGCCACGTGTAACCAATAATGACTGATTCAAGTTCTTCCTTTTCCGCACCATGGGTAACTAATTGTTGAATAACGTCTGCCGTACTAGCCAATTCCACTGACTCGTCTGAAGGAATAGGTACTTGGATTGCATTTAAGCTGGTCTGAATGTTAACTTGCGTTTTTTCAGTAGCTTCACCATTAATCGTTATACCAACTTTGCCTTTACTATCCGTGCCAAACACTGGGAATCCTTCAACAAAAATCCGATAGTCAATTTGATTATCCGTACGATCAAAATAATGAAGATTTCCTAAGTTGCTGCCAATTTTACTAATGTATGGAAAACTTTTCGAGTAAATATTTCCGTTATTATTTGTATCAGATAACTCTCCACGAAAATCTACAACTTGACTGGCAGAATGAATCGTCATCGTTTCATTGCCACCATAAAAAATCAGTTCGCTGCTTTCATCATTATTTTTCACTTCATCTGGGGATTGAAAGAAAGCATTTCGAAAAAGTGTGTACGGTTGTTGCGATAAAATATAACTGTATTTTTTTAACTTAATTGGTGATTCTGTATCATATTGATGAGCAATCACAGATGTTTTTTTAGACATTTTAGTCCATTTATTTTCATCAAAAGATAACTCTTTTTTGATGTCTTCCCAGTCTAAAGAAAGGTTAGCTTCATAAATCGTTTGATGAACAAAATCCAAGAAACGAATTTTTTTATTTTTTTCATCAAACTGAATACAAGTAAAAGAAATCATCTCCGTATCATCAGATAGATTACTTACATCTAAGTTCAACCCAAATGCTTGGATATATTCTTGTAACAAAAATGGTGCTAGATAAGTTAACTCAAAGCCTTCCGAAAGTTCCTTTTTCTGATCAAATTCAGTTTTATCTCCTGTAACCACTTCTGAAAGCTTACCAAAACGAGCTTTACCGATTACTGTTTGCAGGCGCGAAACTAAGTTTTCACTATTTGTTTCTTGGATATTTTCTCCTTGGACCCACGTCACGTGTAGTGGTAAAAAAATTTCTGAAGATTTTCGATTTGATTGTGATTCAGTCATCACTTGTGAACTCGTTTCGTCAACATTCACTGTTTCTTTTCCAGCAGGACTTAGCCAGATGACATAGGAGAAATATAAACTCAGTGCAACCATCAAAACTAGTCCAATCCGGATGATTTTCCCTGAAATTTTCATTCCCACCAGTCCTCCTCATATGGTTCATATGGTAATGAAATATAGAAAGTCGAACCTTGACCTTCTTTACTTTCTGCCCAAATGGCGCCTCGGTGTGCCTTAACTACTTCACGCGAAATCGCTAAGCCAAGACCTGTTCCGCCTTGAGCACGTGCCCGAGCTTTGTCTACACGATAAAAACGCTCGAATACTCGAGTCAAATCTTTTTTAGGGATACCTAGCCCCTGGTCAGTTATGCTTAGAATAACGTTATTATGTGTTTCTAACAGACGGCAAGTAATCGTTCCTCCATCAGGAGAATATTTAATAGCGTTATTCATGATATTGTCGATTACTTGTATGATTTTGTCAGTATCTATTTCAACCCAGAGATCTCGTTGGGTAAATTCACGGCGAATCGCATATTTTTTTTCTTGATTACCAACCATCATATCGAAACGATCAAGTACAAAATTGATTAGCTCATTAAAATTGACGTATTCTAATTGCAGCTGTGTGTGTCCCGTGTCCATTCGAGAAAGATTCAATAAGTCATTGATCATCCGAATCATTCGGTCTGTTTCATCTAAAGTGACCTTCAAAAAGTTCGGTGCAATTTCTTCGTCTTGCCACGCGCCTTCGCTCAACGCTTCAATATAGCTACGCATACTTGTTAACGGTGTGCGTAGTTCATGGGAAACATTGGAAACAAACTCACGACGTTCACGTTCTGTCTTTTCTTGCTCGGTTACATCATGTAAGACAGCAACCAAACCACTAATAAAGCCTGATTCACGACGAATCATGGAGAAATCAACGCGTAAAATCATTTGGTCACTTTCAGTGGAGCCTGTTGAACGATCGAGAACCATTTCATCTGGATTCTCTAATAATTTACGCAACGTATATTCTTCTTCGATGTCAAGCAAGGTCAAAATAGACTGACCAATTGCCTCTTCATTTTTAATATCTAACAAGGATAAAGCCATATCGTTAATCGTAATGACTTTTCCTCGACGATCGGTTGCAATGACCCCATCCGTCATATGCGAAAGGACACTATCCAACCGATTTCGTTCAGCTTCCATCGTATCTTGTGCTTCTTCGATTCGTTCAGCCAACTGGTTAAAAGTATCTGCCAATTGCCCCAATTCATCTTGTCCATGGACTTTTACTTTTCGACTATAGTCACCCCGCGCAATGCGGATAGCTTGTTCGCGCATTTCGCCAATTGGTTGTGTAATCGAACGTGCAACTAAGACCGACACAATCATGGAAATGAATGCCGCAATCAGAGAAGCCGTGAAAAAGATAATCGCTGTGTTACTAATTTCTGAGTACTTTTGTTCAATATCACTTTTGACGTAAAGAGCCCCGATGACGGCATCGCCGGTCGGGGACAGAATAGGCTGAACATTAATATTTACCCGCTTGTCATCTGAATCAAGTGCGACATAACGTTTAGTAGTAAAATCATCAACGGCTACATAATCATTTTTCTTACCGATAGAACTTTGTTCACTTACATCCGTTGTCCCCCGAATGATCCCTTTTTCGTCAACCACACGAATTTCGATAATATCGCTTGAAGCACTATTTTCGATAAAACGTTTGATATTCGCATTGACCTCATCTGGATCTGCCGTATCTTTTCGACTAAGTTCAGGACTAATTGTTGAAGCTAATGAGACAACTGTCTGATTCATATCTTTGATAAAAGTGTTGATCGTGGAGCGCTCCAAACCACGTATAAAATACGCACCAATAATTTCAATCGAAATCAATAAAATCAAAATAAATGTAATGGCGATTTTAAAATTGACTGATCGAAAAAAGCGGACCTTTTTCTTCATTGATTACTCCTGTTCTGGGTTACGCAAGTAGTAACCGACGCCACGACGCGTAACTAAATAGTTCGGGTGACTTGGATTATCTTCGATTTTTTCGCGCAAACGACGTACAGTAACATCAACTGTTCGGACATCACCAAAATAGTCGTAACCCCAAACAGTCTGTAGTAAATGCTCACGTGTCATTACTTGTCCAATATGTTTTGCTAGATAGAAAAGCAACTCAAACTCACGATGTGTCAACTCAATTGTTTCGCCACGTTTCGTTACCATGTAAGCATCTGGGTGGATTGTTAAATCACCAATTGTTAGTTCTGATGGTGTTACCTCTTCCACTTCTTTTGCAGCTGCTGCGCCACGACGTAAATTGGCTTTGACACGAGCTACCAATTCTCGATTCGAAAACGGTTTTGTCACGTAGTCATCCGCACCAAGTTCTAATCCTAAAACTTTATCAATTTCAGAATCTTTTGCAGTTACCATGATGATCGGCATGTCATAAGTTTTACGAACTTCTCGTGCTACTTCTAGCCCATCCATTTTTGGTAACATCAAATCTAATAAAATCAAATCAGGTACTACCTCTTCGACTTTTTCTAAGGCTTCTTCGCCATCGTACGCAGTGTAAACATCGTAACCTTCTTTTGTTAAATTAAACTTAACGATATCCGAAATCGGCTTTTCGTCATCGACAACTAAAATTTTCTTCATAAAGAGCCACCTCTTTTTTATTATTGTCATACCTTTTCATTATACCGTATTTCGAGATTTGTTTCATCCTTGCTTTTGAAATGAAATGGAAACTTAAAAAGGTTGTGGCGCAAAGCGTTTAGCTTCGAAAAAATAATGAGCAACTGACAAAAATAGCTTTTCATATTTTTGGACAGTTGTGAATTATTTCGAGGAGTTGCTTTGGGAACACCGTACATAAGGTTGTGGCACAAAGTGGTTAGCTTCAAGTAATAAGGAATCTTTTCTAAAAATAGCTTTCCATATTTTTAAGAAAAGAGGTCTTATTACCGAAGAAGCTACTTTGGGAACACCGTGAATAAAGATTGTGGCACAAAGCGTTCAAGCCCACAAAAAAACAAGGAACAAAAACACAAAATAGTTTCCTATTTTTGTGGTAACTGTTCCTTATTTTAAATAAATTGATTTTGATATCATATAAAAAGAATTAAATATAAATTACTCTTTCAAAAAATGAATCATTTCCCCAATTTTTTATCTCTTGAATATACACTTTAAGTGCAACAGTTGATTACAAAAAAAGACTCATAGCTAAAATCCAGTTAAAATAGGTTTGTTTAGAACACTATTTGAAAGGAAGACAGCTATGAGCCACTATAACCATCTTACAATACTCGAGCGAGAAAACATATTTTTATTCTTCAATCAAGGAAAGGCTATACGTTCCATTGCTTCTCTTATGAAGCGTAGCCCTTCTACAATATTGAGAGAACTTAAACGTAATACAAAAAATACTACGTATTCTCCTGTGCTTGCTCAAACTATATATTCTTATAGAAAACAGAACTGTGGGCGAAAATTACTCTTGTCTAACAACAGGGTCTGGACTATCGTTCGAAGATTATTTGTAGAAGAACAATGGTCTCCTGAAGAAATTTCTCATCGTTTAAAAAGTGAACGAACTGGTATTGCTATAAGCTACACGACAATTTATCGTGGTATTTATAATGGACTTTTTGAAACAGAGCCTCTAAGCCATGGAAATCGAGGATTGGTTCGTTCACTTAGACGCCGCGGAAAAACAAGACATGCCAAACATCATGTTGAGAGAAGAGGAAAAATTGAGAAGAAACTATCCCTATTTGTTAAGGACACGTTCATTGAATTATTTTCCTCTATCCATCCTAGTCGAGTGAAATCAATCACTCCTGATCGTGGAAAAGAGTTTTCAAAACATTCAGAAATCACGAAAGCTCTTAATGGTGTTCCTTTCTATTTTCCTGATTCGCATGCGCCTTGGCAACGAGGGACAAATGAGAACACCAATGGTTTACTCAGAGAGTATTTACCAAAAAATAAAGAGATGGATAGTGTTACTGATGAAGCAATTGATCAATATATTCTTAAATTAAATTTACGGCCAAGAAAATATTTACACTGGAAAACACCCTACGAAATATTTTTTGGAGTAACGTTGCACTTAATTTGACAATTCAAGCTACTAAAAAAAGCCAGAACATTTCTGTCCTGACTTTTCTTTTAAGAAGGCTTAAGCTTCTACGCTATCGTTTTCAGTATTTAATAGATATTTTGCAACAAGTGCTGCAAGAATCCCACCTACGATTGGCGCAACGATAAATACCCAAACTTGTTCTAACGCTTGACCACCAACTAAAACAGCTGGTGCTAAACTACGTGCTGGGTTAGCTGACATTCCTGTTAATGGAATCCCAACGAAGTGAATCAATGTTAATGACAAACCAATCACTAGACCAGCTAAGCTGCTGTTTCCTTTTGTTTGGCTGGTAACAGTCATGATAACTAATACAAAGATAAAAGTTAAAATAATTTCAACTGATAATGCACCTACTGTACCCATTTCAAAAACATTTTGTCCTAAGTTTTCAACACTTTTACCTGCTGAGTCAAGCAAACCAGATAATGTTAATGAAGCTGCAAATGCCCCAACAACTTGACCTACGATATAATAAACTAATTCAGTAACTGAAATTCTTTTATTCATCCACATTGCAATCGAAACAGCTGGATTCAAATGAGCGCCAGACACAGTACCAATACTGTAAGCTGCTGCAACAATTGTTAAACCAAATGCTAACGCGATGCCAGCAATCCCAACAATCCCTTCTGCTCCTCCGCCTAGTACGGCTGCGCCAGTCCCAACAAAGACTAGAATATAAGTGCCAATAAATTCTGCGATACCTTTTTTCATAAAAAAATACATCCCCTTTCCTTGCAATTATATCATTTTCTTGAAAATTTCCAAGGATTTACATTTCTGAGACATATTTTTCAATCAGGCTTCCAAAATTTGAACACCTACACCTAATAAACCAGGTCCAGTATGAACTACGAGAGCCGGTGAAATTTGGCCAAAATACATTTGTTGCACTTGTGGAAACTCTTGGCGCAACCTTGCTTCCATTGCATGCGCTTCCTCTTCCGCAGCTCCATGTGCGACAGCCAAATTGAAAACTTTTGCATCGCCTACTCGCTCTTTAATTAACGCTACAGTTTTATCCAGACTTTTTTTGCGACCTCTGGCTTTAGCAACCGTGTAATAGATTCCTTCCTCATTACATGAAATGATTGGATTCAATTTCAAAGCTGTTCCTAAAATGGATGCAACTAAACCAATTCGACCACCTTTTTGTAAGTATTCAAGTGTCGCTACATTGAAAAACACTTTCGTTTGCTTCACTAGAGTTTCCAATTTGTTAATCAATGTTTGCCAGTTCACTCCCTCTTCAAGCCATTTTGCTGCCTGAATAGCTGAGAAACCCGCACCAATTCCAATATTTTTTGTATCAAGGATATACGTTTCTAACGCCGTTTGTTGTTCAGCAATCAATCGCACAACATTATAGGTGCCAGATAAGCCACTAGAAATTGTAATTGCTAGCACTTTTTCGTACCCATCTGCTTTGATTTGATCAAAAATAGCAGTAATCGTTTCACCATCAGGTAGTGAAGTTCCTGGAATTTCTGTTGGTAACTTTTCATAAATCTCTTCTGGGGTAATGTCTACCTTATCAATATATTCACGATCTGAATAAATAATTTTCAAAGGAATCATATACATCTGATATTGTTCCATCAATTCTGCCGGAACATCTGTACCTGAATCGACTAAAATTGCAATTTTTTCTTTATTCATTTGGTTTCTCCCCTTTTAGATAATCTGTTTCTAACATAATTGTTTTTTCTGCAAGTAGTTTTAAGGCAAAAGATAATGTCGCCGTTTTGACAGCAATCATTTCGACTGCCATTGTTTGATTTAAAATGAGTGGTGCTTGCTCTTTTCCTTGTGCTTGTTGACTGATTAAATGAATCGCTGCTTCTTGTTCTTCACAAAATAAATTATAGGCTTCACGAATACCAATCACTTTTCCTTGAAACAAAATTCCATCTTTGATTTCTGGAATCGTCAAAACTTGTTTCAAAGTTGTAATCGCGATTAAAAAAGCAACATGTCGCTTATTGTAACGTTTTTTGATTGGCGCTGGAATCAAGCCTTGCTTGACGTAATTATTGACCATTGAGGACGTCAATAATGGATGCTTTTCGCCTTGGATAATCGGTGATAAATAACGATCAATCAGAGTGATTACCTGATCCATGTATAATTCTAAATCGGGTAATTCTTCCCAACGCGGCAAACGAAAGGTTTCAATATCTGTTCCCCACGCAACTAATTGTTCACGCATTTTTTCCATTAGTTCGTCTCCTTTTCTAATTTCATCCACATCATATCAAAGTTATCAAAAACATTCAATCTAGTTTTCAAAACTAGATACTTTCTTAATTTTCATTACACAAAAAATTTGAACAACGTGAACCATCGTCTCGAACAGCAAAAATGATTGACCCAAAATCCTTTTCAGAATTTTAGGTCAATCATTTTTATTAATATAGAAAACTTCTAGCCGGACTTCATTGATACTTTCACCAGAATGCGCGAAGAAAGAACATTTTTTTATAAAATATATTTTTAACAGTTGTACATTAAGCACAGTAAATGTATCCGATTTTCATCTATATTAAGCAAATGGACTTTTTGTGATCTACCCGCTTCCTCTAAACACGTTTATAAATTAACAAACATGTTCACAACTCAAGGAAACCCCTTACAATTTCAAGCCCAATATTTATACTAAGAAATGAAGAAACAGTGGCCACCTCGTTCTTCTACTCAAAGATCGATTTTAACGCTTCACTTAGTAATTGTTCGAATTGATTTAATGCTGTTCCAAAGAAAAGATTAGGTTGATATTCTGACAAAACCTGTGCTGTATATGTCTCTGTACTAATTGTTAACGTTGCTAACTGTCCAATTCGAGAATTTTTTTCGCCAACAAAGGCAATTACATCGATTCGATGATTTTTTGCCATTTCTGCAAGTTCTGTTAAACGAAAAGTATCGCCAGAATTCGAAATAATAATAATCAGAACATCTTTTTCAACATTTTCGCGAAGAAATTCTAAGTGACTGTTAGCTGTTGCACGAAATCCATAAAGATTAAATGTTTCAGAAAAATGATTAGCGATATTTTGAGAAAAACCTGATCCTAAAATCATGATTCTTTTTTCGCGATAGGCGGATAGCAAGTGGACGAACGTATCTCTGTCGGCACTTGAGAAAGTACTTGAGAAATTGTTTGAAGACTGCTTGTTTCCATAAGCAAAAACTAGTTCACTATAACCAGAATAACCAATCTTTTTTGCCATATTAACAATCGTTGCAGTTGAGACATACGTTTCTTTTGCTACGTCACGAATACCTAAATTTTTTAATGTTTCACGGTTTTTATCCATAAATCGCAAAACAGCAGCTTCTGAATCATTCAACTGATATTTTTCAATTAGCGTTTCCGTATTCAACAGGTTCACCTCAAATTCAATTCTTTAGTTAGGAGTATTATATTATGACAGAAAAACAGTTTATTCAAGACCCTTGGGCGAAAATGGTTACTAGAAATGGTTTGCGAGGGGACGAAGTTATTTCCGCGTTACAAAAATCTATTCGTAGAGGAAAAGAAAAAGAAGCCTGTGAATTTGCCTATGAGATGTACATCACTTCACCGCAATTTGAAGAAAAATTATGGCGTCGATTATTAGCTATCAGTGTGGAAGATGTTGGAATGGGAAATTCAATGGCTGCAATCATGATTAATAACTTGAACATGATGCGTAAAGAGTTTCAATATAATGAATCAGATCGTGCAATGTTTTTCTTTCATGCCATTCGTTACTTGTGCGAGTCAGAAAAAGATCGTTCATCTGATTTACTCAAAAATATTGTGATAAAGAGTTTTGCCATGGGTTATGTACCTGAAATTCCAGATATCGCACTCGACAAGCATACAACTCGTGGCCAAGAAATGGGACGAGGTTCAGAACATTTCTTACATGAAGCCAGTAAAGTGGTTCCACAAGCAAAAGTAACTAACAACTACAAAGAACAATATGAAGCAATCATAGAAAAATATGATCCAACGCACGTGGTTCCAAGTACCTTTGTTTTTAATCCTTGGCAAGTATAAGGAGGAAATTTTATGGAAAATTCTACGATCATTACAAAACTCAACGACATGCTTAGCCCTATTGCTGCAAAAATTGGGAATCAGCGACATCTTAAAGCAATTTCTAGTGGTATGATGTTTGGTTTACCGTTTATTGTAATTGGTTCTTTTTTTCTGATTTTTGCTAACCCACCTATCAACTTAGATCAATATACTCCCGAAACAGCCAATTTTTTCCTGAAATTTATGGCAGGCTGGAAAGATTTCGCAGTTGCAAATTATGATTTGATTACTGCACCGTACAATTTAACTATGGGACTTATCGGACTAATTAGTGTTTTTGGGATTGCTTTTTCTCTTGCTAGTGAATACAAAATCAATCCATCTATGAACGGTATGGTCGCAACAGTTATTTTTCTAATGGTATGCACACCTGTGACAGACGGAACGATAAATTTAAATTATTTAGGAACAAATGGATTATTTGTGGCTATTATCATTGGACTTCTGGTTGTTGAAATCAATCGATTATTTGAAGTAAAAGATATTAAATTAAAATTACCAGATACCGTACCACCCATGGTAGCAACCTTTATCAACACCTTGGTCCCGCTATTGACGAATATCATTCTTTTTTATGGAATTAACTTACTCTTCTTGAGTACAACTAAAAAGATTTTCCCAGAAACAATTATGAGCGTGCTAACACCTGCAACTGACATTGCTGGGAGTCTTGGCGGGTTCCTGTTAATAGTTACTTTAGGAAATATCTTATGGTTATTTGGAATTAACGGTTCATCAATTATTTTTCCAATCGTCTTTACTTTGGGGATGGCACAAACTGGACTGAATGCCGAGCAAATGTCTAATGGCGAAACGATGACCCATCTTATGAATCTACAAATGTTCCGCATCTCTGTTTTAGGTGGTGCTGGCGGAACACTTGGTTTAGTCATTTTAATGATGCGTAGCAAAGTTTCAGAATATCGTACGATTGGAAAACTATCGATTATTCCTGGAATTTGTTCCATAAATGAACCAATTATTTTCGGTTTACCCATTGTTTTCAATCCAATTTTGGCAATTCCATTTTTAGTTACGCCAATCGTCTCTTTATTACTAACCTATTTTGCTCAAAAACTGGGATTGATTGGTCTAGGATTTATCGTAGATCCGTCCTTCACACCGTTTTTTGCACAGGCGTATCTTTCAAGTATGGATTGGCGAAATATTGTCTTTTGTCTCGTACTAATTCTTATCAGTGCTGTCATCTATTACCCATTTTTCAAAGTGATGGAAAATAACAAGACGAAACTGGTGAATGAAGAATAATAAACAACTTTGTTTACCCGATTTGCTTAACCCTAAAAGATTTCTTTGTATCTTTTGAAATCGAAAATTTATTATGAATTTTACGAGCTATCCTTCCAAACATTCTTTTGAGAGAGGATAGCTCGTGTCACAAAATGAATAACTGCCTTTTTTAGCGTAACTGCTGATGCTGCAGACAAAATGATCTAAGTTTAGGACCTACTGAAGATTAGCATACCTCAGCTATACTGTTAATTTTGCTAAAATAAGTTTAAAAAAAACTAGCAAATTGGCAGTAATAGTCCAGACTCTTGCTTATTTCCCACAAAAAAACAAGCACGCCAGCCAAAGCATGCTTGTTTTTATTCTCGTTAAGAAATAAGAGGCCCGCCGAAAAATCGGCGGGAAAGGAGTAAAAATGAAAAAGTGTTAGGGTTCGTTCTTTTATTAAGAACTTTCTTTTGTTGGTATGCTTATATAATAGCCAGAAATTATGAATAAACTATGAAAAAAATTCTCTAACCTTGTAAACTTTTCTTTGATTTTTTTCTATGTCTTCTTGCATTTTAAAACGCTTAGTGCTAATATTATTAAGTACTTTTGGTACGGGCCGTTAGCTCAGTTGGTAGAGCAGCTGACTCTTAATCAGCGGGTCGCGGGTTCGAGCCCCTCACGGCCCATTGGGTGCCAAACCCACGAGAATGGTAGTTTGTCGGCGTCTTCGGACGTTTGGAAGACAGACTGCGCATTCTCTTTTTTTGTTTTCGAGCATAAAAATCAGATAAGCTACTTACTTTTTTCAACTTAATACTACGCAAAGAATCTAATTCATTAAAACTTCTATTCCTAATTTTCTGCTTATCCTCCCTCATTTTCGCTTTAACTGCTATTCTCATTTTCCAAATAAACACATATTTATAGTAGAAACACCTTGTTCAGCGTTATATTTCTAGCTAATGAAATGACTCTTAATCATCGATCTCAATAAGTATTGATATTTTTCACAGGCCGTTACTAAAGCAATTGTCTTCCAGCGGTTTTCTACTAATTTAAACTGAGTATAGGATAAGAAGATGCGGCATTGATTTAGCGCTCAATTGGTTAATTCTTTTCGTTCCCCAAAAGACTTACCTTCATTTGAATCACTACTGTTTTAAACTAGTTGTTCCTTTTCTTTTTCAGCAGACAGCGTAACGTTTGCTTTCCATTAATAACTCATTTAAGCTTTGAAGTATGAAATACAGACTGTCGCTTTGTCAGCTGTTCGTTGTCACGTAGGCATCCACTTTAAGTAACTCAAACTAGATTTTACTCTGCAGAAAAACCTTTAGGAGGAACCAACATGGACATCTATTTAACCTTTACTAATCAAGCAAAAGAAGTAATCCATTTTTACGAAGAAATCTTCTCAGTGACTTGTACCGACCTGACAACTTTTGGAGATATGCCTAGTTCACCTGATTTTTCTATCCCGGAAGAACAGAAACAGCTTGTTTTAAATGCTAGTCTGATGATTTATGGAACACGAGTTATGTTTTCTGACACACCAGAAGGAATGTCCGCTCCTGTTGTTAACGGTAATAATGTAGCTTTAGTCATTCAGACAACAACCCCAGCAGAAACCAAGCAGCTTTTCCAACAATTAAGTGAGGCCGGAGAAGTCACTATGCCTTTAGAGCCCACCTTTTGGGCAAAACTTTATGGAACATTCACCGACCGCTACGGAATTAACTGGATGGTCAATCTTCCATTAGAGGAGGACTAGTCCATCCATCCATTCAACTAGGTAACTTTCTCTTTGTACGGCAAAAATAACAAAAAGGAGTACAGCCAGACTGGCTGTACTCCTTTTTTGATAAACTCACAAACCAACTTCTGTTAAGCTTTCCAGCTAGCTACCTTGTCTTGGTTATTTTCAATCCAAGTTTTAGCAGCTTCTTGTGGATCTTTTCCATTGTTGATTTCTAGCATAACTTCTTCCATATCTTCTTTGGTCCAATTAAATTGGTCCAATACTTTATATGCTTCAGCTTGATCCTCTTTCAATCCTTTACGAACCATTGTATGGATCTGTTCTTCACTACCCATTCCATTTTTAGGATCTTCTAAATATTTCAACTCATATTTTGCGAACATCCAGTGAGGTGACCACCCAGTGATTACAATAGGTTCTTGCTTTTTAATTGCTTGCCCTAGTGCAACGGTCATTGCCCCTGACGAAGATGTTTCGACTGTCCAGTCCGCTAGATTATCATACGTATTGATTGTATTTTCTGCGGCGTTGACTACACCAGCACCGGGTTCGATCCCAATGATTTTTTTATTTGCTTGATTCGTTAAATCAGCAATTGAATCAACATCCATATAGTCTGGAACAACTAAACCAACTTTTGCGCCTTTTAAATTTGCTCCTAGATCAACGATTTGATCTTTATATTGAGCGTATTGAGAACCATGTGTTTTTGGCAACCAAGCAGAAACCATTCCATCTGATTCACCTTTTGCAATTGATTCCCACATGATTGAATTATCGAGGGGCGTCATCGTCACATCATACCCCATTTGACGTAGCACTTCGCCAACTACATTCGTTGATGCTACTTCTGTATCCCATTCGACATAAGATAAGTTGATTTTTTTCGTTTCTTTACTTGAAAAGACGCTACCGACACCTAATGCACCCACCAAGATAACTGCTGTTGCAATAATGATGGCTCCACGACGTTTTTTACTTTTAGCTCCTGCTACATCACTTACTTTTTTGGTACGTGGTTGATTCAAGTGTTGTGTGAAACGGTCAATGATAATCGCCAAAATAACTAAAGCAACACCATTAACGAATCCATTCCCAACTTGCGCTCGTTGTAAAGCAGACAGTACTCCACGACCCAGCCCAGGTGCACCAATCATTGAAGCAATAACAACCATAGATAATGAAAGCATCGTTGTTTGGTTGATCCCAGCCATAATAGTATTTTTTGCTAAAGGTAATTCTAGTTTAAATAATTTTTGCCAACCTGTGCTCCCAAATGAATCCGATGCTTCTACTAACTCTTTCGGTACTTGGCGAATGCCTAAATTCGTAAAACGAACAGTTGGCGGTAAAGCAAAAATAACGGAAGCGAACACACCAGGTACCATTCCAATTCCGAAAAAGGCAACTGCTGGAATTAAATAAACAAAACCAGGCATTGTTTGCATAAAGTCAAGAATCGGTTTGATTACACTCTGTGCTTTATCACTTTTTGCCATCAAGATTCCTAAAGGCACGCCAATGATAATTGAAATCACACTTGATAATAAAACAAGAGTAACTGTGTTCATCAAATCAGTCCATAAACCTTGATTATAGATAAACCATAAACCAATCAGTGTAAATAAAGTCAAACCTAGACGTTTTTTAGAAATAAAGAAAGCTACTATTGTTAATAGTAAAATGAAAATTGGTGCTGGTATAACCAACAAAATGTTTGTTATACCAGTCATGATTGCTTGCCCGATTGTCTGTAGGAAAGAAAACAAGCCAGAGAATGTCGTTGTGAACCATTCCGTCATTGTTTCGACCCAATCAGCAACGGGAATTTGATAGTTTAATAAATTATTCATGTTCACTCACCTCACTTGTTTCTGCCAACGCTTCAATCACACTTCCACGAATGACGACTCCTCGTAGCTTGCCATTATCAACAACTGCTAGTGGTGTTGGTGAATCATAAATGATATTAAAAATATCATTGACTAGCATATCTTTATCAATTGTTGTCACATTTTCATCTAAGAAATCAGTCAACGGTCGTTTTTGACGACGAGCTTCCAAAGCATTTTCAGCTGTAATGATTCCTTTCAAGTGACGCTTTTTATCCACGGCCATCAGCATACTTACTTCTTCGCTACGCATGCGTGTCAATGCGACATTTGGTCCATCCACTTCAATATTTGTTGTTAAAGCTGGCACCATGATGTTTTGGGCGGTTAAGACTTTCGAACGATCGACTTCTTCCACGAATTCACGGACATATTCATTCGCAGGGTTTGTCAAAATTTCTTCTCCTGTTCCGATCTGCATAATTTCTCCGTCTTTCATTAGTGCAATTCGATCCCCAATGCGTAAAGCTTCATTTAAATCATGAGTGATAAAAATAATTGTTTTTTGAACAGAAGCTTGTAATTCAAGTAGCTCATCTTGCATCTCACGACGAATCAATGGATCCAACGCAGAAAAAGCCTCGTCCATCAACAAAATTTCCGGATCATTTGCTAGCGCTCGTGCTAGACCGACGCGTTGCTGCATCCCGCCAGATAATTGGTTGGGGTATTGATCTTTAAATGAAAGTAAGCCAGAATTTTCTAACGCTTGTTCCGCTTTCTTCTGACGCTCTTCTTTAGGTACGCCACGTACTTCTAATCCATACTCCGTGTTTTCTAAAATTGTTCGTTGTGGAAACAACCCAAAGTTTTGAAAAACCATGTTGATTTTATGACGACGAACTTCACGTAATTCTTCTTTATTTAATTGGGATACATCTTCCCCATCAATATAAATATTTCCAGCTGTTGGCTCAATCAGACGATTCAATAATCGAATCAATGTGGACTTTCCACTTCCTGAAAGTCCCATGATGACGAAAATTTCGCCTTCTTTCACATCGAAATTAACATCATATACGCCAACTGTTGCACCAGTTTTCTTTAAAATTTCTGTTTTTGGTTGATGCTGTTGCATCATTTCTAATGCGGTTTGTGTCTTTTTACCAAAAATCTTTGTTAATTTTTTTACTTCAACTTTTGTCAAACCAATTCTCCTTTTTTTCGCAAGTTTCAAATTTTTTTCATGAAAAAAGTGACCACACAATAGTAACATCATGTAGTCACTTTGTCAAAAAAGAAAAAAAGAGCGAACAATCGCTTGTCCGCTCTGCGTTTTACTCAATTTTTATTCTTCTGGATAGAAAAAATTCATCATTCGTTGCAAGGTATATTCGTTTCCAATAAAGTGAACCGTATCACCTTCGCTAAATTTTGCATACGGCCCCGGGGAAACAAGTAGCTCTTCTTCATGCGAGATAGCAATGACTGTCGCACCAGTGACTTGCCAAATGTTTAATTCACTAATTGATTGATCCAAATGTTCCGCATTTTTGCTTAATTGCAGTTCAAACGGTAACAATGGATTCATTTTGTGGATGCGTTTTGTTTGGTTAACTAATTGATCCAGAAGTTGCGAAAAGTGATCCAACTCTTCTTTTTGTTTCTCAACACTAGCCATAATATCTGCTTTCGTTTCCTGAATGGATTGTACATCTTGATATTGTAATAAAAATTCTTTCGCTTTTTCTTTGGAAGCGACAAATGCACCACTACCATGACGAACTTCCATAATTCCCAAATCAACTAAAACATTGATTGCTTTACGTGTCGTTTCTGGTGAAGCATTATATGTGCTTGCTAAGGTTGAACGGGCATGGATTTTTTCGCCAACTTTGTAACGATTTTCCACAATTCGCTCCGCTAAGTCCACTGCAATTTGCTGGTAACGTGGACGAACAACTTTTTTCTTTTCCGCCATAGCTTATTCCTCTTCCCTTTCAAATCTTGTCAAAATCATCTTACTATGCTCCGTTAAAATAAGCAAAAAAAGCTGAAGTAAAGTGTTGCTCTTACCTCAGCTTTTTATTCGTTCTTACTCAATTTTCTTATTTTTCAGTGTTTGATGCTTTTTTCACTGGACAAGTAGTATGACAATCATCACAATTCTTGCCTTTCTTCACGCGAGAATAAACAATATATCCTGCACTTCCAAAAATCAACACACTTAATAAAAATGTTGCCATCTTACCTTTCTCCTTCCAATGAAAGTGACACAACTGATTCTTTTCGTACCATCGGTTTTTTTATGATGCCATACACTAAAGCAATCAATACTAAGCCAGCTAAATAAGTCATGATTGACAAGTTGCCACCTTCAAAGATCACATGCCCAATTTGATAAATGATAAAGCTGACTAAGTAAGCTAAACCACACTGATAGCCAATCGCAATCCAAGTCCATTTTTTCGAACCCATTTCGCGATGAATTGCACCAATTGCAGCAAAACATGGCGCACACAACAAATTAAATGCAAGCAATGAATAGGCAGCAACTGGTGTATACGTTCCACGGAGCACTTGCCAGATTTCTTGTCCATTTTCGGAAACTTCTGCATTTCCAAACAGAATTCCAAATGTTCCAATCACATTTTCTTTTGCCACTAATCCAGTAATCGTTGCAACGGCACCTTGCCAGTTTCCCCAGCCAAGTGGCTGAAAAACAGGTGCAATGATTCTTCCAAGCCAAGCTAAAATACTGTGGGTTTCTGCTACTGATTGACCACGGAAATTGTAAGAAGATAAAAACCAAACAGCAATACTTGAAACAAAAATAATTGTTCCTGCTTTTTTCACAAATGATTTACAACGATCATACGTTTGTCGTAAAATCGTCTGAAGTTGTGGAAAATGATACATTGGCAACTCCATAATAAACGGAGCTGTTTCACCAGCAAATAAGCGCGTTTTTTTCAACGCAATCCCAGATAAAATAATGGCACTCATTCCTAAAAAGTAGGCAGACGGTGCCACCCATGAAGAACGTGGGAAAAAAGCACCTGCGATCAATGCAATAATTGGTAATTTTGCGGAACAAGGCATGAATGTCGTGACCATAATCGTTAAACGACGATCTTGTTCATTTTCAATTGTTCGGCTCGCCATCACGCCCGGCACACCACAACCCGTTGCAATCAGCATCGGAATGAACGATTTTCCTGACAAGCCAAATTTGCGGAATAAACGGTCCATCACAAAAGCAATCCGTGCCATGTACCCACAATCTTCCAAAAAACTTAAACAGAGAAACAAAACCATCAGTTGCGGTAAAAAGCCTAACACTGCACCAACACCAGCAATGATTCCATTTAAGATAAGTTGCTGCATCCAGTCCGCGACTTGAGCGGCCTGTAACCAGCTTCCAACCGTTTCCGGTACCCATGAGCCAAAGAACGTATCATTGATCCAGTCCGTTCCCATCGTTCCAATTGTTTGAATGGCTAAATAATAGATAAACCACATCACTAACGCAAAGATTGGTAACGCCAACCAACGATTCGTTACGATGCGATCAATTTTGTCACTTAACGAATATTGGAAAGAATCAACAACTACCACACTCAAAGCTGTTAGTTGTGTGATAAATTCATATCTTTCATTGACTAGAATAGTTTCACTTTCTTCTGCAAAAATTTTTTCTGTTAACTGAATCAACTCTTCAATTTCTTTTGTTTGTTGCGTTGTTAGCTCTAATTCAGAACTAGCTAATGTTTCTCGTTCAAAGTACTTTAGAGCATACCAACGCTGATTTTTTATTGTGAAATCAAAATGCAAGACATCTTCAATTTCATTTAATGCTGCTTCCAATCGTGGATCGTATTCGCATGGTTCTGGTACGGTAAAGGTTTCTTGATTGGTTAACAACTTTGAGACACGTTCAAGTCCTTGGTTTTTGACAACGCTCATTGGAATAACTGGCACGCCTAACCCATAAGACAATTTATCAAGGTTGATTGTCTTTCCTTCTTTTTTGACCACATCCATCATGTTTAAGCAGACAACAACCGGAATACCTAAATCAAGTAACTGCGTAGTGAGATAAAGGTTTCTTTCCAAATTAGTCGCATCTACGATATTCAACACAACATCTGGGCGTTCATGAATCAAATATTCTCTAGCAACCATTTCTTCAGGTGTATATGGAGAGAGAGAATAAATGCCGGGTAAATCTTGAATGTGGATTGCTGGATGTTTTTTTAGGTTACCTGATTTTTTTTCGACTGTAACCCCTGGCCAATTTCCAACATATTGATTGGCTCCCGTCAACGCATTGAATAAACTCGTCTTCCCACTGTTGGGATTACCAACTAACGCAACTTCAATACTCATTCACTTCGCTCCTTTTGAACAAGAATCAATTCAGCTTCTTTTTTTCGCAATGTTAATTCATATCCACGTAAAGTAATCTCGATTGGATCGCCTAACGGTGCTAACTTTCGAATCGCTACTCGAACATTTTTCGTCACGCCCATATCCATTAAGCGTCGTTTCACTGCACCTTGTCCATGAAGAGCTACCACTGTCGCGCTTTCGCCAACAGTCAGCTGATCAAGAGATGTCCAGCTTTCTGCTATAGAATCTGGCTTCTTCACAAAAATCTGCGCTAGTAATTCTCGATTTACAGCAATTCGATTGTTCTTTAATAGAAGAATTGCGTTTTCCCCTGACAAATTCACAACCACAATTTTGGTCCCTGGGATGATTCCTAAATTTTGCAAATGATTTTTGACAGACTCTTTTGTCTGGATTTTGACAATTTGGTAAACTAAATTCTGTTTTGCTTGTGCTAAAGTTTCCATCCGAAATCCTTTCTTGTGAAAAAAATCATGTGGGGAAATGATTTCATTCCTTTTTGTTTCTATTTATTTTTGTTGAACAGAACAACGATTGATAATCATTCTCAACAAGAATAACTCCATCAATTGAGAAAGTCAATTAGCATTGTGAAAGATTACACTTTTGTTATAGATTCTTTTAATTTGATGAGAAAAAAAATCTTTTTAAGTGGTTATCCACAGCTTATTTTTACTTAATTATGGGATTTCCCTTACTGATACTTGCTTTCAATTGTTTTTCAAAAAACACAAAACTTAGTATTCCACAGTTTCCACAACACAATATATAGTGTTTCCTGTTTGACTTTTTTACTAAGAGTTTTATACTATTGATTATAGATAACGATGAAATGTGTTACGAGGAGGCACAAACGATGAACGTAAAAATTTTTTCTAAAAACAACTGTATGCAATGTAAAATGGTCAAACGTTTTTTAGCTGATAACGAAATTGATTTTGAAGAAGTAAATATTGACGAAAAACCAGAAGCAATTGATTGGTTGAAAGAACAAGGATTCCAAAGCGTCCCTGTGACAACTTCTGAGATTGAAACGGTTATTGGTTTCCGTCCAGATCAATTACGCAGATTAGCTAGCTAATTTGTTTATCAACTAAAAATAGGTAGTACACTTGGATTTGACGGCTCGACCAAAAGCCCCAAATCCTTTTTTAAAGCACGATTCTCCAAAACTAAACAAAAAGAAAAGAAGGTTGGGCGTACTTATGAGTCTTAAAAATTTAAAAGATGTCAGTTACTTTAAGTTAAACAACGAGATTAACCGACCAGTTAACGGTCAAATTCCTTTGAATAAGGATAAAGAAGCTCTTGCAGCTTTTTTTGAGGAAAATGTACAACCAAATACGATGACATTTCCAACAATCAAAGAAAAAATCGATTATCTGATTGAAAATCAATATATCGAAGCAGAATTTATCCAATTATATTCTGATGAATTTATTGAAAAGTTGTATCAATTTTTAGCAGACCAACACTTTACCTTTAAGTCATTTATGGCAGCTTATAAATTTTATTCTCAATATGCGTTAAAAACAAATGATGGCTCTGCTTACCTTGAATCTTACGAAGACCGCGTAGCTTTTAATGCCTTATATTTTGCAAATGGTGACGAAGCACTTGCGTTGGCTTTAGCTGATGAAATGATCCATCAACGTTACCAACCTGCAACTCCTTCATTCTTGAATGCTGGACGTAAACGCCGTGGCGAATTAGTTTCTTGTTTCTTAACACAAGTTACTGACGATATGAACTCGATTGGGCGCTCAATCAACTCTGCTCTACAACTATCTCGCATTGGTGGCGGTGTCGGAATCACTCTTTCCAACTTGCGTGAAGCAGGGGCTCCTATCAAAGGCTACGAGGGCGCAGCCAGCGGTGTCGTTCCTGTCATGAAATTATTCGAAGATAGCTTTAGTTATTCAAATCAATTAGGTCAGCGTCAAGGTGCTGGTGTTGTTTATCTGAACGTTTTCCATCCAGATATCATTGCCTTTTTATCTGCAAAAAAAGAAAATGCTGATGAAAAAATCCGTGTAAAAACACTTTCTCTTGGGATTGTTGTTCCTGATAAGTTCTATGAATTGACTCGTAAAAACGAAGAAATGTATTTATTTAGTCCTTATAGTGTAGAAAAAGAATATGGTGTTCCGTTCTCTTATGTTGACATCACGAAAGAATATGACAACTTAGTAGCCAACCCTAATATTCGGAAACAAAAAATCAAAGCACGCGATTTAGAAAATGAAATCTCAAAATTGCAACAAGAATCTGGTTATCCTTATATCATCAACATTGATACAGCGAACCGCGAAAACCCAATCGACGGTAAAATCATTATGAGTAACCTATGTTCTGAAATCTTACAAGTTCAAACGCCTTCTGTCATCAATGGCAAACAAGAATACGAAGTGTTAGGAACAGACATTTCATGTAACTTAGGTTCAACAAATATTGTTAACTTGATGGACAGTCCCGACTTTGGAAAATCCATTCGAACAATGACTCGTGCCTTAACCTACATCACTGATGCTTCTGATATTGATGTTGTGCCACCAATTCAAAATGGAAATCAACTAAATCATACCATTGGATTAGGTGCGATGGGCTTACACACTTACTTTGCAAAAGAACAAATGGAATATGGCTCTGAAGATTCTTTGGACTTTACCAATATCTATTTCATGTTACTGAACTATTGGACATTAGTTGAAAGTAATCAAATTGCTCGTGAACGTAAGGAAGTTTTCCATAACTTTGAAAAATCAGACTATGCGAATGGCTCTTACTTTGACAAATATATCACTGGCGAGTTCCAACCAAAATCTGAAAAAGTAAAAGCATTATTTGAAGGTATCTTCGTCCCAACTGCACAAGATTGGGAAGAGTTAAAACAAGCGATTATGAAAGATGGTCTATATCATCAAAATCGTCTGGCTGTAGCGCCAAACGGTTCAATTTCTTACATTAATGATACAAGTGCAAGTATTCATCCGATTACGCGAATGATTGAAGAACGTCAAGAAAAGAAAATCGGTAAAATCTACTATCCTGCACCTTATCTTTCAAATGAAACGATTCCTTATTACACTTCTGCTTACGATATGGATATGCGCAAAGTCATCGACATTTATGCAACTGCACAAAAGCATGTCGATCAAGGAATGAGTTTAACTTTATTTATGCGTTCAGAAATTCCAGAAGGCTTATATGAATGGAAAACAAGTAGCAAACAATCGACACGTGATTTAAACATTTTACGTCACTATGCTTTCCATAAAGGCGTGAAATCAATTTATTATGTACGTACCTTTACCGATGATGCAGAAGAAATCGGTAGCAACCAATGTGAAAGTTGTGTCATTTAACAAGCAAACGAATTTAGAAACGACAATCAATAAAGGAGCAAACTCATGTCAGAAACTTATTATGAAGCAATTAACTGGAATGAAATCGAAGATATTATTGACAAGTCTACCTGGGAAAAGTTAACGGAACAGTTTTGGTTAGATACTCGTATCCCACTTTCAAATGACTTAGATGACTGGCGGACACTTTCTGAACTAGAAAAAGAAACCGTTGGTCATGTATTCGGTGGTTTGACATTGCTTGATACGGTCCAATCAGAAAGCGGAATGGATCAGCTACGAAATGATGTCCGTACACCACATGAAGAAGCTGTTTTAAACAATATTCAGTTTATGGAATCTGTTCATGCGAAAAGCTATTCTTCTATTTTCAGTACATTAAATACCAAAAAAGAAATCGAAGAAATTTTTGAGTGGACCAATACAAACATCTATTTACAACGCAAAGCGGAACGCATCAATGAGATTTATAAAAATGGTACACCTTTAGAGAAAAAAGTAGCGAGTGTTTTCTTAGAAACATTCCTCTTCTATTCTGGTTTTTATACACCTCTTTATTATTTAGGAAATAATAAACTAGCAAACGTTGCTGAAATCATCAAATTGATTATCCGCGATGAATCTGTTCATGGAACGTATATTGGTTACAAATTCCAACTCGGCTACAACGAGTTACCTGAAGCAGAACAAGAACAATTGAAAGATTGGATGTACAATTTACTTTATGAATTGTATGAAAATGAAGAACGTTATACAGAAGAGTTATATGATGAAATGGGTTGGACAGAGGAAGTAAAAACTTTCTTGCGTTACAATGCAAATAAAGCATTGATGAATTTGGGGATGGATCCACTTTTCCCAGATACCGCAAATGATGTCAATCCAATCGTCATGAATGGAATCTCAACTGGTACAAGCAACCATGATTTCTTCTCTCAAGTAGGGAACGGCTATTTACTAGGTCACGTGGAAGCAATGAAAGATGATGACTATTTGATTGGATTAGAATAAGAAAACTTGATAATCTTTGAGAGAAAATTATCAAGACTTTCTCTCAGCAAACAAAGGTTTCCCAAATAGAAAAAACCGCCTAAAATTCGTTTTAAAAAACGGTGATTTTAGGTGGTTTTTCTATTTAATCATGTGTTAAAAATGACTGGGTCTTTCGTTTTGTCCCCGTCTCTTTTTGTAAGTAAACGGTGTTCCCAAAGCAACTTCTTCGGCAATAAGTCTTTTTTCAGAAAAATATGCGAAACTATTTTCAGAAAAATTTCCTTATTGCTTGAAGCTAAACGCTTTGCGCCACAACCTCTTTCCACGGTGTTCCCAAAGCAACTCCTCACAATAACGCCCAATTGTCCCAAAAATATGGACAGCTATTTTTTGTCAGTTGCTCATTATTTTGTCAGAGCTGAACGCTTTGCGCCACAACCTCTTTCCTGCTCATCAAGAAAGACTAACTAGTCGCAACTTAGTAATATTTTTATACGTGGAAAGTTCCTCAATCACGTCCGTGTAAGTCATTCCTTTTGGTAAATCAATCGTGTAAATATTCGTGTAAATGCGATAATCTTCGACAAATTTAACATCAAAATTCACATCTTCAATTTTAATTTTTCTCGCTTCAAAATAATCAGACAAAAAATCTTTGGTCTCCTGTCGGTGAATAAATTGGATCTCTAATTTTTTTGTCGTTGGAACGTGAATAATTCGCTTTACCATTGTCAAAGCAATCATCACACCAATGAAACTAATAATCGCAATCGAATAAAAACCCATCCCGATTGCAATCCCTAGGCCGGCTCCTGCCCAAAGAGAGGCCGCCGTTGTCAATCCAGTCACCGAGCGCTTTGTTACAATAATTGTCCCAGCACCTAAAAAACCAATCCCACTAACAACTTGAGCAATCAATCTCGCTTCATCTGAACGAATCACACCTGAAAGATCTGGATGTTGCATTGCGTCTTGCACTGCCCCACCAGCTATTTCCACTTGGATCAAAGCAATAATACATGCACCCATGCAAACTAAAATATGTGTGCGCATTCCCGCTGGACGATTTTTATATTGTCTTTCAAAACCAATCGCGCCCCCAAATAACATCGCCAAGCCTAAACGCAAGGTAATCTCTGGAATCGTTAATACCATATCTGCCATTTCAACATCTCCTCCCATTCAATATAGCACATTTTTTATGGGTAAGAAAAAAAGAAGACAGCCAAATACTCATTGATTTGGTCGTCTTCTTTTCAATCATGTCTTCTTTACGATTAGCCCAAAATTCCTAGTGCACTTAACGCAATCGATAAAATCAAGATAATCCAGATAACGCGTGTGGAATTCAATTTCTTATGACCTAACATCCAGTAAGTTAATAAAACTAGCAACACTGGTACTAGTGCAGGTAAAATAGCATCCAATGTATCTTGAATCACTAGTTCTACGCCATCTTTTTTATAGACAAACGGTACAGTTGCTTTCACAACGGAAGGAATCAATGCCCCGATAACCGTAACTCCTAAGACAGTCGCTGCATTCGTAAAAGCAGATAACTTATCTTTTAAGGTCGTAACTAACTTCACCCCTTGTTTATATCCCAATGGCAATAAAGCCGCTCGACCAAATAACAAAGCAATATTGGCAATAATCCAGATGACACATCCCACAATTGAACCACTCTGAGCTAAGGTACCTGCAATTGAGCCAAAAATTGTTCCCCAAATCACGTGGAATAACGAGTCCCCAACACCTGCAAGTGAACCCATCAACGCTGTTTTTAACGCAACGATCGTATCTTTTGCTCGATAGCCATCTTCTTCTTCAATTGCGACATCAATCCCCATAATCAAATTCCCAAAAATCGCGTTTGTGTTAAAAAACTGATTATGTGTTCGTAACATATCTTGCAATTCCAATGGATCTTCACCATAAAACTTTTTCAAGACAGGCAACATTCCGTATAAATACCCGGAACTCATCATCCGTTCATAGTTCCAGTTCAATTGACTTCCTAAAATGTAACGCCAACTAATTGCGTTTAATTCTTTTTTTGTTAGTTTTTGATTATTCATCACCATCAAATCCTCCCTCGAAAGTTCCAGTATTTGCTACTGTTTGAACACTTGCTGCTTTTTCGCTATCACGTTTAAAGACAATCATTGCTGCAATCACACCCACAATTGAAATACCTAACATTGGGACTTGCAAATAAGCAGCTAAAAAGAAACCTAAAAGCAAATATGGAATATATTGTTTTGTAGGAAGATAATGTAGCAAGATTCCGATACCAACTACTGGCAATACACCACCAGCTGTTTTTAGTCCATCCATCAACCAAGCAGGCGTATTTTCAGTAATTGTTGAAACAGCAGCATCACCGACAAGTAACATCAACAAGATTGGAATCGCACGTGATAATCCCCATAGGAAAGAACCTGATAACACAAGCCGAGGGATTCGACTAATCTTCATATCATCAATTGCACGATCAATGCGGTGTAGCAAGAAAACATTACAAAAGCGGGCTACTACATCAAGCTGCAGCATCAGTAAAGAAACTGGAACAGCTAACCCAATTCCATACTCTGCCCCTTTACCTGAAATCACCGCAAAAGCAGTTCCTAGCACGGCTCCCGTAAAGTAATCAGGAACTGAAGCGCCACCAAATGCTGCGATACCTAAACGCATCAATTGAAGCGTTCCACCGACCATTAATCCGGTTTTTAAATCGCCCATAATCATTCCGGAAATCATTCCGGCAATTGCCGGTTGCGTTAGTGTATTTGAAATAAGTGAATCATTAATGGCAATAAAAGCATAAACAGTAATAAGAATAATTTGATATATTTCTAAATGCATAGCTGTCTTCCTCCTAATATTAGCTTCTTAATTTTTCCATAAAGTCGATAACTGGATCATTTGGTACCAATTGCGCAGTTACTTTCACTTTTTTTGCGGCAATCGCTTCAAAAACTATTTCTTCTTCTTTCAATACTTTGATACTCTTCGTTACATCTCTTGCGCCTTCCTTATAACTCATGTTTCCAACATTGACCGTTTCCAATTGACCACCAGCTTCTAAGTATCTCAATACATCAGTTGGATTTTTAAAGACCAAGAATATTCTTTGCTTACCGTACTTACCTGATTGGATATTTTTAGCTGCAGTAGCAACATCTAAAACTGAAAGTCGCATAGATGTAGGCGCTGCCATTCTTAGTGAAGATTTTTGTAAAGAATCTGTAGCTGCTTCATCGTTAATCACAATGATTCGCTGTGTATTCAAGCTAGGTGACCAGATACCTGCAACCTGTCCATGAATCAATCGTTCGTCGATGCGGACATTCACGATGTTGGCTTTGCCTTCATATTCTTTGTATTTTTCTAAATCTTCATTGGAAACAACCGGATCTTTTTCTACTTCGGCTTCCAGCATTTTCTTTTTAACATTTGTAATCCCACTTATCGATAGCTGAATCAACTCACTAACACTAGCATGGCTATTCAATGTAGCTTCAATGACTAATGGTAAAGACATTCCCGCAATGATTTCTACCTCGTCATTTTCAAGATAGTTAGTCAATGCAACATTGCACGGTGTTCCACCCAATAAATCGGCAATGATCAAAGTCTCGCCGTTAAGGGCTTTCATTTTTTCTTCTAATTCATTTTCAAATTGTAGATTATCCCCGTCTGGTTTCAAAGAAGCTGTGTGAACATGTGCCTGCTTACCGACAATCATCTCCAAACTTGCTTTGACTCCTTCCGCCATATTCCCATGGCTAATCAATAGGATATTTCTCATCTGTCTTCCTCCCCCAAAATTGAATATTCAACTTAACATATTATGTTTTGCTTACCCATACTATATCACACCACTTTCTCCACGTAAACCTAACATCTTAACATATTATATTTTTTTCGATAAAAATCACATTTTGTGAATTGGCCTAGCGATAATCAATTGCTAAACTAAAGTTAACATGTTATGCTACTAGTTAGTATTTACCGCAGAGAATGGAGGGTATAATCGAATGATTCCCAAATATGAACAAATTAAGCAAGATTTATTAGCGGAAATAAAAAAACATAAATTTATTCCTGGCGATAAATTCTATTCAGAAGCTGACATCAAACAAAAATATTCTGTCAGCTCAATCACAGCTGTCAAAGCATTAAATGAGTTGACGACAGCTGGCTATCTTTACCGTATTCAAGGAAAAGGAACTTTTGTTTCTAAATCAAAAGTCTCCCAAAGTGTGAAATTCTCTGATATTGAACTTCATTCTTTAGATAAAGAGAAAGTCAAAGTTTTAGCTATTGAAGAAGAAAATCACCCTACTATTTTAAAGGAACTGGGCTTACCTGCCAATGCTTCCTACTATAAAATCAAACGTGTTCGTTTTTTTGAAGACGTCCCTTTTCTTTTACATATCACTCATCTACCTAAGAAGTTAGTAAAAGAACCACTGACAAAAGATCTCTCAACCTACGCAAGCATTTATGAGCGAGTACGTAAAGACTTTGATATTGATTTATTCTCTTTGTCTTCTGTTGAAACAGACGAAATTATTTTTTCTGATAACTCAGAATTATTGAATTTATTACAGTTAAGTTTTAGAGAACCTGTCGTCAAACAAGTCAAACATTCTTACTTAGCTGATCAAAGTGTTGCAGAATATATCGTCAGTTATAAACATTGGAAATATTTCAAAACAAAAATCGAAGTGGAAGCTGAGTAAGCGACCACTTTTTTTGCGTTTCTATCCTTTTTTAAATAAATAAAAAGAAATGGAATATTCGCTTTTTGTAGTTAAGTACGGTATACTAATCTAAGTTAATATGTTAACAAGTTAAAAGGAGGCTCTCATGAAACTTCAAGATAAGAAACAGGAACTGATTCAACTCGGTAGCAACGTACAACAAGACTGGTTGACACAACAATTAGATTGGTGCTGTCAAACAATCGAAGCCAACATGCAACGTTATGGGTTAGATTTCCCTTCTGCCTGTGCAACAAACGGAAACTATCGAATCAAACCAAATGATGATTGGACAAATGGTTTTTGGACTGGGATGCTTTGGCTCGCTTACGAATGGACTGGGAGAGAGACATTTTTAGTTCGTGCGATGGAAAATATCCATAGCTTTCAAGAGCGATTAGAAAATCATTTTGTTTTAGATCACCACGATATCGGCTTTTTATATAGTTTATCTGCCGGCGCGGGCTATACTGTTACCGACAGTTTGTTATGTCAGCAACAAATTTTACAAGCTGCAGATGTTTTAATGGCACGTTTTCAAAAAAAAGGACAGTTTATTCAAGCTTGGGGAAAATTGGGTGACCCCAAAGAGTATCGACTAATCATTGACTCACTAATTAATTTGCCATTGCTCTTTCGTGCAACAGAGATTTCTGGAGATATGCGCTATCAAGAAGTTGCCCAAAAGCACTATCAGACTTTACTAAAAACGGTTATTCGAGAAAATGCGACAACTTTCCATACTTATTATTTTGATCCGCTAACCGGCAAACCCAGCCACGGTGCCACTCATCAAGGAAACAGTGATGATTCGATTTGGGCACGTGGACAAAGCTGGGCAATTTTGGGTATCCCATTAAACGAAAGCTATTCACAAAATAAGCAAGAAAATGGGGCACAGAAAGATACGTCGTTAACAAATGCTGGCTTTCCACAAAACTATAACGAAATCGTTGATGTCTTTCTAACTAACTTGCCTCAAGATCTCGTTCCTTACTGGGACTTTGATTTTAATGACCAAGTCCCTTCAGACAAAGACAGTTCTGCCCTAGCAATTACTGCATGTGGTCTGCTGGAAGCAGAAAAAAGTAACGCCTATCCAGCCGCGAAGGAATTAGCTCAAGGAATGATTTATCAATTAGGTGAAAAGTATTCAGCCAAACATGAAACTGTAAACGAAGGTCTTCTACTACACGGTGTCTACGCACACGCCGAAGGAAAAGGCATTGATGAACCAAATCTTTGGGGCGACTATTTTTATTTCGAAGCACTCATGCGTTTAGCAAATCCCGAGTGGAAAAAATATTGGTGAGGAGAAAAAAAGATGCAGACATTTGAAATCAAAGAAGATTTTTTACTTGATGGAGAACCCATCAAATTAATCAGCGGAGCAATTCACTACTTTCGACTAGCACCTGCTCAGTGGGAAGACAGCCTGTATAACTTAAAAGCTTTAGGCGCCAACACGGTAGAAACTTACATTCCATGGAACATCCATGAACCTAAAGAGGGAACTTTTGATTTTGAAGGAATGAAAGATGTTGTCGCTTTTGTTAACTTAGCACAAGAATTAGGTCTGATGGTCATTTTACGTCCTTCTGTTTACATCTGTGCTGAGTGGGAATTTGGTGGTTTACCAGCTTGGCTTTTGAAAGAATCTGGTATAAGATTACGCTCGACTGACCCTCGATTTATGGAAAAAGTCAAAAATTATTACACTGTTTTGTTACCAAAACTAGCACCCCTTCAAGTTTCTCAAGGTGGTCCTGTTATCATGATGCAAATCGAAAATGAGTATGGTTCTTATGGCATGGAAAAAGAATATCTTCGACAAACAAAGCAATTGATTGAATCTTTTGCAATCACTATTCCGTTATTTACCTCCGATGGTTCTTGGCCTGAAGTTTTAGATGCGGGTACATTGATTGAAGATGATGTATTTGTTACTGGAAACTTTGGTAGCCATTCAAAAGAAAATGCAAACGTTTTAAAAACATTTATGCAACAACATGGAAAAAATTGGCCCATCATGTGTATGGAATACTGGGATGGTTGGTTCAATCGTTGGAACGAACCTATTATCAAACGAGATGCCCAAGATTTAGCAAATGAAGTCAAAGAGATGCTGGAGGTTGGCTCGCTTAATCTGTATATGTTTCATGGCGGTACAAATTTCGGTTTCTATAATGGTTGTTCAGCTCGAGGAATGTTGGACTTACCACAAGTCACAAGCTATGATTATGATGCGTTGTTAACTGAAGCTGGTGAACCAACTGAAAAGTACTATCTTGTGCAACAAGCAATCAAAGAGGTCTGTCCTGATGTTTGGCAAGCAGAACCAAGAACGAAAAAAATAAGTGCTCTTGGGAACTATCCAGTGACAGAAAGTGTTTCTTTTTTCAAAACAAAAGATCAAATGATGGCAGGAATTGCTTCGCCTTACCCACTAACCATGGAAAACATCAGTACAGGTTACGGTTATGTGCTGTATTCTGCTCAGTGGAAAAATTATCAGCACAAAAATAAATTACGACTTGTCGAAACCAGTGATCGAGCACATATCTATAGTGATGGCGAACATCAGGCTACACAATATCAAGAAGCACTTGGCGAAGAAATTATGATTGCTGGTCAAAAAGAAAACGAAGTAATCCAAATTGATGTATTAGTAGAAAATTTAGGTCGAGTAAATTACGGAGCAAAATTAAACGGCCCCGAGCAATCAAAAGGTATTCGTGGAGGAATCATGCAAGATATCCATTTTCATCAAGGATATGTTCACTATCCATTGACGTTGGAAAAAGAACAACTCGAAAAAATTGATTATCAAGCTGGAAAAGTGCCAGAGCAACCTTCATTTTATCAATTTAAGTTTGATTTAGCAGAAACAGCTGATACCTTTATTGATTGTTCTCGTTATGGTAAAGGCGTTGTGGTCGTTAACGGAATCAATCTAGGACGTTACTGGAATCAAGGACCACTTCTAACTCTATATTGTCCAAAAAGTTTCTTGAAGCAAGGAGAAAATGAACTTGTGATTTTTGAGACGGAAGGTATTGAAATCGAGGAGCTTTGCTTCGTTGATATGCCGAAAGAAAAGGTTATTGATCGGCCAAACCTGTAGAGGTTGTGAAAGAAGTGCCCAGCTCCAATAAATAAGCATAAATTAACGAAAATTGCTTCTCAAATTTTTGAGTAATTTATGCTTGTTTTGAAGGAGTTGCTTGGGAACACCGTGAATGAGGTTGTGGCTCCAAGCGTTAAACTTCAAGCAATAAGGAATTTTTCATAGAAATAGTTTCTCATGTTTTTATGAAAAAAAGACTTATTGCCGAAGGAGTTGCTTGGGGAACACCGTGAATGAGGTTGCGGCTCCAAGCAGCTTTCGAGCAATAAGAACATCTTTTTAAAAATAACTTCTCCTATTTCTATGAAAAAGAGGGATTGCCAACGTGGAGAGACTTTGGCAATCCCTTTTTTAATTTATGGCTTAAAACATCCATTTCGATGAATAGCATACATTACTAGAATAAATCACAGAAGGCTGAATCAGTTACTTCAGCCTTCTGTGATTTATTCTTTTGTTATTCATGACTATTTCGTCCAAAGACTTCGATTTGTGTCAATGCAGGAAATGGTGAATCATCATTTGCTTTTTTCAAGTTTTTGATTGTTAGTTTGCTTGTCTTTTTCATGGGGAAAGTAATTTCTTGAAATGACAAAGTATTTGTTGTTGGTACAACCAACGTTTCGCCATCTGAAAAAAGTAAAGTGATCTCTGTCCAAAAACTATCATGTGGATAATCGCCACGAAAGAGTACTTGTACCCGGTCTGTCTCAATCACTCGTCCAAAATCGATAACTAACTCTGCATCTGCTTGTTGATTGATCCCCCATGAAGCAAATGGATAGGAGCCATGAGAAAGGTTTCCATATTTACCATCAATTGCATTTTTAGCAAAAAAGACAGAATCATTTCGTGTTTCTACATTTGCAAAAGCATGTGGGTAAGCACCTGAATCATTTTTTTGGTCGTGTGTGTTGATGGACAAGTTTTGATAGTTAGTGATTTCAAACTCATAAGCTTTGCGAATCATCAACTGATGGCGAGCTGATTGAAATCCAGTTTCTACACTTGATTTCGTCAAGGACGCCTCCAATGGAAAATGATATTCCCATTTTTCTTCGGGCAAATAGATTAAATTTGGTGCTAATGTTTCATCTAACTGAACGACAAAATAACTTTCATTTGCCTCTGTAGTCACTACGACTTTATCTCCCAACTGATAACGGTAATCTTTGATTGCCAAGACAGCCATTTCTTCTCCTCTTGCTTCAAATGGACCTGTCTCTTTGTCATGATCGATTTTTCCAATAATTGGTTGATTGTATTGATCCTTCAAACTAATTTTCAGCATGTTTCTCTCCCTCTCCTGTTATGCCACCAACTAAACAAATCAAGCGATGCGTTCCTGGTTGCAACTGATTTTTTAAATACGGTAAACTAGTTCGTGGAAAAAACAAAGAAGTATTTGCTTCCAGTTGCGTTATCTTTGCTTTCTCATATCCTTCAATCGCTATAATTTGCGAACATAGTTCTTCTGAAATGATTTTCGCGGATAATGGTTCAACTATCCCCCCAATATTTTTCCCTTTTAACGGCAAACTAAATCCACCTTCTCTGATTTCGATTGGGATTGTCGTTTTGATTTCATGCACTCGCACATGCCATTCACCAAATGGATAAATTTCTGTCTGAATTTCTACTTCTCTAAACGGTCGCCAGAGATAACTTACACAATTGTTATCTGCGTGATAATCAATGACTTCTCCTTTCACTCGGTAATACTGACCGTCTCTAGAAACTGCCAGAACATTATCAAACGCACCTGCTTCATACTCAGAACTAGCTTTTGGAACACTGAACCCAAACTTGGTCGAATAAACAAATTTACTATACTTTGCTTCAGCATGAGCTTGGTTATGCACTAGATTTCCAAATGGATAGCCCAGGACATGTTGCCCATTTTTTGCCTGAACGACGAACATATTCCCCGCAGTAACTATCTGATTTTCTTTTTTTACAATTGATTCTGGCTCTGCTTGCCAAAATGGATGTGCTGGTTCCGTGGCTAATAACAAGAAAAATTTAAATGCCCAATAAGGCGATCCTGGTGCATTATATCCTTCCGCCATCACAAGATTCTCATAGTGATAACCAATTGACAATCGGCCATCAAAAGTAAAGATATCATGTGCCAACCAGGTCTGTAGATGATTCGATAAAAGTGTTTTTATTTGTCCCCAAGGAATTGCTTCCACTTCTGCAAAAATCAGTGCCGAAAAAAATGCACCTTGCGCAAATCGATAAGTCAGACTTCGTCCGTAAGGTAATGCTTCGCCAGCTGAGTCAAAAAAATAAATAAATTCTTGTGTAAACCGTCTTGCTCGATCAATAAATTTATCTGCCCATTCTGGCAGTTCTTCCTTCATAAATTTCGCAAAAATCAACCCATAATAATGAAAAGCAAAAGGTACATAATAATCTTTTTGCGTTGGTTTACCATCTACATACCAACCATTTTCAATCGCCATTGTATCAATTAAAGTCAGCTCTTCAATTAACTTTTCACGATTCAACTTTTCTCCACAATGAGCTAATGCCAAACGAATCAATACTTTGAAAAAAGTCCAATTATTTTTCGGAATTTTTTTATCCAAAGCTTGTGCTAGCCAAGCAACAAGATTGCGTTGACTCGTTGTAGACATTTCTACCCAAAAAGAATCTTTGTTTAATAATAAATTTAGCGAAAGTGCCGCCATTTCAACAATATATTGATCGTAGTCTTCGACTGTCCCCCAGTAGTATGGACTATCTGGGTCGGTTCCGTTTGAAACTTTTTGGATATAAACATCTCTTAATTCATCCTCTTGATTCATCGTCCAGTATGGTCCTAATCCCCAAAGCACGCGGATAAGCGCTTCCATATCCGCGCGTTTTTGATCGTATACTGCTCCGCTACTCCCCAAGTGTAATCCGGCCAATTCCGAATGAATCATCTCATTTCGTAAAGGCTGAATCATCTCTTCCAATGCATGTTGAAAATCTTCGCGCGTAAAAAAATGATGGCTCTCTTGCTGATACATCCAAGCTCCCCCCTTACCTCTTTCAGTCAAGAATAACAAGGCATCACTGCTTTTTCAACCCAACATTTCTTTCAAAATGAATGTTAGATGAGAAAAAAATTTTTTAGCTACTAACTTAACCTATTAACTTAGCACTAAGCATTTTCAACCTCAAGGATTCAGCCAGCTTTTCTTTTTTACTTAACCTAAAACAAATGAAAAAAAATTTATCAAATAATTTTACCCTTTTAAAAATAAAACTGGCTACCACGAATCGTTCGTTTCATCTAAGTTCATACAACAAAACAGGAGGCATGACAAAAGTTTTGTCATGCCTCCTGTTTTCGAGCAAATGGTGTTCCCAAAGCAACTCCTTCGGCAATAAGTCTTTTTTTCATAAAAACATGAGAAACTATTTCTATAAAAAATTCCTTATTGCTTGAAGTTTAACGCTTGGAACCACAACCTCATTCACGGTGTTCCCCAAGCAACTCCTCGAAATAATTCGTAACTGCCTAAAAATATGGAATGCTATTTTTGTCAGTTGCTCATTATTTTTTCGAAGCTAAACGCTTTGCGCCACAACCTCATTCACGGTGTTCACCAAGCAACTCCTCGAAATAGCTCACAGTCTCACCAAAATATGAAGAGCTATTTTGTGCGCCTGTTTGCTATTTTTTCGGAGCTAGTCGCTTGGAACCACAACCTTTTCTTTACAGTTTACTTGCAGCTTCTTCGTCGATGATTACAACAACGTCATCATGGTTTTGCAATGCACTTGCTGGCATTTCTGTCGTCACAGGTCCATCCACCATTCCTTTGATTGCATCTGCTTTGTTTTCGCCATAAGCCATCAAGACGATTTTCTTACCTTTAAGAATTGAACCAATTCCCATTGAAACAGCTTTAGTTGGTACATCTTCCACTTTATCAAAGAAACGTTTATTTGCATTGATTGTTGATTCAGTTAAGTCAACGACAGAAGTTGTTCCATCAAGTGGCGCACCAGGTTCATTGAAACCAATGTGTCCATTTTGACCAATTCCTAAGATTTGAATATCAATTGGATTTTCATCAATTGTTTTGTCATATTCTTTACATGCAGCACCTAAATCGTCCGCTTTACCATTTGGTACATAAGTTGCTTTGAATGGTTTTTTATCAAATAATTGAACATTCATAAAATGACGGTAGCTTTGTTCATCTGATCCGCCTAGTCCAACATACTCATCTAAGTTAACAGAAGTCATGTCACTAAAATCAATGTCGCTTGAAGTCATTTCTTTATATAAAGTAATTGGTGTACTACCTGTTGCCAAGCCTAAAACCTTTGCCCCATTTTCCATGCCGTCTTTGATTATTTCAAAAGCTTTTTTGCCGCCTTCTTCAGCGTTTTTCACACGAATGATTTCCATAGTGATTACTCCTTTGTGTTTTGGTATAGCCCAATTATAGCACCCTTTTTTTGGAATTACAATAATTAGTATAGACCAAATTCGTTTTTTTTCGTTTTCTTGACATTTTTCATTCATCTGTGTTAGTTTGCATAAGACGAGATAATTAAATTGATTTTTGCTGCACTTTAACCAGGATACTTGATGACTGCGGACACAATTGTCTGCAGTTTTTTTACTATTAAGAAGGAGAAATTATGAGTATATTAACACTAACAAATATCACCCAACAATTCGGTGATAAAATTCTTTACGAAGATGTCCAACTGCAATTAAATGCTGGTGAACATTTAGGACTGATTGGTCAAAATGGTGCGGGTAAAAGTACCCTGATTAAAATTATCACAGGGGAAATTTTGCCAGATAACGGTCATATCCAATGGCAAAAGAATATTCATCGTGGCTATTTAGACCAGTATGTCGAAGTTGACGAACAATTGACAATCCAAGAGTTTCTGAAAACTGCTTATGCCGATGAATTTGAAAAAGAACAAAAAATTGGCGAGCTTTATACCCAATACGGTGAAACTTTTGATGATTCACTACTTGAAAAGGCAGGAAAATTACAAACCGAACTCGATCAAGGAATCTTTTATCAAATTGATACACTTGTCGCTGAAATGAGTAGCGGACTTGGCTTAGATGTGTTGGGAGCCAACACATTGTTAAAAGAACTAAGCGGTGGACAACGTTCAAAAGTGATTTTAGCTAAATTACTTTTAGAAAATCCTGATGTTTTAATCTTGGACGAACCCACGAACCATTTAGACGATCAACACATTCAATGGCTGACACAATTTCTGCAAAGCTTTCAAGGTGCGTATATCGTGATTTCCCACGATCAAGAATTTTTAGACCAAATCACTACACACATTGCTGATATTGAATTCGGTCAATTAACGAAATACACTGGCCATCTAAAACAGGCTTTGAAACAAAAAGAACAAAACCGAGAAAGTTATTTACGTCAATATCATGCGCAACAAAAACAAATTGAGAAAACAGAAGCCTATATTCGTAAATACAAAGCCGGTTCTCGCTCGACAATGGCAAAGAGTCGCCAAAAACAATTAGATAAAGTTGATCGATTGAAGCCACCAACCAACACAGCAACTGCAGTATTTGATTTTCCTTTCACACCAATCGTGACAACATTAGCACTAGAGACTACCGATTTAGTCATTGGGTATGAACGACCTCTACTAGCACCTATCAACTTGACTATTCGCTTTGGGGAAACGGTTGCGATTCGTGGCTTTAACGGAATCGGAAAGTCAACACTGCTTAAAACCTTAATTGGTGAAATCAAACAGTTAGATGGTGATTTTCATTTTCCAGAAAACACCAAAATCAATTATTTTTCGCAAGACCTAACTTGGGAAAACCCATTAGAAACACCTTTGCAATATTTAAGTGGGCACTTTCCAAAAGCAACGATCAAAGAATTACGTCGTCAATTAGCCAAAGCTGGCTTAGTTAACCAGTTGGCAAGCGAACCTCTAGCTACGCTAAGTGGTGGTGAGCAAACAAAAGTAAAACTTGCACAGATGACTATGAACAGTGGCAATCTCCTGATTTTAGATGAGCCCACTAACCATATTGATCACGAAACAAAAGCAAGCTTGCAAAAAGGAATACAACAATTTACAGGAACTGTCTTAGTTGTTTCCCATGAACAAGAATTTTATCAAGAACTGGTTGATCGAGTGATTGAGATCGAAACGAATGAAGCAACGTACAGCAGCAAGCACTGAGCAAATGACAGGTGTCAAAACAAAAAAGGTGAAGCAAAACGTATTTTCGTTTTGCTTCACCTTTTTTTGTTTTTGATTATTACTAACTGTTTATTTCTTGCGGAATAAAACCAATTGACAGAAATAGGCACATGCTTGAAAAGCGAGTCCTGCAAGTGTGACACCCATCCAGCCAAAATGTTCCCACATCGTTGTTCCTACTAACGAACCTGTTGCTCCCCCGATAAAATACATAAACATGAAAATCGTATTATTCCGGTTACTTGCTTCTTCACCAAGACCTTGAACACGTGCTTGGTTAGAAACTTGACCAAATTGATTACCAACATCTAATAAAATAATTGCAAATAATAGAAGCGTTAGATGATCTCCGCCAATCAAAAGTAAGACAAAACTAAGTGTTTGCATCCACAATCCCATCGAAATAATCTTTCTTTCGGAATAGGAATCTGCTAAACGCCCAACAATCGGTGCTGCAACAGCTCCCGACAAACCAAAAATCGCTAAGATCCCTGCTTCAAATGTGCCCCAATGATAAACAGGACTGCTAATATAAAAAATCAAAGTTGACCAAAAAATAGAAAACGTTCCAAACATAAAAAAGCCGTTGAATGCTGATTCACGTAATAAACGTTGAGATGCAAATAAATGCGGTAAGCTCTTCAAAGAATCGATATAAGAAACTGATGCTTTTCGACTTTCTTGCGTCCTCGGCAATTTCACATAAAGCAACGCTGTTAACAGCCCCACAGCAAGCAACGCAAATAAATAGACCATTCGCCAAGAAAACACGCTGGCAATAATTCCTGATACTGTTCTCGATAATAAAATCCCAATCAATAAACCACTTAATAATTGTCCCATTACTTTTCCGCGTGCGGCTGAGCCCGCTAAGACAGCGCCATACGGAATAATGATTTGTGGCACAATAGACAGTAAACCAATTAAGAAAGATGCACATGCAAATAACGTAAACGATGGCGCAAAAAAAGCAGCCAACAACGAAATAGCAGACAATGCAGCCATTCGAATAATCAATTTAGGTCGATTTACCACATCGCCCAATGGCACTAAGAATAATAAGCCCAAAGCATAGCCGAGTTGCGTCAACATGGTTAAAATGCCAATTGCACTCGTACTAACTGAAAAACTTGTTGCTACTTTTGTTCCAATCGGTTGGATATAATACATATTGGCAACCACTACACCACAAGTAGTTGCTAGTAAAGTCGTCAATGCTCCTGTTAGTTGAATTTGGTTTTTTTGTTCCATTCTTTCCCCTCACTTCCAACTAATAGTGTAGCTCTTTCATAAAAAAAATGAAATCATCTAAGAACATTTTATTCACTTTTCTTTACCTTATCTAGACGATGTTTTTCACGGTCCTTATAAATAATAACAACTAACCCAATCAGTAGAAGTACACTAGCAATAATTCCTACTGCTGTTTTGTTATAGCCATGGAACAAGGCTTCGCCCCCACAAGCATATAAGATTGATGACGGTAATACACCTAAAATCACCGATAACGCTACTTGTTTTAAAGATAGATTCAGTGTATAGGCTGTAAAACTGACAATGGAAGAAGGAATCACTGGTACCATGTAGCCAATCATCACACCTATTTTAGGATGCCTCATTCGAGTAATTGCTTTCACCCAGCGATTTTCTTTGGTTGACTGATCCAAAAAAGTTAAGTGATGTAATAAAAAAATAGCGAATAAGTTTCCCAAGGCATTCCCACTAATATTGATGAGACTTCCAAGAATTGGACCATAACTAACCCCCACCAAAACGCCAACAATTGATGTCGGAATCCCTGGAACAACACACATCACTGTTGTTAATAAAATCAATAACGCCGCAGTAATTACCCCATGGGAACGTACTGTTTTTTGTAATAACGCCTGACTTGCCTTTGGATTTAACAAAATATCAATATCCTTTGCATATTGCAAATAGACATGATAACCAATAAAAGAAATCAATCCGATACCACATAGAATCAAAATGATTTGAACTATTCTCTTTTTCATTGATACTCCTTTTCTCAAATACTCCCTATTTATATCTTATTTTAGCATAGGTTTCTCTTTCTTTGTTTCCTCCTTAATCTAATCATACTTTCTAAACAACATTTGGAATAAAAAATCAAAACCACGTCCAATACCTGTTCACCTATATCTTTTATACAGCTATTAACTACTAACCAACATAAAAAGCACCTGAATCCGATCATATCAAAGATTCTGGTGCTTTATATTCAGCAAAGTTGATTCAATTTTGTGGTTATACCCATATGTTTTATCAATCAAATAATGCCTTTCTTTTCCTGGCTATTATTGCAACAAACAGTAACAATATTCCTGAAAGGAAAAAAACAATTCTAGTTCCAAAAATGTCTGAAATGATTCCGACTTAAAGATATACCTACCTTCAAACAGCTCTAAAAATGATATTACCCAGAATATGTAAAGAAAATATTTTTAATGATCTAAGTGTTCACGAATTTCATCCTACTATCTATGAACATCTATACTCATACAAAAAAAGATTAGTCCGTAAACAAGTTTGCAAAGTATATCAATTCTTAAAAAGTATGGTCAAAGAACAAAAAAAGCACCAAAATCCCATCATATCAAGGATTTCGGTGCTCTATAATCAGCAAAAATTATTTAACTGTTACTGATGCGCCAACTTCTTCAAGTTTAGCTTTTAATTCTTCAGCTTCGTCTTTAGACACGCCTTCTTTAACTGGTGCAGGAGCGCCGTCAACTACAGCTTTAGCTTCTTTCAAGCCTAAGCCAGTTGCTTCACGAACTGCTTTGATAACTTTAACTTTTTGGTCTCCAGCTGCAGTTAATTCTACAGTGAATTCAGTTTGTTCTTCAGCTGCAGCACCTGCTACAGCACCAGCTGCAGCTACAGGAGCAGCAGCAGATACGCCAAATTCTTCTTCAATAGCTTTAACTAGGTCGTTAAGTTCTAGGATAGTTGCTTCTTTTAACTCAGCAACGATGTTTTCAATGTTCAATGCCATGATAATTTCCTCCATTAAATGTTGTTTGTTTTATTTATGCTATGCGGCTATTAAGCTGCATCTCCATCTTCTTTGTCTGCGACTGCTTTGACAGCGTAAGCCACGTTGCGGACTGGCGCTTGTAGTACAGATAGCAACATAGAAAGAAGTCCTTCGCGGTTTGGCAATTTTGCCAAGGCTGTAATTTCTTCCAATGAAGATACTTTACCTTCGATGATACCGCCTTTGATTTCTAATGCTTTTGCTTCTTTAGCAAATTCATCCATGATTTTTGCTGGTGCAACTACATCTTCATTACTAAATGCAACGGCTGTAGGGCCAGTAAATACTTCGTCCAAGCCTTCTAATCCAGCTTGTTTTGCAGCACGTGAAAGGATAGAGTTTTTGATAACTTTCATTTCTACGTTTGCATCACGAAGTTGTTTACGTAAGCGAGTTACTTCATCAACAGTTAGTCCACGGTAGTCAACGACTACTACAGATGCTGCTGCTGTAAATTTTTCACTTACTTTATCAACGATTTCTGCTTTTTTTGCGATTGCTGCTTCACTCATTTTGAGTTTCACCTCCTGAATTTTGATGGAAGAGTTTTTAGTTGCCTCATTATGCTGTTCAAAAGAAATCCTTTTTACTTTGCTTAGCGAGTATTGTTCATCAACTAATTTCTTAGTAATTCACAATAAAAAAACCCTATGCCACCGTAGACATAGAGGGACTATTGAAATTATTCAATAAACGTCCTCGGTAGGAAATTAAGGCTAAGCCACCTACTGTCTTCGGTACAAGTTAATTATTAACCTCAACTAGCTTAGCACGCTAAACTAGTTGAGTCAAGAATTATTTTTCAGTTGGATCAATCAACTATCTAACTTAATTAAAATTAGAAAGAAGCTTGGTCAACGTGGATACCAGGTCCAAATGTTGTTGTTACAGTAACATTCTTCATGTATTGACCTTTAGCTGCTGATGGTTTAGCTTTCACTAATACATCATGGATTGTTTGGAAGTTTTCGATAAGTTTTGCGTCATCGAATGAAACTTTACCGATTGGAACATGTACGTTACCAGCTTTGTCAACGCGGTAAGTTACTTTACCAGCTTTTACTTCGTTAACAGCTTTTGTTACGTCCATTGTAACTGTTCCAGTTTTAGGGTTAGGCATTAAGCCTTTAGGTCCTAATACACGACCTAATTTACCAACAGTTGCCATCATATCAGGTGTTGCAACAACTACGTCAAAGTCAAACCATCCACCTTGGATTTTTTGAACCATGTCGTCGTCACCAACGAAATCTGCACCAGCTGCTTCAGCTTCTTTTGCTTTTTCGCCTTTAGCGAATACTAAAACAGATTGTGTTTTACCAGTTCCGTTTGGTAATACAACAGCACCACGAATTTGTTGGTCTGCTTTTTTAGGGTCAACATTCAAACGGTAAGCAACTTCAACAGTTGCGTCGAATTTTGCAATGTTAGTTTCTTTTGCCAAAGCTACTGCTTCTGCAACAGGATAAACTTTACTTGAATCAACTTTTTTTAATGCATCTTGCATTTTTTTGCTCTTTTTAGCCATTTTGTTTCCTCCTTGATTGTGGTTATAACGGTTGTACCTCCCACGTGTTCTATATCTTTCAATACAGAGCCAACTGAGAAGCTACTTTCTTGGGAACGTTAGAATAAATTATTCTACAACGATACCCATGCTTCGTGCAGTTCCTTCAACCATGCGCATTGCTGATTCAACGTTAGCAGCGTTTAGGTCTTCCATTTTCAATTCAGCGATTTCTCTTACTTGATCGCTAGAAATTGTAGCAACTTTATTTTTGTTTGGTTCACCTGAACCTTTTTCGATTTTAGCTGATTTTTTCAATAAAACTGCAGCTGGTGGTGTTTTTGTAACAAACGTAAATGAACGATCTTCATATACTGAGATTACAACTGGGATAATCAAGCCTGCTTGATCAGCTGTACGAGCGTTGAATTCTTTAGTGAATCCCATAATGTTGATACCCGCTTGACCTAGTGCAGGACCTACTGGTGGTGCTGGAGTTGCTTTACCTGCAGGAATTTGCAATTTAACGATTTTTTCTACTTTCTTTGCCACGAGACATACCTCCTTAAGTCCGTGATGTGGTTAATTGGAGATACATATTTCTCCTCCCACGTTTTCATCTATCAATTTTAAAAAAGTTAGATAAAAATATGCATTTCAATGCACACTGATACATTATAGCAAATTCAATCATATTTTCAAGAATTTTTTTGATTATTTTTATAATTATCAGCAAAAAGTGCTAAAAATTTTCTTATAAAGGAAAGATTTTTTTCTTTCTTTCGTCCTTTTGTGCTAAACTTACGCCAGAATAATTAAATGTACGAAAAATGAAGTTTGTAGAAACTTTTTTCCTTAAGAATTTGACGAGGTGAAAAAATGAAAGAGTTAAAGTATAGAAGCGTCTTTGATATTATCGGGCCAGTGATGATTGGTCCAAGCAGTTCTCATACAGCTGGAGCAGCTAGAATTGGCAAAGTGATTCGCAGTATTTTTGGTGAGCAACCAGATTCTGTTGATATTTACCTTTATGAGTCATTTGCGAAAACTTATCGTGGCCACGGTACCGACATTGCTTTGGTTGGTGGTTTGTTGGGAATGGAACCTGATGATGAACGTTTAGCTGATTCACTAAAATTAGCGTATGAAGCTGGGATGGAAGTTTTATTCGTACCAAAAAGTGAAAAAGCAGAACATCCAAACTCAGTCAAAATGCTTTTATCAAAAGGAAAACGGAAATTGTCAGTCACTGGTATCTCGATTGGAGGCGGAAATATTCAGATTTCCGAACTCAACGGTTTCAAGATTTCTTTAAGTATGGGAACACCAACACTTATTGTTGTCCATCAAGACGTTCCTGGAATGATTGCCAAAGTGACCAATATTCTTTCCGAAACAAACACAAATATCGGAACGATGACCGTGACAAGAGAGTCAAAAGGTGAAAATGCCATTATGATTATCGAAGTGGATGATCCACAAGTCGAAGAAACTGTCCGAAAACTACAACAGCTACCACATATTGATAGCGTGAATTACTTTGATTAAAGGAGTCTGCAAGCCTATGTTTTTATCAATTGAAGAATTAGTCGAACAAGCAAAAGACTACTCATCTGTCGCAGAGCTAATGATTGCAACCGAGATGGAAATGAGCGGCCGTTCGCGCGAACACATCATTCAAATCATGGAAAAAAATCTAGCAGTCATGGAGCAATCAATCACTGAAGGAAAAGCTGGCGTTACTTCTGTAACAGGAATTACTGGTGGAGATGCAAAACGTTTAGATACTTACTTAGAACAAGGTGATTTTTTGAGCGGTGATACGATTTTAACAGCAGTAAGAAATGCCATCGCAGTGAATGAAGTCAACGCCAAAATGGGACTCATCTGTGCAACACCAACTGCTGGAAGTGCGGGCGTTGTCCCCGGTGTATTAATGGCCGTTCGTGAACGTCTTTCTTTGACACACGAGCAACAACTAGACTTTTTATTCACAGCAGGAGCATTTGGATTAGTCATTGCAAACAATGCTTCAATCAGCGGTGCCGAAGGCGGTTGTCAAGCGGAGGTTGGTTCCGCTAGCGCAATGGCAGCTGCGGCTTTAGTTTGTGCTAAAAATGGCACACCTCATCAAGCTGCTCAAGCAATTGCCATTACTTTAAAAAATATGATGGGACTGATTTGTGATCCTGTTGCAGGACTAGTAGAAGTTCCCTGTGTGAAACGAAATGCTTTAGGTTCCTCACAAGCTTTTATTTCAGCAGACATGGCACTTGCAGGAATCGAAAGCGTCATTCCACCAGACGAAGTAGTTGCTGCTATGTATCAAGTTGGTCGTCAAATGCCATCGATTTTCAAAGAAACGGCTGAGGGTGGTCTAGCTACTACGCCAACTGCACAACGCTTAACCAATGAGCTGTTAACTAAACAAGCTTAAAAAGGTCGGGGCAGATAATTCTGCCTCGACCAACCTGAAGACAACAATCCTTTCATGGTTGTTGTCTTCAGGTTTTTTATTTTCTTTACCTATGTATTTGTTAACCGATAAATTCATGCATCCTATCACGGCCAGCCTACTACTATGTTGAAATACATTGTTGCTTCAGAAAAAGTTCTTAGCTTAATAATTGACCTTTTACTATAAACGAATGAATTATTTTTATTTATTATCTGCTCTATCTATTTATACCCTACAAAATAAAGGAACACTATAAGCATCGCTGAAATATCAAGCGAAACGATCACAATTATCAGTGCAGCCGCTCGTTTAAATTGTTTTGGAGTAATTTTATTCTTCCACGTAAAAATCATGGAAAGAGCAATCGGCGCGGAGTAAGGAATAAGTAGCGCAATTACTAAAAGAATAATCAAAGCAAGGTTCCATAATTTCAAATCTTGCATTTCAAATAATCTATTTTTTCTCACTCGTTTACTCAGATATTCTGAGTCCATCACTTCATTTTCAGAATAAAAATAATCAACTGGCAAATCAAACAATTGAGACAATAGAATAATATTATCCGTAGTAGGAATCGCTCGTTGATTTTCCCAATTAGAAATTGTTTGTCTAGAAACTAAGATTTTTTCTGCTAATTCTTCTTGTGTTAGTTCTTTTTTCAATCTTTCTGCTTTTATTTTTTGGTACATAGCCATCAAACAAACCCCTTTCCTATATAGTTTTTCGAATGTAAAGCCTTATGTAAAACACCTTTGATAGTTAATTACATCATTACGTAGTAAGTTATTTTTGTAAAGAAAAATTTTAGAAAGAAGTGTTGAGAATGTTGGCAAAAAATTTAAAAGTTGTTACAGGTTTATTATCAGTTATTACAATTTCTGGAGCTCTTGCCCCAACAGTTACTGTCTTAGCTGAAGAAAACAATCAGATTAAACTGACTAATGAACAAACAAGCACACAAGAAACATACGTCCTTAATGAAAATAATCAAAACTATAACCAAGCTGTGACATACTTAAAAGAAAATGCTAGTAGCTTTTCCGTAAAATACTTTGAAGCATATTTTTATGGAAAAACTGTCACTTCTGAAAATCACGATGAATTACTGAATGGTTATCTTGAGTTTTTAAGTACCAAGCCTCATTCCAGAGTTGGTATTGAAGTCATTTTGGGGATTATCGCCTCGGCTATTGCAATTATTCAAGGAATGTACAATGTTGGTAGATACGCTGCTAAGCAATGTGTATCTCGTGGTATTCTTTCTAAAAAAGAATATAAACCTAACGGTGGTTGGATAATGGCTGGAATTACAGCCTCATTTGGCTTTCCAGCAGCACTAGATTTTGATGATTACATGTACAATCGTTAATTTGTCTTACGAAAGGAATAGAAATGAACATATTTAGGGATATTTTTAAATTTTTTATTGATCACTATGATTTCATCGCAATCTTATTACTCTCAGGAGCCGTAATATCTTTATCTATCAAATCCGCTAGACAGCAAGATGAAATTGACCAAATTAAGCAGCAACTTCACACTTACGAAGTACAATATCTTTTATCAAGAAAAAAATAATTAGCCGAATTCACTAAATTGATTGTTCTTACAAAAATCTTGATAATAAAGTGGCTGTAACAAAGGTGGGCACCTTCAAAAAAATAAGAAGGACTTTCTAAAAATCTCTTCTCAAATGTTTGTGACACTTCGACTTATTTACGAAGGAGTTACTTCTTGAACACCGTTTATTCAGAGAAAGAGCAGTGACAAAAATTTCGTCACTGCTCTTTCTTCATTTTATTAGTGTATTTAAATGTAGATAGAAAGTTTTTGACTACAACTCCCTCACCTAATCCAACAATGTTGTATTTTTTACTTCTTCAATTGTTTTTGTTCCAGCCAATTGCATAGTAATTGATAGTTCTTTATTGAAATGTTCAAAAACAGAAGTTACGCCTTCTGCTCCGCCTAAATTCAACCCATAAATCACTGGACGACCAATTGCTACTAAGTCCGCACCACTTGCCAATGCTTTGAAAACATGTTCACCACGACGTACGCCTGAATCAAAAACAATTGGTACACGTTTATTAACTGTTGCAGCAATCATTGGTAATACTTCAAATGAGGCAGGACCACCATCTAATTGACGTCCACCATGATTTGAAACCCAGATACCATCTGCTCCAGCAGCAATTGCAACTTCGGCGTCTTCTGGTGATTGAATTCCTTTTACAAAAACAGGAAGATGAGTAAATTCTTTGATTTTTTTGATATCATCTGGAACTAGCCCTTGTTTAGCAGCAGCATAAATTTCAGCAATTCCTTTTCCTTCACCACTTCCACTAGCACTTCGCTCGCTATAAGCAGCTAAGTTAGGCATTGGTAATGGGAATTGGAATTGATTGATGACATCTTCTTCACGATAACCACCTAATGTTGAGTCCGCAGTAAGAATAATTGCTTTTGCTCCGGCTTCCATCGCTTGCGTCAAAATAAATTCATTGAAACCATCATCTTTACTCATATATAGTTGGAAAAATTGTGGCGCATTTGGTGCTGCTGCAGCGGCGTCTTTAATTGTTGTATTCGCATACGTACTGATTGAAAAAATTGAACCAGCTGCTGCTACACCTTTTGCAGTATCCGCCTCACCTTTTTCATGAGCTAATCCTTGCGCAGCTGATGGTGCTTGAATAATTGGTGTATCTAAATCAATACCAAAAACAGACGTGTGTAAATCAGCATGATCAATCCCGCGCAAGACGCGTGGCATAATTTTTTTAGTATTGAATGCAGAAGTATTTTCTTTCATCGTCCATTCATCTTCAGAACCGCCACGAATATAACCGAAAGCCCCCGCTTCCATACGTTCTTTCACGCGGTCTTCTAGTGATGCAATGTTTACGATTTCGATTGGATGTTCTTCATTACTTGTATGATAAGTCATTTTGACTCCTTCTTTCTTTTCAACTTTACGAAATTAAGTATATTACTCTTACAAAAAGTAAGCAAACATTTATACTCGACAAAAAGAGCGCTAGCTTAAAATAGCTAACGCCCAATATATTTCAACTAGCTGCATTCTCTTCCCAAATAAATTTCTGCACAAGTTGATCTACTTCTTGATTTTCATGAAGCATACTATGGGAAGCGTTATCTCCTTCGATGACTTTTTCCTTCACTTGGTTTCCGTGCTGGGTTAGCAAAGCAAATACAGCTAACGCACTATTGAGTGGCACCGTTCCATCACTTAAATCGGTTTGACTTAACTGCCCCGCAATTAACAACACCTTTGTCTGTGTAGGAACATTGTCAATCATTTGCTGATAGTCTTGATAGCGACTGGAAGTGACTGCCGGACCATTTGCTAGTTCATCTGTTAAAGTTTGTGCACTATCATCTGTAAAGTCATTAAATGGCGCACCAATCGCTACAAATTTTTCGACTTGAGGTAACGAAGTCTCTTGGCCATAAGTTACCAAGTAGCGCAATGCACTTACGCCCCCCATCGAATGCCCAACAACATTCACTTTTTCCACACCATACGTTGTTTGTAAATAGGTTAAACAGTTTTTGATCCACTCCGTCTGATTCCACTCATTGTTGACATTATCAGTAAACAAAACTTGAATCATTGGATTTTCTGCCTGCTGACTTAACTTGCCTGTTGCTTGAACCGTTCCATCTGGACTGACCGTCAACTGAAGCGATTGCTTTGCTAGTTGCTTTTCTTCTAACCGTTGCAACATGCCCTTAAAAGAATTGACTGTCCCACTATAGCCGTGAAAAAAAAGTGTTGGTGTCGTTGACTTCTTTGGCGCATCGCTCGTTTGCGTCGTTTTTTCAGTTTGTGTAGACGCATTGGAACTAGATTTATCATTTGTTCTTTGACAACCAGCCATGATGACCAGCCCTAATAAAAGTAAACTGATGATCAAAGCAGGATTGATTTTCTTTGAGTTAAATTTTTTCAATGACCTGATTCCTCCTTTTCACACACGATCTGCCTTATCTACTAAAAAAACCTGAAGCGCCAATCACTAGGATTAGCATTTCAGGTTTCTGTTTAATTAGTCAATTTTATCTACTTGATCGAAGTCAAGCTCAGTACTTGTTTCACGACCAAACATATCGATATTTACTTTTAGTTTTTCTTTTTCTTCATCGACTTCAGTTACGTGTCCTTCAAGTCCAGCAAATGCACCTTCAATAATTTTCACTGTTTCGCCAACGCCAACTTCTAAATCATTTTGGCGTACGCTCATACCGATTGAACGTAAAATGTGATTTGCTTCTTCAGGTAACAATGGAGCAGGTTTACTACCAGCACCGTGAGATCCTACAAAACCAGTTACTCCTGGAGTATTACGAACAACATACCAAGAACCGTCGGACATAATCATTTCAACTAGGACATAACCAGGAAATGTTTTATGAACCGTTTCTTTTTCTTTGCCATTTTTCACTTCAGTCTCTGTTTCTTCTGGGACAACGACACGGAAAATATAATCAGCCATTTTCATGCTTTGCGCACGAGATTCAATGTTTGCCTTTACCTTATTTTCATAACCAGAATACGTGTGCAGCACGTACCAATTTTTTTCAAAAGATTCCATTTACGGCTCCTCATTTCGTTGTAAAATAAAAAAACCTCAGTCACCCGAAGTTTTTCTTCCATCCAATTATAGCACAAATCACGCTCGTTTACTAGCGTCTTATTTAAGAACTAATGCAAACAAGCTTTGGATTGCTGTGTCCATAATGAAAAACATCAAAGCAAAAATAATTGATGTTTCAATGACAACTAAAGTGTCACGACGTAATTGTCTTTTTGTTGGCCAAGTAACTTGTTTCATTTCAGCCAATACACTTTTAATAAATTTCACCGTTGTGTCCTCGTTTCGTTCTTATTTTGTTTCTTTATGTAATGTGTACTGATTACAATATTTACAAAATTTATTGATTTCCAAACGCGCGCCACTTTTTCCTTCACTAACCGATTTGGTGTAGTTTCGAGAGCCACAAACGGAACAAGCTAATGCTGCTTTTTTCTTTGCCATCCGTGTCTACCTCCTAACTGAAAATCAAATTTATACATTCTAACAGTAGCATGGAAATAAGTTCTTGTCAATTTGTGATGAGTACTAGCTATTGTTTTATAAATACTTATGATATGATTAGTAAGAAATGAAGTAAAAATGAGATATGGGGGTATTATTATGCTACTTAAAACGCTTGTATATAAGAAAAAAGATCTAACAACTGTAACAGAAACAAATACATTAGAAGAAGCACTTGAAATCTTAGAAACATCTGGTTATCGTTGTGTGCCAATCTTAGATGAATCTGGAAAAATCTTCCGCGGAAATATCTACAAAATGCACATCTACCGTCATAAAGCAAACGGCGGAGACATGACTTTGCCAGTCACTCACCTGTTAAAAAATGCGACAAAGTTTATTTACGTGAATACTTCATTCTTTAAAGTGTTCTTCACAATTAAAGAGTTACCTTATATTGCTGTTCTCGATGATGAAAATCATTTCTATGGCATCTTGACTCATAGCACATTGTTAAACATGTTGTCACAATCTTGGAGCGTTGAGCAAGGAAGCTACGTTCTAACTATTGCTTCCACGGGTAAGCAAGGTGACTTAGCAGCCATTTCTAAAATTATTTCTAAATACAGCAGCATTGCCAGCTGTATCACATTGGATATTGGCAAAGACGAATTTATTCGTCGCACATTGATTACCTTACCAGCTGACACTGACCAAAAACTTTGCGATACAATTGTTGAACATTTGGAACGTAAAAACTACAAAGTTGTCGAAATCGAAAATTTAAGAGATATGTAAGTAACAAAAAAAGTTACGCTAAATTGGCGTAACTTTTTTTCGTATAAGATTCTATTTTCATCTCTTTTAGGCAAACTCTCAAAAATACAAAAAGAACTAGCCCTCACTCTAACAAGAGAGTTGGCTAGTTCTTTTTAACTTCATTGACTCACTTACCACCCATTTTGGCGGTGCTGTTTAAGCTGTTACTCGCGCAACTGCTTTGTTTATTGATTATTCATTAACCAACTGACACAAGCGAACTCCAAATAATTTTTTAGTCGGCTATTGCTCGTGTTAGAAAAATCTATACTCTTTTATCGAATCCAATTGCTCGATTCAAGTAATACATAATTGGTGCCGAGATTGCCATTGTCACGAACTCACTCAACGCCAATGTTCCATATGTGATCCAAAAAGGTTTCCCGCCTGTTGGCACTAGCATATACGCAATCAAGATCATACTCACTGTGAAAAATAGCGTATTCAATGCTAAGCGAACTTTGACATTTTTTACTTTATTATACAATAGAGCTGTAATACCTAATGCAAGCAATGTTTGTCCACCACCGAACAGGACATCTAAAATGCCAAAGCCAAAAAATGCATTATATACAACTACACCACCCAAGACACCCCATAATAATTTTCGGTTGAAGACGACTAAATGGTTCAAGCTTTCCGAAATCCGAATTTGAACGGGACCTGATGAAAGTGGTGTAATAAAAGTTAACGCCAAATATAAAGCCATCACAATTCCGTTAATCATTACTACTCTTAAACGCTGATTACTCTTTGTTTTCATTTCCTTTTCCTCTTTTCTCCTAGTTTTGTTAACGCGGGATGGTCGACGAACCGCAAAGGGTATTATAGCAGATGTCTTTTACTTTTCAACCATACTTTTGCTTTTTTAGTAGCCAGCACCAGTGCAAACGCTTGCAAAAACGTGCGTTTTATGGTATAAAGTAAGTGTAAGAGGACATAGGAATTCCCCGTCACGCAAACGAAGTAGGTTTTGCACGCAGAGAATTGTTATGAACTTAAATAAACAACAGAAAGGTGTGGGAATTTGAGCTACCTCTTACTATTACCAGGGTCTAGCAAGCAGCGGAAGAACTAAGTGGACATTTCGAACCTTAGAATTCTTCTCCTTACGCAGTTAAGGATTAAGCACTTGCTAGACTTTTTTTGTTTTTTTCGTGTAAGTTCTTTTTTATTTCGGATTTCCTCTGCTATAATAACTAGGAATCTGCAAAAAAAGATCTTTTTTTGCGTTAGCCACAGGAGGCACACATGAATTTTCATTATCATCTTTTAATCAACCGAGCTGCTGGAAGTGGCAATGGACAGAAAGTCGCCGATAAAATGTTACCTATCTTCGATCAGTATCGAGCTACCTATTCTGTCTACTATTCAGAATATCCCGGACATGATGCAGAGCTAGCGGAACAACTTGCCAAAGCTACACTGATGCCATGGACTACTGAAAATCAAGAAACATTGACTACCTTTCCACTCCTAGTTATCGTCGGTGGTGACGGTACGCTACACCAAGTTTTAAATACCTTTTACCAATTAGATTTGGAATTCCCCGTTGCTTATGTTCCAGCTGGTTCTGGAAATGATTTTGCTCGAGGAATTGGCTTATCTCGCAATACAGAACAAGCGGTCACTAATTTATTGAACACAACCGAGCCACAGGAAATCAATCTGCTGACTTATCAAGAACAAGTGACTGATACTAAAGGGGTTTTAGTCAACAATTTGGGAATTGGTCTTGATGCAGCAATCGTTCATGCAACAAACCATTCTGCTACCAAAGAGCGCTTAAATAAATATAATTTAGGCTCACTTTCCTATATTTTATCCATTTTACGTGTCTTTTTTACACAAAAAGGATTCCCAATTTTGGTAGATGTTGGCGGGAAAACAATAAATTTTGAAAAAGCTTTTCTTTGTACTACAACCAACCATCCTTATTTTGGGGGTGGCGTTGCTATTGCACCAACTGCTGAGGCATTTAAGCCAACGATTGATTTCGTTGTGGTTGAAAGAATTAATTTATTCAAAATTATTTGGATCGTGATTTTATTACTACAAAAGAAACAATTGAAATCAAAAAATTTCCATCACTTTACTACAAGCAAACTACGCATCGTTTCCACGACTCCCCAGTTTGGTCAAGCAGACGGTGAAGACATTGCACCTCAATCATTTGATTTACAGTTTGGAACAAAAAACCAGTCATTCTGGTGCCAGACGAAAAAATAAGGTCATGTTTCTAAAACAATTAATACATGCTAAAAAGCAATTAGCGGGTAAAATCAACGATGGTTGATTTTACCCGCTAATTTTAGTATTTTTTCATTGCAAACGAATCTTTTCCATCCCAATCATTGGATCGATTGTTTGATTTTCAATTGCTTCACTTGTTAAAATATACGTTTTAGGTTGTTCGTTTGATGCCACTTCTTTTTCCGTTTCGATCGTTTGTGTTTCAAACAAAGGAACTTCTTCGACAATAAATTCATTTCTTACTTCTTTTTTGTTGGAAACAGTACGCTCTTTTTTTTTGGCTGTCTTTACTACTTTTTCTGATACTTCACTTGTATAGGAGCCATCTTCAAAAGGATCATTTCCAGCTAACGAATCTTCATAAGCAGTCAACTTCGTCCGTGTCACAAGCGTCATGCTATCATTTTCTTCAATTCTTCGCTTCAAGGTTGTCATTCGACTAGCAGTTTCATTCTTCACACAAGTCAGGTAAGCTTGTTCTTCTCCAAGCAAAATCAACAGGTCTTTACTTCGGGTAACTGCCGTATACAATAAATTACGTTGCAACATTCGTTGATACTGATGCACCATTGGCAAGATAACCATCTTAAATTCACTACCTTGTGATTTATGGATCGAGCAACAGTAAGACAAAGTAATTTTATTCCACTCGTTTCGCTTATACGTTACCTCATTTGCATCAAATTGAATGACTAATTCATCCACTTTATCGTCAGAATCCTTTGCTAAAATAATTCCCGTAATCACACCCATATCACCGTTGAAAACATTCAATTCTGGCGTATTGACTAATTGTAATACTTTGTCGCCAATTCGATAAACTGTTTCATTCCATCGAACTTCTTTTTTATTTGGTCCACCTGGATTAAAAATTTCTTGCATCATTTTATTCAGTGCATCAATTCCTGCTGCCCCTCGATACATCGGAGCTAATAATTGAATATCTTGCGCAGTAAATCCTTTATTTTTAGCTTTTTCTACGATCTGCGAAATCAAAGGTTCGATTTGGTACGCATCACTTCTAAAAAAAGAGCGATCTTTTTGATTTTTCGTAAAATCACTAGGCAAGCGCCCTTCCTTGATTTCATGTGCTAACGGAATAATACTGGATCCGTCGCCTTGGCGATAAATCTCATTGAGCTCCATTTTTGGAATCTGTTCGATGTTTAGCAAATCATGTAAAACTTGCCCAGGACCAACAGATGGCAGCTGGTCTTTATCTCCAACTAAAATCACCTGCATATTTGTTGGAATTGCTTTAAACAAAGTATTTGCTAACCACGTATCAACCATCGACATTTCATCCACAATTAATAAACCGCCTTCTAATTCCTTGGTACTGACAGAAGGTGTTTTTTCACGCCCATTCAAGCCAAGTAGACGATGAATCGTACTTGCCGGTAAACCCGTTGTTTCATTCATCCGTTTAGCTGCCCGACCTGTTGGTGCTGCCAATAAAATAGGAAATAGTTCTTGCGTATATTTATTGGGATCTAGTTCAATTCCATTTAGTTCAGCAAACAAATTGACGATTCCGTTGATGACTGTTGTTTTCCCCGTTCCCGGCCCACCAGTTAAAATAAATAAAGGCGAGCGAATCGCTTCAGCAATCGCTTTTTCTTGTGAATCACCATATTGAATTCCAAAGATTTTTTCGACGCGTCGAATGTTCTTAGTGACTTCTTTTTCAGGATAATGAATTTCTTTTTTACGACTTAACAATCGTTGAATTGAATTGCCGATCCCCCACTCTGAAAAATACAAGCTGTTTTCATATAGGTTAGTTTCCTCTTGCTGGATTTTTCCTTCTTCGACTAGCTGAATAATGACTGTGGCAACTTGATCGGGTTCAATCTCAACTGGACGACTGGTTTCTAAAATCCGGATTGTTTGCTCCAATAGTGTGTCAGCGGGAACATAAGTATCACCTGTTTGGACACTGTGTTGAAAAATTTGATGTAAAATAGCCGCACGGATTCGTCTTGGCGAGTCAGAAGCAATCCCAATTTGTTCTGCCAAATTGTCCGCTCGTTTAAACCCGATTCCTTCGATATCTTCGACTAATTGATACGGGTTTTCTTGAATAATATCTAACGCTTCATTTTTGTATGCTTGATAGATGCTGAAAGCCAATTGACTACCGAAGCCATAGCGATTCAATCCCATAATGACTTGATCCATTCCGTGATTCAAGCGAATCGTTTCAGCAATCATGTCACGCTTTGGTTTCGTTAAACCAGAGATTTGTCGTAAAAGAGAAGGATTTTCAATGATTTTTTCAATGGCATCTTCCCCCAGCATCTCAACAATTTTTTCAGCTGTTTTTTTACCAATCCCTGGAAATTTTTCACTTGAGAGATACGAAACAATCCCATTAGCCGTTGTTGGTTTTTCTTGCTCATAACGTTCAACTTTTAACTGACGGCCGTATTTAGGATGGTCAACTAGTTCACCATAGAAACGATACGTCTCATTTTCTTGGATTTCCCCGAAACTCCCCGTAACGACAATTTCTTTTTCTCGATAATCTGCACTCGTTTCATTCACATGGACTAAGAGAACTTTATAAAAATTACTTGGATTTTGAAAAAAAATCGCGGCAACTGTCCCAACGAAATATGGCATTTCTTCTGGCTGCATCGAAGCCGCCTCCTTCATCTATAGTAACGGTTCTGGTTTATTCTCCAAGCCTAAAAAATCGACTTCATTCCAAACTTTTAGTTGGTAAGGTAATAAGTTATTTGGCTCTTCTGTCTCTAGTATAGTCAAACTGCTATTAAATAAGCCACCCATTTCACGTAATTGGCTCAGTTCTTTTCCTGTCATCCATTGAATTGCAGCCGTCAGTGACGCACCATGTCCCACGAATAAAATGGGACCATCATGTTGCGCCACTGCATCAGCTACAACTGTTTCAATTCGCGTAATCGCAGCTGTAATTGGCTCACCATTAAACGGTGTTGGATCATATTTATCTAAATGATTACGCAAATTAGGTAGATTTTCCGGGAATCTTTCATACATTTCTTCGATTTTTTGACCTTCCAGCAAGCCTAGTCCTAGCTCGCGAAGTTTATCCGTAAAAATAATTTCAACTGGGTGTGCCAGCATTTGATTGATTCCTTCAGCTGTATCACGTGCTCTCTTCGCCGTACTTGCATAAATGACTTCAAAAGGAACGTGCTTCACTTTTTTCCCTAGCGCTTTGATTTCTTCATAACTTTGTGGGAGTAAAGGTGAATCTCCATTACTTCCTTGGAAGCGACGTTCTTGGTTCCACTCTGTTTTACCATGTCGGGTAAAATATAAATCCATTTTTCCTCACACCTCACTCATTTATCTAGCATTCTTTTTACTATTTTTTATCAAAGATTAGTCTAGTTTATCATGTTCATAGTGGTGTGTTAATTCTAACGCAGGAAATCCTTGTTGGCGCAATGCTTCATATACGATCATCGCTGCCGTGTTCGATAAATTTAGTGAGCGTACATGTTCATCATTCATTGGGATGCGTAAACATTTTTCTTCATTATTACGCATAAATTCTTCAGGCAATCCTGTCGTTTCTTTGCCGAATAAAAAGAAATGTTCTTCACCATCTGCAAAGTTTTCATCACTATAGATTTTATTGGCAAATTTTGAGATTAAATGTAATTTTCGATCCCCCAAAAAATCTAAAAATGCTTCAAGATTTGGATAATACTTGATATTAACGTCATTCCAGTAGTCCAACCCCGCACGTTTTAAATGTTTATCATCTGTCGAAAATCCTAAAGGCTCGATCAAATGTAAAGGTGTGTTCGTTGCAGCACATGTTCGTGCGATATTTCCAGTGTTCGCTGGAATCAAAGGTTCAAATAAAACGATATGATTCATCTGTTGCTCATCCTCTCATGGTAATGTTCATTTTTTATAATAAATACGATTGAATTTTGGCATAAAAAAAAACGTATCAACTCGGTGTTAGTCACTGCGAGTCGTTACGTTAGTGAAGCTCTTCTCACTATCTTTTATCAGAACAGGAACCTGATAAAAACCAATGAAAAAACAACTTGTTGCTACTATATCACCATTAAATTATTTTTGCAACCACTTGTTAATAAAAACTCAATGTAAACGGTTTTTCTTAGTGCCTTTTAATAATTCAACATCGATTGTAATTTTTTCCAGCGGATGCTTGTACAAATTCTCTTTTATTTCTGGCGCAACTTGCCATTCCAAAGGTGACATCGCCAAGAGATCTTGTCGATTTTTTTTGGGGATTTCAAATTCATACGTGACACGCTGACGTTCAATCAAGTCTAATGATTCAGTAAACTTTGTGACAACTCGCTCATTTGAATAATTTTGTTTTTCTGGTTGATCCGGATAAAAAGCTTGTCGTAATTCTTTCAAATAGTTCTCTTGAGGTACAATTTTTAAAACCGTGCCATCATCTGTTAACACACGTTGAAATTCTTGATAGTGTGACGGCGAAAAAATATTTAAAATCGTTGAAAACTGTTGTGATGCAAACGGCAGGTTCGTCAAATCTGCCACACACCAGAATGCAGGGATTTCTTGTTCCGTTGCAGCATACACGCCTTCTTTAGAAATATCAAACCCAACTGCTGTATTTATTTTTTGCAATTCATTGATTTCATTTAAAAAACTACCTTCTCCGCAACCAACATCTAAAACACTCGCTCCTTCTGGTAGGTTTTTTGCAAGCAATTCGATTACCGGTTGGTACATTCCTGAACGAATCATTCGGCGTCTAGGAGCAAACATTTCTTGGTCATAGTCCGTTTTCACTGCATGTGATAAAAAATAAAGTGTTCCTTTTTTGGATAAATCAAAACGATGGCTGTTTTGACAAACTAAACCTTGTTCTGTTGCAACAATTGATTCCTGACAAACAGGACAACAAAACAATTGCTGATGTTTCAGTAAAAACTGGCGTCCACGGTCAATTTTTTTTAGCATATATTTCCCTCATTTCATTTTTATCTTACCTGTTGGCGAAAACTTTAGCAACCGGAAAAAATGTGTTACAATGCCCAAGAAGAAGAGCAAAGGAGTGCTGTTTATGATTAAAGAATTTTGTGCCGAAAATTACACCTCGATCCCTTTAGCGATTTCCCGCGGCGCGAACCGGATTGAGTTATGCGACAATCTTGCTGTGGGAGGAACCACACCAAGTACTGGCGTAATTGAAGAAGCTTTAAGTTACGCTGGTGAAAAAGAAGTCCCCGTGATGACGATTATTCGTCCGCGTGGAGGCGACTTTGTTTACAATGATATTGAATTAAAGATTATGCACACTGATTTGATTGAAGCAAAGAAATTAGGAACAGATGGTGTTGTTATTGGCTGCCTGACTCCTTCCGGTTGGCTGGATGAAGAGGCTTTAGAGTTGTTGATCGAAACAGCAGAAGGTCTACAGATTACTTTCCACATGGCATTTGACAGCATCCCCAAAGAGCGTCAATTCGAAGCGATTGATTGGCTAGTTGAACACGGTGTTGAACGAATTTTGACTCATGGTGGCGCAGCTGGTACACCAATTGAAGATAACTTTGCACATTTGAAAAAATTAATTGCTTATGCAAATAATCGTTTGATTATTTTACCCGGTGGTGGTGTATCTGATAAAAATGCAGAACAAGTTGCAAAAGAATTAGGTGTCACTGAAGTACATGGAACAAAAATTATTCCACTGGATTAACCACAAAAAGGGAGTGTGGCCTGATTAGGTCACACTCCCTTTTGATTATATAAATAATTGCTCGCTAATTTGTTGAAGCTGAACGCTTTGAGCCACAGCCTCATCCACGGTGTTCTCAAAACAGCTTCTTCGGCATAAGCCAATCTCTCATAAAAATATGAGAAGCTATTTTTAGAAAGAATGTCTTATTGCTTGAAGCTGAGCGTTTTGAGCCACAACCTTACATAAAATACCCCATAAACAAAGAAGCAATATTAAAATAAATCAACACACTTGTCAAATCACTTAAAGTGGTAATAAAAGGCCCACTCGCAACTGCCGGATCAAATCCCAAACGATCCATCAACATTGGAATCAAACTTCCCGCTAGGTTAGCAACTGTAATCGCAAATAACATTGCCATCCCAATAACAAAACCTAAAATAAAATTATTCTTCCAAAAACCAACAATCAAGAAAATAGTCAGACCTGTCACAGCTCCAGTAACTAAACCTGTGAAAACTTCCGCTAGAATCAATCGTGTAAAACTATTTTCTTTTTCATCCGAGATAGCCAATCGTCGCACGGCAACCGCCAATGATTGCGTCCCCGCATTCCCAGCTGTCCCCGTAATTAGTGAAATAAACACCGCTAAAATACTCGCTTCACTCACAAGGTCTTCGTAATGACTAATCAATGATGCTGTTGACATCCCTAAAAACAATAGCGTAATCAGCCACGGTAGTCGCCTGGATGCAGCCTTGATTGGATTTTCATTGACTTCTTCTACATTGACCCCAGCCAAACCAGAGTAGTCACTTGCTGCTTCATCATCAATAACGTCAATAATATCATCAACCGTTACGATTCCTAACAAATGATCATCATAGTCAGTAACTGGTAATGCTAGAAAGTCATAGTCCCGAAATGTTTGCGCCACGTCTTCTTGGTCATCACCCACATGCACTGAGATAATTCGTTCACTCATTAAGTCAGCGATCATTGTATCGTCATCGTTGACAATCAAATCGCGCAAAGAAATAACACCAACTAGTTTTCCTTCTTGATTGACCACATAAATGTAGTAAATCGTTTCAGCCACATCTGCCTCATTTTTCAACACATACATCGCTGAACGGACGGTTTGATTTGCAACGATTGAAACAAATTCCGTTGTCATGATAGCGCCGGCTGTTTCATCTTCATAGTGTAACAATTCTTTGATTTCACTGGCATCTTCAGTGGACATCAAACTTAAGTATTTAGCTATTTGTTTTTTATCTAACGTATTTAACAAATCGACCGCATTATCGGTATACATTTCTGCCAACATATCCGCGGCATAGCTTGGTCGCATCTCTGCCAAATATTCCTTCATATGTTCATTATCTTCTTCAATCACGTCGAACATATCAGCTAATTCTTTCGGCGAAAGATACGTATAGATCAATTGACGATCATCTTCAGGGAGTGACTGGTAGAACTGCCCCTGCTCATAAATATGCATCTCCAAGAAATCATTTCTAAATTCTTGAATATTATTTGTCTTCAAATCCTGAGACAACTGGGCAAATCTTTCCTCTAATTCTTGATTTTCGTCCAAACCAATCTCACCTCACCTTAATCTTTAAAACGTTTGATCACTGCTGTCATGTCTTCTGCTAGTGGCTGCTTAAATTCTAATAATTCTTGAGTAAAAGGATGATAAAAGCGTAAATCATAACAATGGAGCGCCTGTCTTTGGATACCCAAATCCATGCGTCCCTCATACATATCATCACCTAGCAAAGGACAACCTATTGCAGCAAAATGAACCCTAATTTGATGCGTACGCCCTGTATGAAGTTGAATATCAACTAACGCTGCATCTGAAAAAGCTTGATCAAGCCAATACTCTGTTTCCGCAGCTCGACCTTCTGGGGAAATCGTTCGTTTCAGTAACGAAGTATAGTCCCTCGCAATCGGCAATTCAATGCGTCCATGCGTTTGTAATTCATTTAGTTTTCCGCTAACTAATGCTTGATATTTCTTCGTAAATTTCTTTTCTCGAAGTTGCGTATCCAACTTGGCATGAGCAAAACCATGTTTGGCAAATAGCATCAATCCAGATGTATCTCGATCCAATCTGGTTACTACGTGGATCACTTGGTTTTCATACGCTTGTTTTTTGTAATACGCTTTGACCCGATTCGCCATCGTACCATTAGGATGGTATTGTGCCGGAATCGAAGAAACACCCGCTGGTTTATTGACTACCAAAACATGTTCATCTTCAAAAACAATGTCGATTGGTGTCTCATCTAAAAGAACCGTTTCATGCTCTCCTTCAGCAGGAATCACAATGGTTACCTTATCATTGTCTGTCAGAGAAAACAAGACATTTTCGACTTGGTCATTGACTTTGATTTCGCCGCCTTGGAATTTTATTTTTGCTAATAAACCTTTAGAAATCCCTTGTTCTTTCAAGAAATATTTTACTTGTTGCGGATGCTCCTTTTGATAAACCCATGTAAACTGCATACTATCCCTCACCAATAAAGGCATCCTTCACGCGATGCCAAAAATGCATATGTCGATAAGAAGCAAAATGGATGCGTTCTTTCGCAATTCGGTAATAAATTGAATGAATGTGTCCCTTTGCCACGTCCAATTGATCAACTGTCACCAAATAATCTTCTGTATTTTCTAACTTGATTTCAACCCACTCATCTTGCCCAATTACAATGGGGGAACCTAACGTCCGAAAAACACGATTATTCAAAGAGGCAATTTCTGTTAATTGAAAGGCATTGATACTAGGATGGATAACCGCTCCACCAATACTTTTATTGTACGCAGTAGAGCCAGTCGGTGTCGAAATCGCCAATCCATCACCACGAAAACTTTCAAACAATTCATCTTTGATATACACATCAGCAACCATCGTCCGGTTCGCACGTTTGATTGTTGATTCATTCAATGCAAAAAAATGTTTATCTGGTTGATCATTTGTGTAACTAATTCGCACATCGAGTAACGGATAACTAACACTTTGTTCGCGCGTCGTCAATAAACTATCGACTAACTCTTCTAGTTCGTAATCGCGCCAGTCTGTATAAAAACCAAGATGCCCAGTATGCACACCTAAAAAGCGAACTTCATTCAACCGATGATTAAACCGATGAAAAGCCGAAAGTAACGTTCCATCCCCTCCAACCGAAATCACCAATTCTGGATTTTTTTCATTGATTTTGATACCAGCTTGCGTTAAAAGAGCAACCAACCGTTCGGTAACTTCTAATGTTTTTGCTTCATTATTATGAACAATGGCTACTTTCATTCGTTGCCTCCTTGCTTCTCATCTTCTTTATCCAGCAATGTTCGATAATAAACATCATCTGATTTTCCTCGACCATGAGAAAATAGGCGCTGTGCCTCTTGAATTTCTTCACGAATATTAGACATTTCTTCATCTAATTGATAGGCAGCTTCTGCGGCACGTTGCAATCGTTCACTCATTTCTTCTGGAAAGACGCCTTGGTATTTATAATTTAGTGAATGTTCAATTGTTGCCCAAAAATTCATCGCTAATGTTCGAATTTGGATTTCAGCTAATATTTTCTTTTCGCCGCTAATCAACTGAACAGGATATTCGATTACTAAATGATAGGAACGATACCCACTCGCTTTTTTATTCGTAATGTAGTCTCTTTCTTGAATTACCTTCATGTCTTTACGGTTACGAATCACTTCCACAACTTGGTGGATATCTTCGACAAACTGGCACATAATACGTAACCCAGCAATATCGGACATTTCTTCTTCTAACCGTCCCATCGGAATATGTCGTAACTGAGATTTTGTTACAATGCTATCGACTGGTTTCACACGACCAGTTACAAATTCAATTGGCACATGTTGATTTTGTTCACGGAATTGTTTACGAATCCCACGTAACTTAACTTTCAATTCTGATACAGTTTGTTCATATGGTGCTAAAAATGTTTCCCAATCTCGTTCCATAACTCATACCTCTACTTTGCACTGACATTCATTGCCTATTTTACCATACAACCAAGAGTTTCCGTAATCGTTCACCCTTTCATTGACCAGAAAAGAAAATTTAGGCAAAATAAAGAAAAAGGGGCGAATAACATGGCAGAAAATTTAGAGATTGAATTCAAAACAATGCTTTCTCAATCAGAATATCAACAATTAATTACCCATTATCAATTGACAGCAACCGATTTTAAAACGCAAACAAACAGTTACTTTGACACACCTGATTTTCAATTAAAAGCAAAAAATTGTGGACTACGCATCCGAAGATATGAGAACTTGGCAGAATACACATTAAAAACGCCAACAACATCTGGACTTTTAGAAACAACTGATACACTAACCAAAGCTTGTGCTGACGACATCCTCCAATCAAATGTGCTACCAATCACAGGTCACGTCTTTGAAAAGTTAATTGAGCTTGGCATTCACTCCTCTCAACTCATCAAAACTGGAGAGTTAACGACTAAACGTGCAGAGTTTCACATAAAGGAAGGCCTCTTAGCTATCGATCAAAGTTGGGCACAGAATTTACATGACTATGAATTAGAGCTCGAAGTACAGGACACGACTACTACAAGCGCTGATTTTTTGCAGTTTCTAAGTTCTTTCAACCTTCCTTATCGTCCGGCGAAAAATAAAATCCATCGAATGATTGAGGCAAAAAATTAGATTTCTTTCATTTTCACAAGGCGCATGAGTTCATTTTTTGCGCCTTTTCTGTTAAGTTATAGTCTGTGGATGAAAGTATTCACTAATTATATAGAATCTATTTTTGGGGGAGATTCATATGATCGAAATTTATCTTTTCGTGAACCCTTTGGGGAAATACTGTTTTAATATGGAACGGCAGCTGTTACAGTTCATCGAAGAAGAATATGGGACGACAAATCTAAAAAACAAAAAAGTTCAATTTCGTTTTTTACCTTTAGTTAACTTGCAGACAATCGGGGATGTCATGCAAACACGAGGCATTGATCGTCAAGATTTAGAAGAACGTAACAATTTATTTTCAACAATCTACTCTGCATCACTTGATTGTAAAGCTGCACAGTTTCAAGGAAAGAAAAAAGGACGTCAATTTTTGATTAAATTGCAAGAAGCTGTAGGCTGTAAAGATATTCCTTATTCACAAGCTTTATCTGAGGAACTTTTTGCGTCTATTGGTGGAGATTTAGCAATGTTCAAAGAAGACCGTCAATCTGAATTTGTAAAGGAAGCTTTTTTCTCTGATCAGAAAATCGCTCGAGAGATGGGGATTACCAAACATCCTTCCGCGGTTGTTTATAACTACGCATATGATTGTGATTTCGGCGTTTTAGTCGAAGGGACAAATACTGTTCACCGTATTCAAGAACTTTGTAAAGTAACTGATGAATCCTATCAAATTTTTACTGGTCAACAATTACATACAACTGGTTCAAAATTTACAACTGGCGCAAGCCACTTATCTTTACTTTCAAATTAACTTTTATTCAAAACAAATAAGATCTATTTAACATCCAAGACAGATTGAATATTCTGTTTTGGATGTTTTTTATTTCACTAAAAATAAAGAGCCTCGACAAAAGTCGAGACTCTTTATTCAGCTTCATAAATTCTTTTTTTGTATCTGCACACGAAAAATTCGTTTTCTCATTTGAAACATTCTTTACCCTCTTGATTTTTATAACTCATCAATCAATGCTTCTAATTCATCCAAACGTTTTTCAAACATCGCCATTGCATCTTCAATATAAGCTGCTTGCGTCATATCAACACCTGCTTTTTTCATTACTTCCACTGGATAATCGCTGTTTCCTGCTTTCAAATAAGCTAGGTAGTTACCTAACGCATCTGGTTCTTTCGCCCAGATTTTCTTCGCTAATGCAGACGCTGCAGAAAAACCTGTCGCATATTGGAAAACATAGTAATTATAATAGAAATGTGGAATCCGTGACCATTCATATTTGATTTCTGGATCTTCTTCTACTGCTGGTCCGTAATATTTTGCATTTAATTTTCCATAACTTTCACTTAAATATTCACTTGTTAATGGCACACCTTTTGCGTCTTCAACATACATAAAATGTTCAAATTCAGCAAATTGTGTTTGACGGAAAATTGTTCCTTTGAAACCATCCAAATAATGATTTAACACGTATGCACGCACACGAGGATCTGTTTCTGTTTCCAACAAATACTCAGTCAAAATATTTTCATTTGTTGTCGAAGCAATCTCTGCCAAGAAAATTGAATAATCTCCATAAACATAAGGTTGGTTTGAACGAGTAAAGAAACTATGCACGCTATGACCCATTTCATGAACTAAGGTAAATAATTGATCTAATGTATCATGCCAATTCAACAAAATGTATGGTTTCGTATCATAGCTTCCTGAAGAATACGCTCCGCTGCGTTTTCCTTTGTTTTCAACCACATCGATCCAACGATCAGCAAATGCTTCTTCAACAACTGCCATGTACTCTTCACCCATTGGCTGTAAAGCTTCTAAGGCTTTTGCTCTTGCATCCTCATAAGAAAACTTGATTGGCGCTTCCCCTAATACCGGAGTATACAAATCATACATGTGTAGTTCTTCAACATTTAATAAACGTTTACGCAATTCCATATAACGATGTAATAATGGCAAATGCTTATTCACTACTTCAACCAATGTATCATATACACTTTCAGGCACATGGTTGTTGCTTAAAGAAGCTTCACGAGCAGAATGATAATGACGTGCTTTCGCTTTAAAATTGTACCCTTTGATGTGTGCACTCAAAGTCGAAGCAAAAGTATTCCTAAATTGTTCATATACTTCATATAGTCCTTTAAATGCCGCTTCACGTACAGAACGGTCTGTACTTTCTAACAACTGACCATAGCCCCCATGAGAAAGTTGGATTTTTTCGCCATTTTCTCCTGTTATAGTTGGAAAAACTAAATCAGCATTATTCAATACGGAAAATGTACTACTTGATGCACCAAAAATTTCTCCAGCACCAGCTAAAAGTGCTTCTTGATCAGCCGATAAGACGTGCGCACGATTATCTACCATTTGCTGAACAAAATGGCGATAGATTTCTAATTTTGGCTCTTCTTCAAAGTAACTCCAAATCGTTTCATCTGATAATTGGAGAACTTCTGGTTCCAACCAAGAAACTGATTCACCCACTTTTGCCATTAAGCTACCCGCACGTGAATGCAAAGCTTGATATGTCGTGTTTGCAGTATCTTGATCATTCTTCAAATGAGCGTAAACGTACAACACTTCAATTTTACGATAAACATCTAAAACAAACTCAAGCGCATTCAAAAATGCGGTTGCGCCGTTAGCTAGCGTTCCCTTATACTTTTCTGCCTGTGTCAGTTCCTCAGATAGTTCTTGATATTTTTCGTCAAATTCTTGATCATTTGCAAAAATTTTCGTCAAATCCCAAGTTAAATTTTCAGATAGTTCTTCGCGATTCGGTAATTGGGTTGTTTCACTCATGAAATCGACTCCTTTTTCTTAATCTTTCTTCATCTTATCACAAATTTTCTCAGACAAAAGCTTCTTGCTTAAATTCGTCTAAATATTCTAACAAAAGTTTTTTAACTTTTTAGTTATCCACTTTCTTTTTCCATAGGTCACAACACTCTTCAAAAAATCGCCAATACATTTGTTCTTTCGAAATCAATGGAAACAACCACTCTGGGGCCACGTCTTCAAGCTTTTCACGCCAGCAAAGATAATGAAGCAGTCGTTTTTCCTGCAACGTTTCCTCAAATAGTACTCGATACACAAGCACGTTTGTCCCAAAGAAAAAGAAAAATGCACTTTGCTGATAGATCCATGAGGAAAGATAGAGAAGATGCTTTCCTCTCATATAACAAAACTCTTGAACTTGCAAAAGAGCATCTTGTTTCCGGCGCAATTGCCAATCAAGTTCCTGATAAATTTCTTTTTTAGCTCGACTAGCAACGATTTGTGTGTCACTAACCAACTGATTGGTCAGAATCTTAGTTAAAGAACAAGTATAAAATGACCACTCCATTACCCGATAACTGATTTCCTGAGCGACAGACAACGTCAACTCATGATAAAGATACAACTTTCCTGTGTGTCTATCCACCGCCCAAAAATGAACATGACGTTGCTCGTCATAGCGGCAAGCACCTTTCATTAATTGTGATAATTTGGGGCCTGCTAACAACTTTTTGTTAATCAAACTACTGCTAAGAATCCACCAAACGGTGAACTGCTTACGCTGATAATTCGTTGTCCGTTCAATAAATCGTGAATAAGCTAATGGTGAACATTGGATCTCAAATGCAAAATTTTCGCTAAGTAAATCTGGTCTTTGGGCTAATTCAGACAAATAAGGTTCTATTTCTACCTGTTCAGCGAATTTTTTTAACCATTGATAGAAGACTTCTTTCAGGAATACATGCTCCTCTGATTCTGCTTCGCTAAAAACTTGACATACACTACTTTTCTTATGTGCAAAATGTGCACGAACTTGCTTTCCTTGTTTTAAAATCACCGGCAACCGACAGCCTGGACAAAAATAAATTTCTTGTTTCACAGCTTGACTAGCAATGAATCTTTTTCCATATTGATTGATTGCACACAACATTGTACTCTCCCTTTTTTGTTTCTCAAAAAAAGTTACGCGATTTTCAATGATTTTTTTTACAAAAAAAAGAAACTGGGACAAAACTAAAAATCCAGTCGTTCTTAATCTATTTTTCAATCAAAAAAAGCCTAAAATCTACGTTTTCAACAACGAGTTTTAGGCTTTTTTTCATTTAGGCTGCTTTTACCTCAGCTTCTTTTTCAATGACAATATTTAGTTGAAATAAAATCTAGTGCGTTCAATCGCATTTCGTTCCATTAAACATTTTCCATGCTCACTCAACGCGTCTGCAGTTCGATCACTCTTCTTAGAAAATTCAAGAATTCTCGCAATTTGATTTTCTACATCTGCTTGGTTAAGATTTTCGAGCCAAAAATGTACCGATAAATAATACTTTTCGTCAAACAAATATAAATCTGTCCAAGCAGACTCTAATCGCACATCTTGAGCCAACTGAATCATTTGTTCAAAATCATCAAACACAAAAATCGCACGACTCTCATCTGCTTTTACAGGCTCATCTTCCGCATCTTTGGGTTCATCATAATCATCCATCATTTGCTGGCGCAAGAACTCACTAACATCATCTGAGTCAATCGGACCATCGTGTGCTTGAATCATTTCTTCATCAGGCAAATTCTTACTAATAAATAATTCTAGCCCATCACCCTTTGGCAAAACTTGGAAAGTCACAGCTTCGCTTCCACGAAATTCTTCTTCGATATCGACTTCTTCTAAAATACTATAGAAGAAATTCTCTATCTCCTTGTGATTACCCAACAAATCTAAAAAAGAAACACCTCGTTCTTCTAAATCTTCATGACCAATCAATACGCGGATGGTATTTTCATTGATATGTTCCATTTCCATTTCGCAACACCTCACTTTGCCGCAACGGTTAATATAGCTTCATTGTAGCGAAAACCAGTTAAATGTAAAGAAAAACCTTACTTTACCAATAGAAAGTTAAAAAATTTTTCTTTATTGAAACAGCTACTGAAACAATCACCCTACGCTATTTTTTATAATTGTGTAATGATTTCTTATCTAATCACAAATAAATAACCATAATCCTTGAACTAAAAATATCAGCCAAATTTTTTATTATAACAAAAAACTTGGAAGACCATCTACAGACAGTCTTCCAAGTTTGATAATCTTTTATAATCCAGCCATTAACTGGGCCTGACGTAACTCTAATTGGCGAACATCGCGTGGTAAGAAACGGCGAATTTCATCTTCATTGAAGCCAACTTGCAAACGTTTGTCGTCAATCATAATTGGACGACGAAGCAATCCAGGGTTTTTTTGAACTAAGTCTAGTAGCTCTGGCAATGGTAGCTCATCTAAATCCATATTTAACTTTTGAAATACCTTTGATCGCGTTGAAATAATTTCTTCTGTACCATCTTCTGTCATTTGTAAAATAGCTTTTAATTCAGCGCTATTCAACGGTTCAGAGAAAATATTACGCTCAACAAATGGGATTTGATGCTCTTGCAGCCACGCACGAGCCTTTCTACAGGATGTACAACTTGGGGAAGTATATAGTGTTAACAACGTGCACCACTCCTTTTCGTGAAAATCATCACATTTTTGTAACAGAAGACTCATTTCATCTTCCATCTGTTTCTATTATACCTAATCGCAAATTAAATAGCTACCTTTTTTTATACATTTTTTTTCAAAAATGAATGTTATCTAAGGTTTTTTTACAGTTAAAGCAAGGTTTTTCATTTTGATACACATTTGAAAATGAGAAAACTCCAATCGTTTTGCAATTTTATTGCAAAATTAAACAGCCTGAAAAACTGTACTATTTTAAAATCACTAAAGCAAAAAGAAATCGGATACATTAGATCAAACATGTTTTTTATTCCTACGAAATCAATTAAGCCTATTCAGCAGTCGATAAAAAAAGTTTAACATAACGCCTATTTCATCTGTACTAAATAACAACACTGTTAACATAAAAAACAAGTAATTAAAATTATTCTAAATTAAAAACAAAGATAGTGTTATTTAAAGTTTCCTGCAAAATTTTGCTACTGTATCAAAATTTGATTTCTAAACAATTTCTTTAGATTTAAAAGAAAAATTATCTCTCAAAAAAATCTCAAAAAAGCTTAATTGATTGTTCTAGTCATCTTTTTCTTTTTTTATATCATTTTTGGTGAAAAAAACTGAAATTTAAAAACGTTGCTACAACAACAACTAGAAAATACAGTAATAAAAACCTTTATTATCAACGTTTATCGAGATTTTTTTCTGATACAATGATGAAGGATTTGTGAAAAAAACAAATGAAAATCGAAAGGCGTGTAAGATTTGATTAAAGCTGTTGTATTTGATGTTGACGATACAATGTATGACCAACAACAACCATTTAAAAATGCGGTGAATAAAGTGGTTCCGCTGGTTTCAGATGAAGATATGCATCCATTATATATTCGTTTCCGTCATCATAGTGATGAAAACTTCCCAAAAGTGATGGCTGGGGAATGGACATTAGAATATATGCGGGCACATCGGATTAGCCAGTCGCTAAAAGATTTAGACTATCCACATATTACTGAAGAAGATGGTTTGTTTTTCCAAAAAGTATATGAAGACGAACTAAACAATATTTGTCTACATGATGAGGTTCGCAAAACACTTGACTTTCTAAAAGAAAAACACGTACCTATGGGTATTATCACGAACGGTCCAACAGATCACCAATCAAAAAAATTAAGCCAACTACAATTAGCAAATTGGATTCCAACTAAAAATATGATTGTTTCTCAAGCAACTGGTTTTCAAAAACCTGAAAAAGAAATTTTCCAATTAGCAGCCGCAACATTTTCAATGGAACCAGCAGAAACACTCTACGTTGGTGACAACTATGACAATGACGTTCTTGGCGCGCATCGTGCAGATTGGCATTCTCTTTGGTTTAATCACCGTGGAAGAACGATTGATACAACACCTGTTTCAGACATCGAAATTAGTTCATTCGATCAATTACTTGAAACAATGGAATCTGTCTTTGCTTAATCAAGTTAAAAATACTCAGGACAAGTAGTTTGTCCTGAGTATTTTTGTTAGCAAAAAATTAGGCAAATTTTTTCTCAAAAAACGGATTAAATCCGCACTTTTTTTGAGTCCTACTCTTCCAATTCACCCACACTTAAAATCATGCGAATATCGTCTTCCGTTAACTTCGTCAATTGTTCTTCGTTTCCTTGAATTACTTTTTGGAACAATTCTCGTTTTTCTTTTTGTAAAGAGTTCATTCGTTCTTCAATCGTTCCTTCAGCAATCATTCGCCAAACTTCCACCACGTTTTTCTGACCAATGCGGTGTGCCCGTCCGGCTGCTTGTTCTTCGATTGCGGGATTCCACCACAAATCGTACAAGATAACGGTGTCTGCTCCTGTCAGATTTAGTCCGGTCCCACCAGCTTTCAATGAAATCAAAAAGACATCTCGCTCACCGTCATTGAAAGCATCAACCATTGTTAAACGATCTTGTGGTTTTGTACTTCCACGTAAATAGAAAGTTGTCATTCCTAGCTCTGCCAGCTCTTCTTCCAAGATGCTCAACATCCCAGTAAATTGAGAGAAGAGTAATACACGTCGGTTGTTTTCTTTGGCAGCTACTAACATATCTTTCACTTGTTCTAATTTTCCTGACCCACCTTGATAATCATCAATAAACAAGCGTGGATCACAACAAATTTGGCGTAAGCGTGTTAAGCCAGCTAAAATTCCAATCCGATTTTTCTTAAATGCTTCTGCATCCATTGAAGCTACTTCTTCACGCATTTGGCGCAAATAAGCAAGATAAACCGTTTTTTGTTCTTCTGTTAAAGCAGAATATAAATTCATTTCCGTTTTTTCTGGCAAATCTTGAAGCACCGTTTGCTTATCTCTTCTCAAGACAAACGGACGAATCATTTGTGCAATCTCTTCTGTCGAAAGTTCTCTGAATTTCGTTCGATTTGGAAAGAAACCAGGCATGATTGTCGCAAATAATGACCATAGTTCTTCTAAATTATTTTCAATTGGTGTTCCACTCAGTGCAAATCGTTGTGGAACTTGTAGTTCTCTCAAGGCTTGCGCCGTTTTCGTACTACTATTTTTTACCATTTGTGCCTCATCTAAAACCAAATATTGAATCGACATTTCTTGATAATCAGCAACGTCTTGTCGCAAACTTGCATAAGAAGTTACGCGAATATCAACGTCATTTTTAAGAAGTGTTTCCCGTTCTTTTTTATTTCCATTTATCACTTGAACACTTAAAGAAGGCGCAAATTTTCTGATTTCTGCTTGCCAATTATAAATCAGACTTGCAGGAGCAACAATCAGTGCAGATAACCCATTCTTTTCTTCTTTTTCTGAAAGTAAAAAAGCGATTGTTTGTAGCGTTTTACCTAGCCCCATCTCATCAGCTAAAATTCCACCAAATTGATAATGACCGAGCATTTTTAACCACTGGAACCCTTGTCTTTGATAATCGCGCAATTTCGCATTCAGTCCCTCAGGTAACGCCACTTCATAGTTTTCTGGTTGGATCAGATCTTGTACCATTTTTTTGAAAGAATCGCTAAAGGTTGTTCGACTTCCTGATAATTGGCTTTGAACAATCAGACCTTGATTTTTAGGTACATGGATTGTTCCTGCTTCCGAACGAATTGATTCTCTTAACTGACGCAAAACCTCACTTGTTTGTTGAAATTCTTCTGAGTCAAAAGATAAAACTTGTCCATTTTCCAACGTGTAGAACGCATCATTGCGCAACAAACTTTGTAGCACATGATCGATCTCTTTTTCCTGGATTCCTGTGACATCAAACCGGATATCTAACCATGAACCTGTTTCAGTCACTTCGATTTGCGGTTGGTGCTTTTGAGCATCTAAATATAATTCACGTAATTTTTTTCCAATTCGTACTTCACCGAACTGGCGAAAAACAGCTAATTCTGTTCTGAAAAATGCGTATAATTCTTCCCCCGCAGGCAACACCCGCTCATAACCTGTTTCATTTTCTTGATAGTGATACATCTTGAATAAGTCAATCACTCGTTGTTCTTGTGCTTGATCTCGTAAAATTTCACGAGAAGAGTCTGATTGTACTTCATGCTTCTCATCAGTTGAATAAATGACATCTTCATAAATAAAATCAATTCGCGCTTGAATTTTCCCTTTGGATTTCCGGAAGAAAAACACGAATTCAACAGGGATATCTGCAACTTCCGATTCCACCTCTTCTGTCACTTCCACTTCTGCAATTTGGGTTAACAGAGGTAACAGTTCTTTAAAAAGTGAAGAAAGTTGTTGTTTTTCAAATCTGACTTGAGGTGTTTCAAAACGCTTCATTAGTTGTTGCCAGGTAAGATAGATGGTTTGCTGTTGTTTCGTTAAGGAATAGAACGTTCCTTGCATCATTCCCCATTGATAGTGAGTAAAAAATAAATCAAATGTATTTTCAGCACGTAATAGATACGCATCTTCTTCTTTAACTACTTTAAAATGCAGTGGCTTTTCTTGATCTGAAAATTCAATTCCCTGATACGTTTGTTGATCAATTATCACTTGTAAACGGGTTGTTTGATTCATCTGCTCCAACAAATATTTTGCTTGCTCTACGGGTAACATCAAATATCGCTTATCTAATTTTCCTTTGACTTGTAGACCGCTGACACCCAGTAGTTGTTGGGTTTGTGCCGTTCCAGCGAATAAGCTCAAAATCGTTTGATCTTCTCCTTGAAACGCGCGTTTATTCAATTCAAATTGATATTGTTTATTTACGGTGTAAGCTTCATTTTCGGTATAAGCTTGCAAAAAATCATAAATATTTTTGACAATATAGGTTTTCTTAGGTGCTTTTAAGTAGCCGATTCTCAAAGAAACTGCTAGTAATGATAGTTCTGGATGGTATTGATTTGTTTCAATCGCTTCAACTTGATACTCGACAATTAACGGTTGAATCGCACGCGTTGCTTGTTTCGTTTGTAAACGCGCAAATCCCTTAGTTAAAATCTCGCCCTCGCTAACTGTTCGAACTGGTTCAAGCATTGGCTGGTCTTTTCTCATCACTCGGGAAACATTTTTCGAACGTAGATATAATTCAACAGCCACCGTATGCTTACAATAATGATGCTCTTCCCAATAAGGACATTGGCAATAATCAACTTCCTTTGCTGTGCCATCTAAATCGACCATGTACAATTCGCTACCTAATACTTCAGCATGCCATACGATATTTTCTTGATCAGGAACAACCGATAACACTCGACCTTCTTGCAAGTATTTGCGTCCGCGTTCAATCACTTTTTCCGGAATACTCCATTTCATCGTTATCAATCTCCCTTTATCCAAGATGATAGCGAACGGTACTTTGTCCACTACCTTTTGCATCAATTCTTATTTGTTGTAACACTCGTTCTTTTAGTTCTCTGACGTGACTGATGATTCCTATCATCCTTCCTTCGCTTTCAATCGTTTCCAAAGCTTCCATTGCCATTTCTAGTGCTTCCTCATCTAATGAGCCAAAACCTTCATCGATAAATAACGCCTCAACGGTAATTCCGCCTGACTGTGCCTGAATGACTTCGGCTAACGCTAATGCTAACGAGAGAGCAGCAATGAAACTTTCTCCTCCAGACAAGGTGTGCGCACTTCGCGTCATCCCAGCTTCGTCATCATACACGTTGATTTCCAATCCAGTTTTGCCACGATAGCTCCCAACTGAATCGGCTAACTCAAACTGATACCGATTTTTCGTTAGACGTTGTAAATGAGTATTGGCAACTTGGAGTACTTCTTGTAAGTACACTTGAAGTACATATCTTTCTAAACTGATTTTTTTCACGTTTTCCCCATTGATTGTTTGCGAAAGCTGTTGTAGCTGTGCCAACTCATCCAGTTGCTTTTGACTTGTTTGATAAAGTGCTGCAAATTCCGTCACAATCGCTTGATTATTTTCTTGTTGCTCTTGGATTTTATAAAGTGCCGTTTGCTGTTCTTCAATTACTTGCTTTCCTTGCGCAATCTGTTCAGCTAAATGGGTATCCTCTGGCACTTCAACTGACAAATCCACCGACTCTAGTTGTGCTAGTTTCGCCTTCGTAATCAATTGGTCTTCTTGATATGTTGCGACAATCGTTTTGTACTCCTCATATTCAACTTGTTGCTGAGCAAAAGACACTCCTTCATCTGCTGAATTAAAATACTCTTGTTCGGCTAACAAATCCTGAATTTTTGCTTCTGTTTTCATTTGTTTGACAGCCAATTTTGCTAATTGTTCTGTTACTTGACTAAGTTGCGCTTTCGTTAACTCAATGGATTGATTGAGTTTATCTCCGACTGCTTTTTCTTGAGCTAATTGTTTACTTTGCTCTTCTATCTGTTGAGCCAGCTGCTGGACAACTTCTTCCAGTGTATCAATTTCAACTGTTGCTAATTGTTTCTTCAATGTTTCCATTTGACCAATACTGTGCTGGTGTTTCGCCAATAAATCTGTCTGAATTTTTTGTTGTTCTTCAACTGCTTGGCGATTTTTTTCAAGTTTTGCTTGCAGGGCTACTTGCTCAATCTTGGCTTTTGCCAACGTTTGCTCTTCTTGAATTATTTTTTGTTCAATCTTACTGAACAAATCTGATATTTGTTCACTGGTAATCGTTATGTTTGATGCATCCTCGGCCAAAGGAAAATCTTGTAATGATTCACTCAATGCTTGTTCACAAGTTGTTACTTTTATCAATGAATCAGCTAACTCTTTTTCTTCTTTTGCCAATTGTTGTTCAAGTTTAGCTACGTACGCTTCATTTTGACCATGACGTTGGTTTAATGATTCTGCATAGGCTTCCGCATCTGCTAGCTCTTTTTCTAGCTGTTGTACAGCTTGTTGTTCAGGTACTTCATGACTGGTATTTTCTAGAGGATGTTCTACTGAACCGCAGACAGGACAAGGTTCCCCTGGCAAAAGTAATAATTGCAATCGAGCAATCTGCTGTTTCGCCCACTGACTTTTAAGTTGGGCAATCTTCACTTGATGTTTTTTTCGTTTCTCTTGAATTTCTGTGGCTTCACTACTTAACTGAGCTAGTTGTTTCTGGCTCTTTGTTTTTTGTTGGTCAAGTTTTTGTGTCACTTGTTGTGCACTTTCCCACTCTCTTTTTTGTTGCTGCAAGTTTGCGAATGCAAGCTGTTGCTTTGCTAGTTCTTCTTGTGTTGCTAGTAGTTGCGTTATTTCTTGTTGGCGTATATTCAATACCCCTTGTTGCTGTTGAAAGTCCTTTAACTGTTGTGTAGCGACGGCTAGTTCTTCATCGATCAATCGAAGTGATTTGCCTTGTTCGGTGTATTCTTTGACACGAGGAAGTAATGTTTTCTTTTCTTGATAGTCATCATTTAACCGTTCAATTGCTTTTTGCAAGTTTTGCCGTTCTTCGACTTTTTCTTTCCACTGCGTGAGTTCTTCTTGTAACTCGTCCAACAGCTCTTTCTGCTTTAATTCATCTTCAAGAAGCAATTTCCGTTCATTTTCGTATTCTTTGTTATGTGATACAGGATCAAGCAAACGTTGTCCAAACTCATAATAACGAATCCATTGTTTTTTTTCTGTTATTTCGTCTTGCATTTCAAGCAAATTCCCCATTTTTTCGAGTAACGTTTGCTTTTCCGCTCTTTGTTTTTGTACCGATTGGATTTGGTAATACTCTTTTTCTAGCTTTCCTTGAACAACTTGCTCTTTTTTCAACTGTTGTTGAACGAGTTGGATTTTCTCTGCTAACACTTGCTGTTCTTTTGTCCAATACTGCATCACTTCTTCAAAGCTCAGTTCAGAAAAATCTCGTTCTTCTAGAGAAACAAAACGTTTTTGTAAAAGCAATAATTCTTGTTCTAAGTAATCAAGCGTTTTTTGTTGTTTCTTGGCTTTTTCTTTTAAAATTTCATTGAACTGTTGGAAAATCTGCGTACCAAATAAATTACGGAGTACTACTTCCTTTTCGCTACTAGATGAAATCAAAAAATTACGAAATTCCCCTTGCGGCAATAGTACGATTTGTGAAAATTGCTTAGCATCTAAGTGCAAGAGTTCTTTAATCAGCTCGTCGACTTCCCCGCGTTTCGTTAACTGACGCACTTCTTTTCCTGATTCGTTAAAAATTGTTAAGGAAACTTTCGCTGATTGCTTACGATTTCCGTCGCCTTTTAACTTAGCCAGCACTTGCTCAGGTTTGCGCGTGACTTCATAAGTTAGCTTCTGATGTTCAAACGAAAAAGTGACACTGGTTTCTTCTGCCGGTGTCGCAAATAATGAACGCATCTCTTTTCCCGAGCGCAGTCGCCCTGAAGTTTCTCCAAACAAAGCATAGGTCATCCCATCAAAGATTGTCGTCTTGCCTGCACCTGTTTTACCGCTAATCAAAAATAGTGGTGCTTCAGTCAAAAGCGAAAAATCAATGGTTTCATCAATAAAGGGACCAAAGTTTTTTAATCGTAATTTTTGTGGTTTCATCACTGATCATTCCATTTCCATTAGTTCTTGTAGAGTTTCTGTGAGCCACTTTTCTTGATGATCTGTCAGTGGTTCATCCGTTATTTCTTTAAAGAAAGTTGTCGCCATTGATTTCGGATCTTTCATTTCTACCGACTGTTTTGTCGTTATTGTATCCAGACGGCCGTTCACTCGTTCCACGCCTAAGATTCTTGGATATATTTTCCGCAACTGATTCATCATATTGGGGATGATTGTTCGGTCTGTTAAGTAGATTTGTGTGTAATTTTCCCGATTAACTGTTTGGTAAAAAGCTGGGCTCAATAGTTCTTTAAAATTTGCTTGTAGTTCTTGAATATCATGAAGAGGTGTTAATTCACGGAAAGTCAATTGTAAACGATCATTCAAATCAACTATCCAGACACCTTTTTTCTGATTGATTTCTGATAAAGAAAACTTCAACGGTGAGCCACTGTAGCGTGCATTTTCTTGGTGCAAAGCCGCTTGATTATGCAAATGACCCAATGCAACATAGTCAAAATCTTTCAGCAAGTCGCCAGACACTGCATCTAAACCACCGACTTCAATCTTTGTTTCTGAATCAGATTTTGAGCTTCCCGTTACAAAAAAGTGACTGACTAATACTTGTTTTTTATTTGGTTCAAATAGCGTCTGCATTTTTTCAACGACTAAAGTCATTGCTTGTTGAATCGTACGAATTTCATCGTCTTCAAAATATAAACGAGCAGCAATTGGTTCAAAGTAAGGTAACAAAAAGAACTGTGTGTCACCAAACGTAATCGGTTGAAACGCTTCAGCAAACTGAGTGCGCAAGAAAAAATCAGATTGACTAAACCAAGGTGTCCCTGTCGACAATCGAATGCTACTATCGTGATTGCCAGAAATTGCGAAAATCGGAAATTTTTCTTCTAAATTCCAATCAATCATCAACTGATTAAACAACTCGACTGCTTCCGTCGCTGGCACGCTTCGATCATACAAATCACCTGCGATGATGATTGCATCAACTTGTTCCTCTTTTGCTACATTCAAAATATCTGAAATAACTTGCTTTTGTTCTTCAAGCAAATCATAGCCTTGTAATTTTTTTCCAATATGCCAATCGGCTGTGTGCAAGAAACGCATATACTCACCTCAAAAAAATGTCCTTCTAATGATTATAACACTTCCCAGAAGGTCGTAACAGAAATGTTTCACATCTCCTATATCCATAAAAAAACAGAGACGAAACAAAAAACTACGAAAAAATCAAAATTGATTTTCTCGTAGCTTCTCATTTATTTTATTTCATATTTAAAATCAGGATTTACTTCTTTGTCTAATTGATCAAACGCACCTTGTGTTCGACGTTCGACTTCTTCCAAACCTTCCTTATCCATTTTCTTAATGTCAGATAAGTCAATTGGTTCTCCAAACCGAACCGTTACACGTTTGCGCTTAAACAGATCCCCCAATGTCAATGGTCCTTGGTAAACAGCCGGAACGATTTTCACTTTTGCCATTTTAGCAATCAACGCCATCCCACCTTTCAACTCTGTCGCATGGCGCGTACCACTTGGAAACATGATTAGACCCAAGTCTGTTGATTTCAATATTTTTACAGGTGTTTTGATTGCGCTTGGTCCTGGTTTATCGCGTTTGACCGGAAAAGCATTCGCATGTGTCAAAATAAATCGTAAAATCGAATTTTTGAACAACTCTTCTTTTGCCATAAAGCTAAATTTCTTTGGTGCCGCCCCAACAGCCAGGTACAATGGATCCCACCAAGTGCGATGTGGCGCAACTAATATGTAATTCTCGTCTTTAGGCAACAATTCTTTATTTTCATAATGGGCATTGCCGTTGACTATCGCTAAGACAACTCGAACAACCCCGCGCATAAATCGATAAAACATAGACTCTTCCTTTCTCTTTGCTGAACATAGATAGTATGCCTAAAAAAATCTTCCTTGGCAAGCAAACTTGGTTCTTTTTAACAAACATAGTATAATACAAACGATTATTTTATTCACTTTGGAGGGAAACCCATGCTTCACGAAGACGAACGAATTGACCAATTATACGCAGAAGATATTAAAATTATCCAAAGTGCGCAAGTTTTTTCCTTTTCACTTGATGCTGTTTTACTCGCAAATTTTGCGCGTGTGCCGAAAAGAGGACAAATCGTCGACCTATGTGCTGGAAACGGTGCAGTCGGTTTATTTTTAAGTAGAAAAACGAATGCACAGATTGATTTGATTGAACTACAGCCTCGCTTAGCCGATATGGCGAAAAGAAGCGTTGTGCTTAACCATTTAGAAGACCAAGTCACTGTTCATACCACCGATTTAAAAAATAGTTTAGCAGTTGTTCGTCATAATTCTTGTGATCTTGTTGTCTGTAATCCACCCTACTTCAAAGGATTGCCCACAAACAAAAAAAATCCAAATGAACACTTAGCCATTGCGAGACATGAGATTTATACAACACTCAATGACGTTATCCAAATCTCTAGTAAACTTTTAAAGACAAACGGGCGCTTTGCAATGGTTCATCGACCTGAACGCTTTTTAGAAATTTTAGATGTCATGCGTGAACACCAAATCATTCCAAAACGCATTCGCTTTGTCTACCCAAAAGCTGGAAAAGATGCCAATATTTTATTGATTGAAGGTATCAAAGAAGGAAAATTAGACGGGTTTAAGGTTTCTTCACCACTTATCACTTATGATGAAGATGGTCAGTATACGCCAGAATTACGTGGTATGCTTTATGGAGACTAAGCATTATTTTTATGTTCTCGCTTGTAAGGACGACACTTTTTATGGTGGATATACAACCAACCTTGAGCGAAGACTTGCCGAGCATAACAACGGTACAGGCGCCAAGTACACTCGCTTACGTAAGCGTCGCCCTTTACAAATGATTCATGCAGAATGTTTTGAAACTAGAAGTGAAGCAACCAAAGCAGAGTCTGCCTTTAAAAAATTAACTCGAAAACAAAAAGAACTTTATTTAGACACGCATCTTTCCGTTGATCTTCCCTAAGGTGTAATGGGAAACACTTATTCTTATTCCTATTTAGAACAAAAAAAGACTTGAGATGAACCTTCATCTCAAGTCTTTTTCTTATTGTGCTGTATCTAAATCTTCTGATGTATTTGCCATCGAGGATGAAGTTGCGCCATTAGTTAAATCTTCACTGTCCTGATTCGTTGCCTCGTCAGTTACTTCTGAATCTTTCGTTAACTCACTGCTTGAACTTTTACCACCTAATAACGCTTGGCTAACAAAGTGCGCATAATGGATCATTCCTTCAGGGTTTGGATGAACTTGATCGTCGTAGAACCATTCATCGTGATCTTTGCTGTAGTCATACCAATCAATCAGGGTCATATTATCATATTTTTTCGCCATTTTAGCTAGCATATCATTTACATCATTTTGCCAGCGTTTAGTTGGTACTCGAACATTTACCCAGTAGACTTTGCGATCACCTATCGTGTCCATCACACTATCAAATTGCGTTTCTGAAAATGCACCATTAGTTCCTAAACCAACCAACACGGTATCTTTCAAGAGCTCTTGTTTTTTCAGTTCTTCAAGATAAGGTTCGCTCGTATAAAGCTGGCGTCCGACGTCACCGTCCACAACTACTTTAGGATAAATTTCTTTTAAGTCCGTGGCTGCATCAAGCATAACCGAATCGCCAAAAGCTGTCAGTTCCAGTTTTTGTGCTTTCTTTCCTTGTGCCTTAGTCAAATCATATTTATCCAAAACACTCTGATCAAGTGTTCCAGAAGCTTTGCCATTTTCTTCTTTACTTTTTTCTGCTAATTTTTTATTCGCAGCAATTTTTTCTTGTAACTGTTGTTGATCCGCTGTCACAGCATTCTTTGGCGCAATCGTAAAGCCAACTAATGCAATGATGACAACTAGTAAACCTGGAACTAGCCACGGCTTTTCAAGACTAAGAATTGGTTTTTGGAACCAGCCCTTAACAACTGAAAATGTTTTGCTATAATCAAAACGTGCCAATGGTCGTTCAATATAGCGATAAGACAATTCACTAATCAACAGAATCAAAGTTACTTCAATTAACGTGTGCATCAAGACGTGGTCGCCAATATTAGAAACTTTTGCCTCATAAAAAATCATCACAGGAAATTGGTAAAGATAGATGCCATAACTTCGCTTACCAACCCAAGTAAAGATTGGGTTCGTTAACCACCTATTCCAGCTTGCGCCAGGATGAGCTGTCACCGCAACTAACACCACACACAACAAGCTAACTAACAACATCCCACCGTAATAAACAAAGTCCATATGGTCATTGAAGAAAAAGAATGCTGAAACCAATAAGACAAACGAAATCAATCCAGCGATATTCAATGTCTTCTTCGCTTGTTTAGGTATCTCTTTTTTCAATCGTGTGCTTGGCCAAACAAAAGCCAACGCACAGCCGAGCCAAATCGAAAATAGTCGTGTATCTGTTCCATAATAAACACGAGTTGGATCTGCGCCAGGTGAATACAAAATCATCATCAGGATAGCTGAAATTCCCGACATTCCCAATACGGTGTAAAAAATCCATTTTTTCTTTCGAACTAAAGTCATCAGTACGACAAAGATAATTGGCCAAAACAGATAATTTTGTCCTTCAACTGCCAAAGACCAAATGTGAGTAAACGGTGATTCGTTGGCAAACCGATCAAAATAAGATAGCCCATTATTGATTTGCCACCAGTTATTCACATAAAACAAACTACTGATAACCGTGCCTCGCAAGTTATTTAACAAACCTCGCTGAAACAAAGTAATATACGCTGAAGCAGTAACTAATAAAAAGACTAAGCCCGGATAAAGTCGCTTCATCCTTCGAACATAAAACTGCCAAATATTTATTTTTCCATTTTGTTCCCATTCTTGTCGCAATAAATCGGTAATCAAATAACCAGATACCACAAAAAATATCGGTACGCCCAAATAACCACCTGTCATTACTCTTGGTAACAAATGATAGAGAATAACGCCCATTACGGCTAAAGAACGAATACCATCAAAGCCTGTGATATAGCGACTTTTTTTCAATCTTTTTTGTTTTTCCATTCAATCTTCCAACTTTTCATAAACTTTTTTCATTTGTAATATACGTTCATTATAAGAAAATAGCAAGACTTATTTAAACTTCTTGCCATCTTTTCTATCATCCCATAAAATTTGGCAAAAGAACAATGATTTCATCGACTTTAAGAAATTTTCAAAAGAAATAACGTAGCAACTTTTTTCACTTCCAGTCAAAAGTTAACGAGATAAGTTATTTTTTTGAAGTCATCAATAAGCAGATACAAAAAGAGGATAAAACGAACAGTCGTTTTATCCTCTTATTTTTTATTTTCTGATTAGACGCCATCTTCATAAAAACGTCCTAGAATTTGAACATTCTCTGCAATACTTACGAAAGCATCCGGGTCAGAGGCTTTCATTGCTTCTCTTAATAGCGGAAGTTCGTAACGTGTCACGATTGTCATCAAGACTGTTTGTTTGTCATGTTTGTACGCACCTTCTGCTTCATTGATAATCGTGATTCCTCGACGCATACATTTTTGGATTTCATTCACGACTTTTTCAGGATGTTTCGTCACAATCATAACCTGCATTTTCTTCTGCTTCGTGTAAAAAACATCTGTCACTTTCCCACTAACAAAAATCGACAACGTGCTATAAAACATATATTGCCAACCAAACAGAATTCCAGCAACAAACACAATCAATGCATTGAAATAAATCGAAATAGAACCAATGGATTTACCAGTTTTCTTTCGTATTGTGATACTGACAATATCTAATCCACCAGAAGACAGACCATTTCTAAGTACTAAACCAATCCCAGCTCCCATCACTGCTCCACCAAATAATGCACAGATGATTGGATCTGTTGATAACACGGTTTCGGGTACGATGTGAATAAATAGCGAGGTCAAAGTAACCGTGATAAACGTGAAAATTGTAAATTTTTTACCGATTTTAAACCATGCTAGGAAAAATAATGGAATGTTCAATAGATAAAGAGTTGTTGACACTGGTACTTCAAAACCAATCAACGTTTTGGATAAGGTTGTTAAAATTTGCGCCAGACCAGTAATTCCACTTGAATAAATATGACCCGGTTGATAAAAAAGATTTAACGCAATAGATGCAATTAATGCATAAACAATAGATACCGAAAGTTTGGTCGTATAGTCGTGATAGGCCCAATTTTCGAACGTTTTTTTCATGAAAAAGCCTCGCTTTACATAATTATGGCTCTATTATAAGGTTTTTTCTTATAAAAAAAAAGAGAAGATGACAAAAGCTTAACACTTTTACCGTCTTCTCAGAATCATTTACAATTTAGCTGATTTTTATTCTTCAATTTCAGTGACATCAATACTTAATTCTGCCAATTGAAGTGGAGAAACTAAGCTTGGTGCTTCACTCATGACATCAGCTGCTTTTCCGTTTTTAGGGAAAGCAATCACTTCACGGATATTTTCTTCACCTGCAAGTAGCATAGCAAAACGATCTAATCCTAAAGCAATTCCGCCATGTGGAGGGAAGCCGTAGTCCAACGCAGTTAATAAGAAACCAAATTGTTCTTCCATTTGTTCTTTCGTGAATCCAAGTGTTTCAAGAACTTTTTCTTGTAACTCACGAGTGTGAATCCGAATTGATCCACCACCAAGTTCATAACCATTTAAGACAATGTCGTAAGCTTCAGCATAAACTTTCGCTGGGTCTGTACCCAACAAGTCAACATCTTTGGCTTTTGGCATCGTAAATGGATGGTGCGCAGACACATAGCGACCTTCTTCTTCTGAGTATTCAAATTGTGGCCAATCAGTTACCCATAAGAAGTTGAATTTTGCTTCATCAATCAATCCCAATTCTTTGGCTAAGCGTGTACGAAGCGCACCTAATGACGCTGCGACAACTTCTACCCTATCTGCACAGAATAACAGTAAATCGCCCACTTGTGCATCCGTTGCTTGAATGATGTCTTCTCCCGCTTCACCCATGAATTTTGCGATTGGTCCTTTTAACCCATCTTCTTCTACTTTTAACCATGCAAGTCCTTTTGCTCCAAATTGACCAACATATTGACCTAAATGATCTAAATCTTTTCGAGAATAATTGCCAGCAGCACCTTTCGCATTCAATGCTTTTACTGCCCCACCATTTTCTAAAGCCATTTGGAAGACTTTGAATTCGATTGATTTCACCGTTTCACTCAAGTCAATCAATTCCATTTCAAAACGTGTATCTGGTTTGTCACTACCGTAACGGCTCATCGCATCATCATAAGTCATTCTTGGGAATGGTAATGTTACCTCTAATCCACGGACGTCTTTCATGACTTTAGCAATCAAACCTTCAGTATAAGTTTGAATTTCTTCAGAAGTTAAAAACGTTGTTTCAATATCGACTTGGGTAAATTCCGGTTGGCGGTCGCCACGTAAGTCTTCATCTCGGAAGCAACGGACGATTTGGTAGTAACGATCAAATCCTGCATTCATCAATAACTGCTTAAATAATTGTGGTGATTGAGGCAACGCATAGAAATGACCTGCATGAACACGAGAAGGAACTAAATAGTCACGCGCGCCTTCAGGTGTTGATTTACCTAAATAAGGTGTTTCAATGTCTAGAAAATCATTGTCATCCAAATAATGACGAATAGCTTTAGTTGTTTCGTGACGCATTTTGATATTCTTTGTCATTTTTGGACGACGTAAATCTAAATAGCGATATTTCAAGCGAACTTCATCGCTGATTGTTTGGTCATCTTCAATTGAAAACGGAGGTGTTTTCGCTTGGTTTAAAATCGTAATTTCATTGGCAATAATTTCGACTTCACCTGTCGCCATTTTCGGATTGACTGCATTTTCGCCACGACGTTTGACGATACCAGTAACTTCAATCACATATTCACTTCGGCATTTATCAGCTACTAACCAAGCATCTTTTGAAATTTCTGGGTTGAAGACTACTTGTACAATTCCTTCGCGGTCACGTAAGTCAATAAAAATCAATCCGCCTAAATCACGACGCTTTTGTACCCACCCTTTCAGTGTAACTGTTTGATCTAATTGTTCTTGGGAAACAAGTCCACAATAAATTGTCCTTTTTGCCATCGTTCTCTCTCCTTCTTACTCAAATAATGTCGTTGTCATTTCATCATACACTTCATCAAATCGTTGATAGATTTCTTGTAATGAAAAGCTTTTTTCTTTACGATCTGCCATTGACTTCACATTAATTGTTTGGTTATTTAATTCATCTTCTCCAAGCACTAGCACTAATTTGGCATTTGCTTTATCCGCTGTCTTGAACTGGGCTTTCGCTTTACGATTCATAACATCACGATCTGCAGAGAAGCCAAAGTTACGAATTGCTTGAACAACTTTTAGTGCTTCAAGATTTGTGGCTTCACCAATTCCAACTACGTAAGCATCTAATTCATTTAAGGCTGGAATAACTACTTCTTCTGCCTCCATAGTTAACAAGATACGTTCGATTCCCATTGCAAAACCAAATGCTGGTGTTTCTGGTCCACCAAGTTCTTCTACCAAGCGATCATAACGACCACCCGCACAAATCGTCGCTTGGGCACCCATTTTTGGCGCATCACTCATAATTTCAAAGATAGTATGTGTATAGTAATCTAGACCACGAACCATATTGCTATCAATCTCATAAGGAATTTCTAGTGCATCTAACATCGTTGTTACTGTTTCAAAATGTTTCTTAGCTGATTCACTTAAATAATCTAAAATCGAAGGTGCATCCACAACAAATTTTTGGTCTCGTTTATCTTTACTGTCAAGGACACGTAAAGGATTTTGGTGTAAACGGCGTTTTGAATCTTCACTTAATTCATTTTCAACTGGTTCTAAGTAGTCAATCAACGCTTGGCGATAAGCTTGGCGTGTTTCTTGATCTCCTAAAGAATTGATAACCAAGCGAATTTGTGTGATACCCAACTGTTTAAAGAAATCTAGCGCCATTGCCATACTTTCAACGTCTGTTGCTGGATTATCTGAACCAAATGCCTCAACACCAATTTGGTGAAATTGACGCAAACGGCCTTTTTGTGGACGTTCATAGCGGAACATTGGCCCCATATAAAAAGTTTTGTAAGGTTTAGCAAACTCTGGTCCAAATAATTTGTGTTCTACAAACGAACGAACGATTGGCGCTGTTCCTTCTGGACGTAAAGTTACATGACGATCACCTTTGTCATAAAAATCATACATTTCTTTTGAAACGATATCTGTCGTATCTCCTACACTACGTGAGATAACTTCATAATGTTCAAAAATCGGCGTGCGCATTTCATTGTATTGATAATCTCTAAATAATAAGCGTGCTGTCTCTTCAATAAATTGCCATTTTTCTGATTCACCGGGTAAAATATCATTCGTTCCTTTTGGTCTTTGGAAGTTCATACATCTCTCTCCTTTTCTTTTATGTAACTAAGTGAAAATAAAAAAATTCACCCCTGTTCACAATGAACAAGGGTGAATGAAAGTCATACACGGTACCACCTAATTTTGAAAGATTTCTCTTTCCTCTCACGAATAACGCTCGTACGCGGGACGGCTTTGCACGCGTCCATCTCCAGAGTGTCTTTTCGGTAACCAACTCTTGAATCATTTTCAGCCTCGATGATTCTCTCTTTCTAAAAGTATCGGTAACTTACTCGCTCTTTCAGTGATTTTCTATATTACCTACAACTTACTAAAAACACATCTTAAAGTCAAGAATATTTGCCCTAAAAGTTGGACTATGCTCATTTCATTTTTCAAAAGACGATTTAGTTTTGCATTTTTTTTGTTTGTTTTAAACTAAAAGCAAAGGGAGGAATGCAACATGGCAGAAGTAAGAATCGGACATTCACAAGTATATGCAGAACAACTTGGTTTAGGAGCAAATGCCGTTGGCGGTCACAATTTATTTCCTCATTTAGAAGATGAAGTTGGGAAACAAATCATTCGAACAGCACTCGATAATGGAATCAATCTTCTTGATACGGCTTATGCCTATGGTTTTGGACGTTCTGAAGAACTAATTGGTGAAGTTTTAAAAGAAAAAGAATATGATCGTTCACGCGTAATCATTGCAACTAAAGCGGCTCATGACCCCAACAATCCTGGGAAATTCAATAATACACCCGAATTTTTGACACAGGCTGTTGAAGAGGCATTGAAAAGACTACAAACAAATTATATTGATATTTTTTATATTCATTTTCCAGATGAAACAACGCCAAAAAATGAAGCAATTGCTGCTTTGCATCAATTAAAAGAAGCAGGGAAAATTCGAGCAATCGGCGTTTCAAACTTTTCTTTAGCACAACTAAAAGAAGCGAATCAAGAAGGGTATGTGGATATCATCGAAGACCATTACAGCTTGATTCAACGAAAAGCAGAGACCGAACTTTTTCCTTACATCAAACAGCATAAAATTAGTTTTGTTCCTTATTTCCCATTAGCTTCAGGTTTGTTGACTGGTAAATATCAGATTGGACAACCACTTTCATTTTCCAAAGGTGACCTTCGATTAAAACAGCCAAATTTTCAGGGCGAACGCTTTGAAAAAATCATTCGTACGGTTGAGCAGCTAAGACCACTTGCAGCGAACTATCAAACGAACATCGCTCAATTAGTCTTAGCTTGGTATATGAAAAATCCGGTTATCTCTGTCGTAATCCCGGGTGCAAAGAAACCAGAACAAGTTGCAATCAATGCTCAAGCTTTAGACATTCATTTGACAAATGAAGACTATCAAAAGATAGATCAATTATTTGCCGAATTTTAATTAGGACAATCTTGTTTCTTTTTTCTTCACTAGCTAAGAGACTGGGATAAACCTAAAAAAACCAGTCGTTTTGAACACATTTCCAATTAAAGAAAGCCTAAAACCAACGTTTTCAAAAACGAATTTTAGGCTTTTTTTTCTATTTAGACTTCCTTTTCTCCCAGCACCTTTTTTGTATTCAACACTGACAAAATATGCCTTATTTCCCGTCGTACTTACCATCTTTGCTAAACAAAAAATAAACTACTGTTCCGAACCCGACTAGTGCAATAATGCTTCCGACAATCGGAACCCAATTAGCATATTCGCCTGCTAACATAAGTATTGCCCCGCCAATAAATAAAAAACCACCAGCTAATAAATTTTTCATCATTACTCCTCCTCTTTTTCATATTTCTCCATCAATATAACACGGAATCACAAAAAAATTGTCCTCACTGTATCGCAAAACTCAGGTCCAAGTTCCTGTGTAAGAAATTCGTGCAGAAAGTAAGTTTGGCGCAGCGATTGATTTCTATGTTGAAAAAGTAAATCCTCTTAACTGGACTTGATGTAACCCGATTGATTGCGAAACTTTACAACGTCCGGCTTTTTTTCATTCGATGTTCCAATAAGTTTCAGAAAAATACATTCACTCCTAACTTTATCAACGACTTTGGGTTGTACAAGAGTATTGTCCAATCCAAAGTACAAATGAAAAACAAAAATCGACATAGCATCTACCTGCCATGTCGATTTTCACCTAAACTATTTTCGTAGTTAAGGGAACCGTTATCTCTGGTTTTTTATTTGTTTTGGGAGTCGATTAAAATGGTTACGGGGCCGTCATTCACTAAAGACACATCCATATCTTCACCAAACTTCCCAGTTGAAACTGGAATACCACGTTGTTTCAAACCAGTATTAAATGCTTCGTACAATGGAATAGCTGTTTCTGGACGAGCAGCAGCAATAAAACTTGGTCGGTTCCCTTTTTTAGTATCTGCAAATAACGTAAATTGTGAAATGCTTAGTATTTGACCACCAATATCTTCAATACTTGTGTTCATTTTTCCTTGTTCATCTTCAAAAATACGCATTTGTGCGATTTTTTTGACCAAATACTCCACATCGTTTTGAGTATCTGTTTCATGAATACCTAATAAAATTAATAGCCCTTGATTGATTTTACCAATTTCTTGACCATTAATTGTAACTGCCGCACGACTCACTCGTTGAATGACTGCTCGCATCAAATTCTCCCTCTCTTCACGTTTATCCGTTCATTCGACGTACACTATAGACATCTGGAACAGACTTGATTTTATCTACAATACTTTTTAAGTGTGTTAAGTTCTGAATCCCTACAGTTAAATGGATTGTTGCCATCTTATCTTTATTTGTGCGAGCTTCCACACTATTAAGATTTTTTGTCATCGAATTAACTGTTTGTAAAACATCATTTAACAGTCCTGAACGATTGTATCCATAAATTTCTAGGTCAGCATCGTATTCTTTTTTTGAATTTGAAGTGTCTTCCCACTCTACCTCGATTAACCGTTCAGCAACATTTGGTTTATCTGGCTGAACATTAGGACAATCACGACGATGAATGGAAATTCCTCGACCTTTTGTAATATATCCAACGATATTGTCTCCTGGAACTGGATTACAACACCGACTGATGCGAATAAGCAAGTTTTCGACGCCTTGAATCACCACGCCGCCTTCATGACGAACCTTCATTTTTTCTGGTTCTTTTTTCGGTTGGTTCATCAATTCATTGGCTTCTTGTTTTTGTTGCTCGATTTTTTGTTCACGACGTTCTTTTTCAGTTAATCGATTTGCCATCGTTAACGGACTGATTTCACCATAACCTACAGCAGCATAAATATCATCTTCGTTATTGTAATTAAAACGATCCAATACTTCTTGCAATTTTTCTTTGGTCAAAATATCTTTTGGTAAGAAACCAAGATCAGAAATACATTTGGTAACTGATTCATGGCCTTTGACAATATTCTCTTCGCGATCTTGTGCTTTAAAGAAACGTTTGATTTTATTTTTTGCTTTACTTGTTGCAACAATTTTTAACCAGTCACGGCTTGGACCAAATGAATTAGGCGAAGTTAAGATTTCAATGATATCGCCATTTTTCAATTTGTAATCTAATTGAACCATTTTCCCGTTCACTTTTGCACCAGTTGTCTTGTTTCCAATATCGGTATGGATACTGTAAGAGAAATCTAGTGGTCCTGATCCTTTAGGAAGCTCAGTTACATCTCCTTTTGGCGTAAAGACATACACTTTATCGCTGAAAATATCTCCTTTGACACCTTCCATAAAGTCAGATGCATCATAACTTTCGTCTTGCAATTCAATAATTTCATGGAACCAGCTTAATTGTTTCGTCATTCCATCAGGTTCTACTTTATCATTTTTTCCTTCTTTATAAGCCCAGTGTGCTGCTACCCCAAATTCCGCGATTTCATGCATTTCTTGCGTGCGAATTTGAATTTCAACAGGATTTCCCGCTGGACCAATCACTGTCGTATGCAAAGATTGATACATGTTAGCTTTTGGCATAGCAATATAATCTTTAAATCGCCCAGGCATTGGTTTCCATTTCGTATGGATCGCGCCTAAGACTGCATAACAATCTTTGATTGAATCAACGATGACTCGGATAGCCAGTAAATCATAGATTTCACTAAATTGTTTTTTCTGGTCTTTCATTTTTCGATAAATCGAATAGATATGCTTTGGACGGCCATATATTTCTGCATAGATACCTAGTTCTTCTGTTGCCAATCGAATATCTTCCACCGTAGCATTCACGTATTGCTCACGTTCTTCACGTTTTGATCGCATTAAATGAACGATTCGGTAATATTGTTTTGGATTCAGATAACGTAGAGCGGTATCTTCCAATTCCCATTTGATTCGGCTAATCCCCAAACGGTGTGCTAATGGTGCATAGATTTCTAGTGTTTCTTGTGCGATTCGACGTTGTTTGTCTTCACGTAAGTGTTTTAGCGTGCGCATATTATGAAGACGGTCTGCCAATTTCACCATGATTACACGTAAGTCTTGTGCCATTGCTAACAACATTTTACGATGATTCTCTGCCAATTGTTCTTCATGAGATTTATATTTGATTTTTCCCAATTTCGTCACGCCGTCAACCAGCATGGCTACATCATCACCAAATTCTTCTCGCAAATCATCCAAAGTTACTTCTGTATCTTCAACTACATCATGTAAAAATCCTGTTGCTACAGTGTGTGGATCCATTTTTAACTCAGCTAAGATTCCAGCAACTTGGATCGGATGAATAATATAAGGCTCCCCAGATTTTCTAAATTGTCCGTCATGTGCTGCTGTTGCATAGTCACATGCTTTTTGCACGAATGCAACATGATCCGGTCCCATATATTTGCTAACAAGCGCAATAACGCCAGGACCTGTTAAAATTTCTTCTTTTGACATACAAACCGATCCCCCTTTCGTTTCGATAGCAAAACAGGAGAGGTATCTGAAATCACAATTTCTAAATTACAGTTAACTGGTATAAAGAATTCGTTTTTCCACGAATGGTATTAAAAAATAACTCCGAAAAAACAACGCATCATCACACAAAAACCTAAAAATGATTTGTGGTGCCTTTTGTCAATTCCATCGGAGCTAGTTAATTTGTCCCAACCTCTTTTATTTTTTATCGGACTCTTGAACGGTTATTGCTACTATTATACAAATTGTCGTTTATTTTTTCAATTCTATCATGTTCAAATTTATTAAGAAAAGTTCAAATGACTTATGGCAATTCTTGTAATGCCATTCGCAACTAATTTTTGCTTTTCTTGTGATGTAATCTGGTGCACGTTAATTGTTAATGCTAGCTTAGTCGCCGTATCCGATTTAAAAATTTCCGCTAGACGTAAAGCTTCTCGATAAGGCAAATCTTCTCCTAATGATAAACGTGTCCACCCTAATGGTTTCATCGCACGCTCAAATTTCACCAGTGTCAGTTCCTTTACTTGACGTGTGTCTAAATAAAAGCTTAATTTCCCATTACTTAAAGCTAGAGAAAACAACGACTCGCGCAATTCTTTTACTCGAACTGGGTGTTCAAAAATATCTGCTAGGTTCACACAAACTTCGAGAAACCCCGCTCCTGCTTGATACGCATGTGCGGCTTCAAACACTTTTTTCTCCACTGTACTTGCTCCCAATGGAAAATCAATTACACTCCCAATTTGGATCGCTGAATCTGCTAAAAGATACTTTACTCGTGCAATTTGAGTAGGCAAAACAACGATTTCCGTTGCGCCTCCTGCAACTAACCGGTACACTGTTTCTTTTAACAAGTCATCACTCATTTGATGATCCAATAATCGTACGCGAATGGATGCCTTATTTTCCATCCTGTTCACCTAGTAATTCCCATTGATAGCTCGCGGCACTCAATAAATATAATGGCGCTGTTTCCGTTCGCAAAATCCTTGGGCCTAAGCCACAAATAACTGCACCTTCTGCCGATAGTTTCTCCACTTCATCTGTCGTTAATCCACCTTCTGGCCCAAAAATTGCCAAAATACGTTGTCCTGAGCCCGATTTTTGTAAGGCTTGTGCTAAGTTAGCTAATTCTCCTCGCTTAGCTGACTCTTCGTAGGCAACTAACACCTTGTCGTAAGAAGAAATTTGTTGATAAAATTCGCTGGCTGTACTCAACAATTCTACTTGTGGTACTACTTGGCGATGTGATTGTTCGGCAGCTTCTTGAGCAATTTTTGCTAAACGTTGTTGTCGTTTGTTTCGCTTCTTTTCATCCCATTTAACAACCGACGTTTTTGCCGGAAAGCCAAGAAATGCGTGTGCTCCAAGTTCCGTTCCTTTTTGCACAATCCAGTCTAGTTTTTCACCTTTTGGATAACCACTTGCAATGGTAATCATACTTGGTAATTCCTTTTGCCCTTGTTCTTTCATTACCTCTTTTAATTCAACTTCATTTTCTGTGATAGCAGTAATTTCAGCGATGATTGCCACTTGGTCGCTAAAAGCTAAGTAAACACGATTTTCTGGCGTCATACGCATAACGCGAGTTATATGATGATATGGCTCACCAACTAATACAAAACGGTCTTTTTGCTGGTATGGTTCTTCCAAAAAATAACGTTGCATTTAGTCCACCTCAGGTTTTTTCAAAATAATTGCATACCAATCTTTTTGTTGGAAAATTTGATCAACTACAAATCCTTGCGCTTCCATAGCATCAATAACCATTTGTTTTTTATCTTCAATAATTCCAGAGACAACCAGAGTGCCTGTTTGCTTTAATAAACGCCAAGCATCAGGAATCATCAATAAAATAATATCAGCTAAAATATTAGCAACAATTACGTCACTCTCAATCTCGATTCCGTTCAATAAATCATTGGCAGCAACATGAACATCTTTTGTAATTTCATTCATGTCCATATTTTCCTTTGCTGAACGAACAGCTACATCGTCAAGATCGTACGCATAAACTTCCTTTGCACCTAAATATTTGGCAGCAATACTTAACACGCCTGAGCCTGTACCAACGTCTAGTACCGTCTCACCACCGCGTAAAACAGATTCCAATGCTTCCAAAGTCAGCAAGGTCGTTGGATGTGTTCCTGTTCCAAAAGCCATACCTGGATCTAATGTAATGATTTTTTCCATTGGATCTTGTGTCGTATAATTTTCCCAGCTCGGAGCAACAGTCAACATTCGCGTAATACGGACAGGATGATAGTACTTTTTCCAAGCCGTTGCCCAGTTACTTTCTTCTACTTCACTAACCGTTACAATATTTTTCCCAATGGCCAGGCCAAATTCAGGCAATTGTGTCACGCGGTCTTTGATAAAAGGTAGAATTTCTGGCAAGAAAATTGTTTCTGGAAAATATGCCATGACTAGCGCACCCTCAGTTAATGAGGTAAAATCAGCTTTATCTAAAATTTCACCATACTGATCTGATTTAAAATTTTCAACATCAAGCGCATCTTCGATAGCCACACCACTTGCTCCTGCTTCCATTAAAATATTGGCAACAGCTTCGACTGCCTCACTCGCTGTTTCTACTTTTACTTCGTTCCATTTCATCGCTATCGACTCCTTAATAACTAGGGTAAGGTAAATAAGTTGTTGTATTTTGTTCCTGTTGTTTCTGTTCAACTAACTGTGCTAGTTGTTGATTATCCCAGTGTAATTCAAAAATTGCATCTTCATCGTCTGCATCTAAAAAGTCCAACAAATCACTTTGTCCCTGATCTAGTACATCCTGTAAATAATCAATAATTGCATCTGCAACTGCTTTTTCTAACCCCTTTTTACCTTCATAAGGAATTACTGCTAAGTAGTCTTCTTCGTCAAATGAAGATTTTTGTGGGTTAAATAATAAAATACCATCCTCAAATTCAATAATTTCTTCTTCAGACACAACACCTTGTGCATCGTCGATTTCTAAATGTGCTTTGTTTTCTGCAAACAAGCGAACAACTATCTCAATCGTATGATTTTTTGTATCCCAATCTAATGCAACATCATAAGCATCAATGTTTTTTTCAATGGACTCATCCAAATAACTCAGTAAATTATTTTTTTTCATCTTCGTTCCTCCATCCCCAATCGTTTTGATCGATCAGACTCTTTTTTTGTAAAGAAATATATGGATTTCCCGAAACAATGTAGCGTAACGGCATATCCGTCCACTCATCCTTATTCGGAATACCAATTCTTGGCAAAGCAATAATTTGTTTTGGTTCTTTACGTTTCTCAAAATTCAAACGCAGCGTACTTTCACTATCCATAATTGATTGGCCATAAAGTTCTGGACCAATGGCTAAAGCTTTCACTAGCTTACCTGGACCGTTGCTAATGTCTGGTCCCTCTTTTCCTCCACGATTTTGACTCATCTGTTCAATCATAGCTGCTGGCTGAACTGCACGAATCATCACACCTTGGGGGATTCCCTCAGGTTGAGTAATGATATTCAAAATCCGATGTGTATGCATCGTATAGAGATAGATTGTTCCTGCTTTTTGATACATCGCCCGCACCCTTGGCGTATCTCGCATGCCATAACTGTGCGCAGCTCGGTCCTCTGGCCCAAGATAAGCTTCAGCATCAACGATGTAACCAGCTAATTTGCCCATCGGTGTTACATGTTCTAAATACATTCCCAATAAATTTTGCGCAATTTCTGGTGTTGTTTTATTTTCAAAAAAAGTTTCGATTTTCTTTTTTTCCGTCATTTTTTTCACCTACTTTATCATACACAATATTTTCGTTAGATGCTATGAAAACAAAACGTTTCCTTTGTGTTCTTTCCCCCAGTTTTTTTGCAAACTATGCTATAATAAACGAACGAAAAATTGAAAGGGAGGCCACTTCATGCAACAACCTTTAGCTTATCGAATGCGCCCTCGCACAATCGATGAAGTCGTTGGACAACAGCAACTAGTCGGTGAAGGAAAAATCATTCGCCGAATGGTTGACGCGCGAATGTTGTCATCAATGATTTTATATGGACCACCTGGAACTGGAAAAACCAGTATTGCTAGTGCCATTGCTGGTTCAACAAACTATGCTTTTCGTATGCTGAATGCTGCAACTGATTCAAAAAAAGATTTACAAATTGTGGCTGAAGAAGCCAAAATGAGCGGCACAGTCATTCTGTTACTCGATGAAGTCCATCGATTAGATAAGACAAAACAAGATTTTCTTTTGCCTCATCTTGAAAGTGGACGCATTATTTTAATTGGCGCTACGACCGAAAATCCTTATATCACAATTAATCCTGCGATTCGGAGTCGAACACAAATTTTTGAAGTCAAACCTTTAGATGAAACAGATATTCAATCAGCCATTCAAACAGCCTTACTTGATAAAGAACGCGGGCTTGGAGAACTACCGATTCAACTTGATGAGGATGCCTTACTTCATTTATCACGAGCAACAAACGGCGATTTACGAAGTGCTTTGAATGGTCTTGAACTAGCGGCTCGTTCAACCAAACCAATGGAAGATGGACGCATCCACCTCACCTTAGCAATCATTGAAGAATGTGTACAAAGAAAAGCATTGACTCATGATAAAAATGGCGATGCTCATTACGATGTCATCTCGGCTTTTCAAAAGTCGATTCGTGGAAGCGATGTGGATGCAGCACTTCATTACTTGGCACGTTTAGTGGAAGCCGGCGATCTTGCAAGTATTTGTCGACGTCTAATGGTTATTGGCTACGAGGATATCGGCTTAGGAAATCCTGCAGCAGCAGCTCGTACTGTTAATGCTGTTCTTGCAGCAGAACGTTTAGGATTACCCGAAGCACGAATTCCTTTGGCAGATGTCGTAGTTGACCTTTGTCTTTCCCCTAAATCCAATTCTGCTTATACTGCATTAGATGCTGCCATTGCAGATATTCGAGCTGGAAAAGCCGGAGAAGTACCAGACCATTTGCGAGATAGTCATTATCAGGGTGCGAAAGAATTGAAACGTGGACTTGATTACCAATATCCCCACAACTTTGAAAACGCTTGGGTCAATCAACAGTATCTACCAGATAAATTAAAAAATGAAACCTATTATCAGCCAAAAGAAACTGGAAAATATGAACAAGCCTTAAAGCAACAATATGAGCGAATCCAAAATTGGAAAAAGCATTCTTCTTAAAAATAAAACGGTTACTTTTTAAAGAGCGCTCCCGTTGCTCTTTTTAAATTCCTATGCTACTATAGAGATGGGAAATCTGTGATGTTCGAATTGTCCTCTTTGTGTGTTGACCGAACATTTTTATTGATATCTTGGGACCTGTCTTGTGTCACTGCTGGTAACATGCCTTATCATTTGGTAGTTCGAAGCTTCGACCGTGGGACCCACCTGCTAGAATTTGCGGGATCAATACTACAGGACAAACAACGGCATTAACGGAGATTACCCTTTGTTTAAGAATGAAGCAATTTGCTTTTAGCAAATTGCTTTTTCTGTTTTTATTCTGATTTTTTGGAGGACGTTTCATGATTCGTGTGTTGATATCTATTGCAACCATACTATTGGTATTTGTTAGCTATTATTTACTCAAAAAACAATCTATTTTCTTTGCTTTAATTGAACCATCCGAAAAAAACCAAGCCTTTTTACAGTTTTCTGGTGTCGTCTATGCCTTTCTTGGTGCTTTAGGCTTACTCGTAGTCTTTTTTAATCAGAGAATGCTCGCTTTCTTATTCCTAATCGTAGTTATTCTAGCTTCAACTGTCTTCAGTATTTCATTTGCTAAAAAAATATCTGCTACTAAGCAGTAAAATAATTTTCTTTTTTTGCAAAGTGCTTTACAATAAAGATAGTAAAAGAACTGATCTTTGAAGGGAGCGAACACTTATGTTACAACAATATAAAAAAATCATGGTCGCCGTTGATGGCTCTGCCGAAGCTGAGTTAGCTTTTAAAAAAGCGGTCAATGTTGCAAAACGTAATAATGGAGAACTTTTATTAGCACACGTTATTGATACTCGTGCATTTCAGACAGTTTCTTCATTTGATGGAATGCTAGCTGAACAAGCAACAGAAATGGCTAAACAAACACTAGCTGATTATGAAAAGAGCGCAAAAGAAGCTGGTTTAGAAAAAGTTTCAACTGTTGTGGAATATGGTTCACCAAAACCAATCATTGCCAAAGAGATTCCTGATGACAATGATATTGATTTGATTTTATTAGGTGCAACTGGGCTAAACGCTGTAGAACGTTTATTCATCGGTTCAGTTTCTGAATACGTTATTCGTAATGCAAATTGCGATGTCCTTGTGGTACGTACAGATTTAGAAAATCAATTACCAAAAGATGATGACAAGGAATAATCTAACTAAAAAAACCGCCAATCGTCGTGTACGATTGGCGGTTTTTTTCATTTTTAAAACATTTATCACAAGATGAGTTACACAAAGCAAGTCTATTTTGGTTTAAGAATTTTTATCGTAAGTGAACTACTTGATACTAGGATGATTATAGTCGTTATTATCAATAACTAAATCAGCAATTTCTCTTACATGATTTTGGTTAAGATGTCGTTGATAAACCGGAATATAACGCGTACGATATTTATCCATAATCCATTCACCGAATTTAGGCACATCCCTTTCTCTCCCTCGTCGCATAACCTCCTCCATTGACACCTCTAAAAAGATTTTATAATCAATAAATGAAAGTAACTTCTCTCTAAATAAAAGCGAGCCTTCTAAAAGCACAATTGTACGCTCACCAATAGTAATCATCCGATCATTAGCATATGTAGCTGACACCCAATCAAGACCCTTGATTGTCTTGTTAAGAACACATTCTTGCTTCAAAGGAATCAAAAGTTCATCCAAAAGTTTTTGGCTGTTGAAAGCATGATAAAAGGCATCCACTTCGCTATTTTTTTCTTGAGACCATGTAATCGATGGAAGTGGCTTGTGAAAGTCATCGTAATGAATGACTTGTATATCGTAACCGTTCTTTCTAAGATGAGTGGCTAATTGTGCTGTAAAGTTCGTTTTCCCTGAAGCATAACTACCATCAATTCCTACAACACTTGGCGTCTTTAACTTTTTAATCTTCTCTTCAATCAAATCATAAATTGGATACGATAAGTTCACTCTCTTACTCCTTAGCTACTTCTATTATTTTTAATTTTATAAAACAACATTGCTGGCTGGCAGACAGAAACTGATCTGTAGATAGTTAATACCTTTTTTATCCTTCATTTTCATCTCTAGATTATGTAAAAAGAATGCTAAACTTAATTTAAGTTTAGCATCCCTTCTGTTTCAACATTTTATTATCCGCGTAAACGTTCCACGTCGCGAGCAATCATTAGTTCTTCATCCGTTGGAATAACTAACACTTTCACTTTGGATTCTGGTGTTGAAATTTCAACTTCTTCACCACGAATACTATTCAATTCGGGATCCACTTCACACCCAAACCAAGTCATTCCTTTAATGATCTCACTACGTACGTGTGCATCATTTTCACCGATTCCAGCGGTAAAGACAATTGCATCAACGCCATTCATAGTAGTTACATAACCACCAATGTATTTACGAATACGGTCAACAAAAATATCATAAGCTAAGCGGATATGATCTTTTTCGTAATTTTTCTCTAGATCACGCATGTCACTTGATAATCCTGTTAAGCCTAATAAACCAGATTCTTTGTTTAAAACTGTAATCATTTCATCGATTGTCAAATCTAATTTACCCATTAAGTATGGTAAAACAGCTGGATCTAAATCACCTGAACGAGTCCCCATTGTTACTCCTGCTAGCGGTGTGAATCCCATTGATGTATCTACTGATTTTCCACCATCAACAGCGGTAATAGAAACGCCATTACCCAAATGACAAGTAATGATTTTTAAGTCTTCAATTGGTTTATCTAATAGGCTAGCTGCACGTTCTGAAACATATCGATGACTTGTACCATGGAAACCATATTTTCTTACTTTAAAGTCCTCATAGTAAGAAGTTGGTAAACTATACAAGTAGTTATGTTTTGGCATAGTTGCATGGAAAGATGTGTCAAATACTGCAACACTGATGATATCAGGCAAGATTTTTTTGAATGCCTTGATTCCCATCAAGTTTGCTGGGTTGTGTAATGGGGCAAATTCTGCCAATTCTGCAATTCGTTCCATTACTTCGTCAGTCACAACAACAGAGTCACTATAAGTTTCTCCACCATGAACGACACGGTGTCCAACACCTGTGATCTCGTCATAAGAACTCAAGATTGTTAATTCAATCAATTGATCCAATAACATTCTAACAGCTATGTCATGGTCAGCGATATCCAAAATTTGTTCGAACTTTTGATTGTCACCATATTTAATTGTAAAAATAGAGTCGCTTAAACCGATACGCTCAACGATTCCTTTGGCGATAACTGTTTCTTCAGGCATTTGATATAATTGCCATTTTAAACTTGAACTTCCAGCATTGATTGCAATTGTTTTAGACATAGTACTCTCCTTCTATTTTGAATGATTACAGAGCAGATGATTTCCAATCTTCAAATTCTTTAAAGAATTCTGTCACCTTTTCTGGTTCTTTAAGTGAAGCAAGTTTAACAAGCAATACTTCTTTGACTTGTTTCGCTTGCGGACCTTTTTTCTGTAAAATTAAAATACTTTTTTGTGATTCTTTTTTGCGGAATAATTCATCTGGCAACTGAACCATCCCTTGAAGATAACCTTCTTCTTTAAACCATTTTTTGATCATTTCACTTTGATCAGTTTCTAGGAAGTTACTTGGAATCAAGAACAAACCAAAGCCATCTGGTTTTACATATTTCATTGATTGTTCTAACAATAAATGATGTGCATAACTATGGCCTTCGTCTGCGCTTGTCAAAAATTCACTCGCTTTTTGATCGTTTGGATAATAACCAATTGGTAAATCACTAATAGCTACATCCACAGGGTCAACCAATAAATCCTGTAAACCATCTTGATGAAAGTACTGCACGTTTGCTTTTGTCAATTCACTTGTCGACGCAGCCACGGACAACAACGTATCATCAATATCTACACCAAATCCTTCAACTTGATAGTTGGCAATCTTCAAATTTAAAAGAACTGTTAGTAGTAAGTTACCCATTCCAGCCGAAATATCTAAAATTTTGACTGCTTCTTTTTTATTTGTGAACAACTGTTCAATCAAGAAAACAAATAGATAACCAATACTATCTGGTGTTAGCTGATGATTTGCTTGCAGTCGTTCTGTTTGACCACCTTTTAATAAAAGCAATTGTGACAGACGGCGCCACTCTTCTGGTTCAAAAGACAATTTTTGCAACTCTTTATAAAGAGCCTCAATTTGTTGGACAATTTCTGGTGTTGGCACGCCATCAACTACCCGAACTTGATAATCATCATTTAAATTTTCAGCATTCTCGACATAAGCCTCTAAAAAGGAAGTTCCCAATGCATTTTGTAGCAACTGAATTGCTTCAAGGTTTTGATTAAACCCTTGCTCCATTTTTTCTGGTAACATGGTGCACCTCATTTCTAGATATATTATAACAATTTTTTCACCTGTTTAATTCTATCGGACAATCACAAAAATTTCAATCGTTTTCACAGTTTTTTTGTTTGTGAAACGGCAAACATTCTTTAGCTAAAACAGTGATATAACAGAAAAGAGGACGTTTTCATGATTATCCCTTCATTCTGTACTACTAACTGTATCATTCTGTATCGTTTCTGTAAAATAAAAGTCAAATGTATCAACTGTAATTTGAAATTTCATCTTTTCGTATTCAATCTCATATTCAACTACTCCTGTAGTATAGATATATTTACCTCTCTGTGTTGTATTTTCAGCTTGTAAAAGTTCTGATAGACAAAGCTCCTTCATTGTTTGTGCTATGTAAAAAAACTTTGTTCGTTGATTAAAATCAATTGTTAATCGATAGCTATCAAGCACTGCCGTTAATAAAAAGCCACAAAGCAAAAACAATAATAAAGTAGAAAATAAAATGTTTCCCTTAACCCTGTTTTTCTTTCGTTGGTCATGGCTTCGTCCATTTGCCATACCCTCGTTCTCCGTTTTCAAATTTAACTTCCAGTATGACTTCATTGCCCTTCTCCTCAAAACTAAACTCGCTCACATTCATGAGCATTGGTTGATGTCCGCCAGCAACTTGTCTTTTTCGAATAACTGATTGATATTGTTCAATAATATACGTTTTATTTTCTATCACATAGCAAAATTGTCTGCTTTGTATATCCAGTAATGTGCTACCCGCCACTTCATTTTCAAATTGCGTCAAAAAAATCAACCATTCTTTTTGATCCTTCCTTTGTAAATACTGATCTACCTGGTCTGCGCGTCGAATAATCAAGGTAATTGTTAGTATCACTCCACTAAAAACAAGAAAAGATATCAAACACTCAATCAGAGTAAAGCTTGGATACTTCTGAATTTTTTTCAATTTCCAATACGACCTTCCCCTTAACTTCAATCCCGACTTTTTGAATAGCACCTTGTTCTGCTTGAAAAACAATCTTACTTTTTATTGGTTGTTCTCGATTAATATATTTTGCTCCCTCATGCAGCCGATAATTTCGTGCCTCTTCATAAATAATGCGTGCAAGTTGAACTTCTCGATTACTCTTTTGTCCTTGCTCTAACAAAAAGGTCTGATGTGCACTGATGCCATAGACGATGATTAAGGTTAAACCCAATGCTGTCATTGTTTCCAATAATATGTAGCCAGACTTATTCGATTTTTTTCGTATAATGACCACTTCCTAACTGGAATTGATAAGTAATTGTTTGTTTTTTCTTCGGCCAGTAAAACTGATAAGTTTTTAGTGAACTGTTATTTCCCGTTCGACCAGCAAAAGTCACTGTCCCATGACGTTGAATTTTTAAATTTTCTGGTATTTTTAGATATGCCCAATCAAACGTGATGTATTTAGGTACACCAAAGTAAATTTTTTGTTGATCATCGGTTAGATGCATTCGAGTCGCTTGCTGACTGACAATCGCAATCTTTTGCGTTGCATAAATTCGTTTTTCAAACTGACTGAAAAATTGATGCACCACTATGTCTTTTTGCAAATGATCAAACGAAAAAATAGGAACTGCTACGAAGAACAACGTAATTAGAAAAACAACTAATGATTCTACTAAAGTAAACCCTGCGTATTTATTTCTTATTGTAGACATCTGCGTGTTCTTGCTTGATATAGCCCTCTGCAAGTAGCTCATCAATAGTTGGAACTTTTCCATCATTTTGTAAAGCATACAATTCTTTTTGTGTATCAACTAACTGAACCACTGCTGCTTGGCTTTCTTTATCCACATGATTTTTGTATTTTGAAAGGTTGGGTACAAATAATAAAATCAACACACTGATAATTAACAAAACTATCAGCATTTCAATCAAAGTAAACGCATTCGCCTTTCTCGATAGATTTACCTTAAATTGCTCGTTCTTACTTACATTTTCTATCCTCATGAAATAACCTCCTCAAGATTTCCATAAATTGGTAATAAAACCGCTGCATAAATCATTAATATTAAACAAGCAATCACTAAAAAGAGTACGGGTTGAATCCAACTTAACCATCGATTTAACCGTTCAAAAAAATGTTGTCGTGTGTAATTACTATAAAATAATAATTCTTTACCTAAATTTCCCTTTAACTCTCCTTGCTGAACGATTGTGCTGAACTCTTCGGTTAAAAAAGAGTATTTTTCAAATTGAGTTGCTAATGAAATTCCTTTTTCCAATTCATTTGCCATTTGTAAAGCTAACTGTTGCATCAAGCTTCCTGTTTTTGTCTCTTTTAAACAAAAAACGACTTGTTTCAACTCAAGACCTTCATTAAAAAGTTTCCCTAATTCCAACGAAAAATAAGCAGATTGATACAACGTATAAACTGGACCTAAAATTTTCAACTGACTAAGCCACTGACTCCGCCGTAATGAATTTCCCTTCCGATCAAAAAATCGAATAGCTCCATATAAAAGAATTAGCAACACCAAAATGCCGAACACGTACCAGTGAAATGTTTGGATCAACTGAATTCCCCAATGATTTTGGGGAACCATCTCTGAAATTAACAACTGTGGTAAGACAATTTGACGCATACTAAACAAGATGCCAATCAAAAACAACGAAAGCAATGCAGGATAGCTTAATAATTTTTGCAACTCTTTGCGAAATGCACCCATTCGTTGAAATTGGTCGGCTATGCTTTCCAATGTAGTTATTAAATTCCCGTGAACTTCAGCCAATTCTACCTGTACAAGATAAGTTTTATTAAATCCACAGTAAGCTAGTATTTCCGTAAATGATCCACCAGAAATCACTATTTTTTGAGCTTGTTCTAGTAGTTCAACCGGAAATAATTTCAACTTAATTACTAACTGCAATGCTTCTTGCAAACTGAAGCCATTGCTCAATAAATCAGCAATGATTTGAATAAACTGTTGTTGCTGTTTTTTATTCAATTTCTTCAAATGGATATGACCTCCAGTCGTTTCTTTCTGCCTGAAGATGACTTGTTTGCCAACATTTTTCTTTCACCACTTGAAAGGTAGCTTCTTTATCACTTCGCTTAGTTGGTTCTTCCTGTATTTTTTCAAAAAACTGATAACTCCATAACACAGCAGAAGACTGTTCTTTATCTGGTAGTATTTCTTGATAAACAATCCCTTTTAAACAGTCTATTAATGCTTGCTGGTAACCCATCAATTCTTCGATTCTTGGCAGGATCCCTGCTAGCTCTCTAGCATGAATCGTGGCAAACACCCGATGGCCAGTCAATGCCGCACGTAAAGTCATTTGGGCAGTTAACGCATCTCTTATCTCTCCAACAATCAATAGATCTGGTCGATGACGCAAAGAAAGTTTTAACAGTTCCTCATAGCTTTGGTGAATTTTCTCATTGACTTGTAGTTGTAAAAATGTCGCTTCTTCCAGCTCTACAGGATCTTCCACCGTAATGATTTGTTCTGCATTTTCTTGGGCTAAACGATACATTAAAGAGGTTTTTCCTGATCCGACCGGACCACTAAAGAGATATAATCCTCTTTCCTTAGTATACCGGTGTAATGCTACTAGATCTTCTGTAGAAAAACAGCGAAAATGCTGGTCACTAAGTGGATAAAGCAAACGAATCACCAAGGTTTCTCGGTGCTGATAATCCCCAACAGACGAGAGCCTCAATCGAATTTTCTCATTGACACTTGAATGCTCGCTCCTATAAGTCAGTGCACCAGATTGTACTTTTCTTTTTTCGCCAATATCCATTTGCCCTAAGTACTTGAATCTGGAAATCAACTGTTGGCCTATTTCTTTTGAAAAATTCTGCTTTAATGTTCGGTTTTTACCTTTACGTTCAAAAAGTTGATAATCTTCTGCTTTTGGCAAAATGTAAACATCTTCTATTCTTCTTTTGTAGGCATCCGCAATGATTTTATCTGATAATTTTTTAATGTCCATTATCCTCCCCTCCAATAAAAACATACGCTTTTATCAATTTTTTATCGTAAATTTTGATAATTTCATAAAAAATGTTGGCTAAATCCGAATTTGTGTTATACTATTAAAAATTTATCTTAGGAGGCGCCACCTTGGAATCATTGCTAAAAAAACATCTTTTAGTTGCGAGCAAACAACAACCAGCAGATTTAGTTATCAAGAATGCCAAAATCGTCAATGTCTTTACCAGAAAAATTATGTCAGGTACCCTTGCTATCAGTGACGGAAAAATCATTGGAATTGGCGAATATGAAGGGAAACAAACTTACGATGCAAATCATCAGTACTTAGTTCCAGGTTTTATTGATGGGCATGTTCATATTGAAAGCTCTCTGCTTTGTCCACAAGAATTTGCTAAAATTTCTGTGTTGCATGGTGTGACAACTGTTGTAACAGATCCTCATGAGATTGGAAACGTTGCTGGCAGTACCGGCTTGAAATTCATGCTGGAAGATGCTAAAAAAGCACCGATGAATATTTTTTTCATGCTCCCTTCTTGTGTTCCCGTTACACCTTTTGAAACAAATGGCGCTGTCCTAGATGCCGAAACCTTGGCGACCTTCTTAGAAATGCCTGAAGTTCTTGGCCTTGCTGAAGTAATGAACTATCAAGCAGTCGCAAATGCTGAAACAGAAATTTTAGACAAACTTCAATTAATGCTTGATCATCACAAAAAAATTGATGGCCACGCAGCTGGAATTACTGGTGATGCGTTGAATGTTTATCCTGTTGCTGGTATTCGGACTGACCACGAAGCCACAACTGCTGAAGAAGCGAGAGAAAGACTTGATTTAGGGATGTACTTGATGATTCGTGAAGGGACTGTTGCAAAAGATTTAGCTGCTCTCTTTCCAGCCATTACCCCAGAAAATTCTCGACGTTGCTTTTTTGTTACTGATGATAAGTTAATTAATGATTTAGTGAGTGAAGGATCGATTGATTATATCGTCCGAAAGGTGATTGAATTAGGGATGGACCCATTGCAAGCAATCCAAATGGCAACACTAAATGCAGCGGAATGTTTCGGTTTATCCACGATTGGCGCTGTTGCGCCAGGTTATCAAGCCGACTTTTTCTTAACAGATAACCTTGAAACATTACCAATTCGAGAAGTATTTCATAATGGTGAACAACTTGTGAACAATGGAAACTTTATCAGTGAAACAAGTGAACAACCAAAAAATTCTCTGATTGAGCACTTACCAAGCATGGCAGTTGCACCTCTAACAAAAGATTCTTTAAACCTGCCTTTAAGTTCAAATGAAGCCCATATCATCGAGATTATTCCTAACAGTTTGCTTACTAATGATTTACTTGCAGAAGTCACTGTTCAATCTGGGGTCTTTGTTCCTTCTATTGAAAAAGATTACCTGAAAATTGCTGTTATTGAACGACACAAAGAAACTGGAAATATTGGTCTGGGCATCGTCAAAGGTTTCGAACTAAAAGAGGGCGCCTTAGCAACTACGATTTCGCATGATTCTCATAATATTGTTGTCGTCGGAACAAACGATGAGGATATGCTTTTTGCTATAGAACAGCTAATCAAAAAAGGTGGTGGCATGATTGCTGTCAATCATCAACAGGAATTAGCAAGCTTACCACTTAAGATTGGCGGATTGATGTCTCAAAAACCTTTTTTAGAAGTGAATCAAGAATTAACTAGCTTAACAAATGCTGCCCATCAAATTGGTGCTAGTCAGCTCTTCGATCCCTTTTTGACCTTATCATTTTTAACATTATCTGTTATTCCTGAGTTAAAAATCACAGATATGGGACTTTTTTCCTTTTCAAAATTCCAACTTATTCCGCCATGCTAACAAGAAAATGTCTGTAGCAGAAATAGTCCGCTTAGTAAATAAAAAAAATTACCAGAACTTGTTTCTCAAATTTTTGCGTAATTTAAGTTTACTTGGAAGAAATTACTTCTTGAACATTGCAGCTGAAGGTTATGGCACAACGCACTTAACCCCGAAAAATCACTCATAGCTGACAAAAATAGCGTTCCATATTTTTAGATTGTTGTGAATGATTTTGAAGAGTTGATTTAGGAATATCTCTTATTCGAAAAAAGGAGGTGTGACAAGACTTTTGTCACACCTCCTTTTAATTATTTTGTTTTATCTTTAAATTGCGCTTCCACTCGATAAATCCGTTGGCCACGAGAAGAAAATTTTTCTTCATACTCTGTCATAATATTTCCTTCAAATGTGCTCTCATGTAAATCAAGCCAGACTTGTTTGATAATCATACCATACTGTGAAAAACTTGCTAAGGAATACTCAAACAATCCTTGATTATCTGTTTTGAAATGGATTTCACCAGCTGGTCGTAAAATTTGTTCATCCACCGCTAAAAAGGTTTTAAAAGTCAAACGACGTTTTTCATGACGCTTTTTTGGCCATGGATCAGAAAAGTTCAAATAAATCTGATCGACTTCACTGTCCGCAAAATACTCTGTCAGTGCTGAGCCATCAACATGAAGTAATTTCAAATTAGGTAGCGGCTCTTCAATCAATTTATCTAATGCCAGAGAAATAACACTGACTTGCATTTCCACGCCAATGTAATTGATTTCTGGATGTGCCTTTGCCATTCCATTGATGAATTGACCTTTTCCCATTCCAATTTCGATATGAATTGGATGATTGTTACCAAAGAGTTCAGCCCATTGACCTTTCCATTCAGTTGGATCACTAATAACAAACTCTGGGTGTGCCGCTAATAATTCTGTTGCACCAGGACGATTTCTAACACGCATAATTCATAATTCCTTTCTCAAATAAAAAAGGTTGGCCAAATCTCCAAAGAGTTTGGGCTCAACCTCAGCCACTAAAAATTCGTTTTAATTGTAAAATTTCTTCATTCATTCGTCGGTCATCTCCTCGAAGGCAATACCGAGTAATTTCTTGTAATAAATTCATCACCGCGTACCAGTGAAGTTTCTCGAGAACTTCATTCGTTGGGCGAATACCATAACTAATCAACCATTGATTCCAATTTGAAAGTGGAACATAATTTCCTAAAATCGTTCCAATATCAACTGCTGGGTCAGCGAACATGATTGAATCCCAATCAACTAAATATAAATAATTTTTACAGACTAGCCAATTACGATGGTTCACATCTCCATGAACAACAGCAAAATCTTTTTTATCTGTATGAGGAACCTGTTGACTCAAAAATTGATGCACAAGTTGGATAAACTGATTTTTTTTTAGTATTTCTGGGAGTTCTTGGTTGTATTTCTTCAACATCGTCTCAGGTGTGACAACGCGACCACCTATTCGATTCAACATTGTTTTTAATGATTCAGAATGATGTAAATGGTATAAAACATCAATAACATCGTTTCTTTGCCCAATTTCTGCGGTAGTCAATAAGCGACCATCTAACCACTCTTGAGCTGTTAATGTATCTCCGTTCCCTGTTCTTTTAGTCCAAACAAGTTTTGGAGTAATTCCTTCTCGAGATAACGCAGCAAGCATGGGGGTCGTATTACGCTTGATGAAGACCTTATCCTCATCACGCATGCCTATGTATGTTTTTCCTGTATCACCTTTGATGGGCCGTAACCGCCACTCTTGGTCTAACTGAAACTCCATCATGCTTTCTCCCATCCTCTTAAACTCTTTCATTTGCAGTAATTATTATTCTAGTCGCCCAGACACATAACGTCAAGCACATATACGTTCTTTTTCAGCATTTTTTCATTCAAAAAACCAACTTTTCTAAAAAAGAAAAATAGGGGCTAAGACAAAAGTAGCTTAAATAGAAAAAACGCCTAAAATTCGTTTTTGAAAACGTTGATTTTAGGCGTTTTTTAAATTAAAAAATGCGTTAAAAATGACTGGATTTTTAGTTTTGTCTCAGTCTCATTTCGTCTTGGACAGTTCTTACTCTGCCAGTTTTTTCAGACGTGTAGGAACGTACATTTTTACGAACAGAAAAACAAAGATCAGATAAACCAAAATAGGAATCCAGCGTTCTATTCCAGACAAAACAAACGCTGCAATTACTCCAAAAATAAGAGCTGCTAAAACTAATATTCCCAACAATAATTGCTGAATAGCTGTTTTTTTCTGCGCCTCTTTTACAGGATACAATTGAACTAACACCATATAGCGAAATTGACTATACAATGGTAGCAATTGGAAACCAATCAAGTACAAGAATAATGCGCCAATAATCAGACTAAATGTTAAATCTGTTACCCCTACGATCAGTAAACTGCCAATCAATAGTAATCTCAAATATAGTCCACTAAAATCTGAACCACGGGCAAATCGTCTAGCATACAAGTAAAGATATGTTTTACTTTGATCCCCTTTAATTTTCTTCAATAGCGGATCTAGGTAACGACGTCGTTTTACCTTTGCTGAAATTTCTGGTACATCGGTAAATAAATTGATAAATTGATAAATTTGATGAAGGCGGCTTTCTTCCATTTGAATCATTTTTTCCCAATCAAGCTGTACTTCATTTTTTCGCCATAAATACCAATAATAAATACCTGCTTGTATCAAGGAACCAGCTAAACCTAACCAAATGGATGCATAAAAAGTAAGTAATAAAATGGCAAAAGCTGAAACATACCATCCCATTTTAAACCAACGTAACACTTGACTAGAAAATCGAAAAAGTTCTGCCCGTTTCACTTGTAGATGACCCGTTTTTAGGCTGATAAGTAAGACCAAATAAATTAGGTACATTGAAAATGGCTGACCGGTACTCACTACTATTAACGGCATTGCAAATCCACTAGCTAAAAATAAAACAACTGATGGAAATACACAAGAATAGCGAAACGCTTCACTTAAGTACGCTCGCATTGCTTTTTCTTTCGGCAATAAAAAAACAATATCTGCTGCCTCTGCAAAAGTAGCAATTTTTCCTACCGCCAAGCTAAGCAGCCAAAAAATTGAAACAATCAGTCCACCAAATACAAAAGAAGGAGTTAAATTCTTTAGCCAACTGGAATAATAAAAGCCAATTCCTCCCACCAAAAAAAGACAAACTAACACAAAATGATCATTGAAAACATAGCGCATATACTTTAGCATTTTTTTTTGGTGTCTAGCTAAACGTTTTCGAAAAAAATCATTCATGCTTCTTGCTCCTTCGTTAATGCGACATAAATCTCATCCAGTGATGAATCCGGAAGATTGAATGCTTGCCTTAGCTCTTGTAGTGTCCCTTGCGCTCGAACTTCACCATTATGTAAAACAATAAAGCGATCACAGTATTTTTCAGCAGTTGCCAAAATATGCGTTGACATCAAAATCGCAGAACCACTTTGTTTCATTTCAACCATCAATTCTAACAACGCATTGATTGCTAAAGGATCAAGTCCTAAAAAAGGTTCATCAATGATATATAGCGATGGTTCAATCAAAAAAGCACATAAAATCATGACTTTTTGCTTCATTCCTTTTGAAAAATTAGCAGGAAACCAGTCTAAACGTTTTTCCAAGCGAAACGTCTCTAATAATTTTTCTGCTCGTTTCAGCGCTACTTCCAGTGGAATATCATAAGCCATAGCAGTCACTTCAATATGTTCACGTAAAGTTAATTCTTCATATAATGAAGGTGTTTCTGGAATATAGCCAATTTGTTTCCGATAATTTTCACTATCACTTTTTAATGTTAGATCATCAATTTCAATTTTTCCTTTAGTTGCTTCTAACAACCCAATGATATGTTTGATCGTTGTACTTTTACCAGCACCATTTAAGCCAATCAAGCCAACCATTTCACCTGAATGTACTTCAAAACTTATATCTTTTAAAACAGGAAGATGTCCATATCCCCCCGTCACATGTTCAATCGTTAAACTCATTTCTTTTCCTCCAATGATCTTGTTTACTCGCTCTTTTATTATACCATGAAGAAAATGGCGACAATTTGTTTTTTTCCTTACAACCATCGGAACTTATGGTAAAGTTAACTTAGCCAAAATATTCTTAGCAGAAAGGATGTCTCGAATGGAAAACTGTATTTTTTGCAAAATTATCAACCAAGAAATTCCTAGCTATAAAATTTATGAGGATGACAAAGTGTATGCGTTTTTGGACTTATCACAAGCTACAAAGGGCCACACCTTAGTCGTACCCAAACGCCACGTTTCTGATATTTTTGATTACGACCAAGAACTAGCTGGTGCTGTCTTTTCACGTGTGCCGAAAATTGCTCGTGGTCTAGAAAAGGCATTTCCTGATATGAAAGGTTTAAATATTTTGAATAACAATCGCGAGTTGGCATACCAGTCAGTATTTCACTCGCATATCCATCTGGTACCACGCTACGCAAAAACAGATGATTTTTCAATTCATTTTGGTAATCATCAAGCAGATTACTCAGCAAGTGAATTGACAGCTATTCAGGAAATCATTGAAGCGCAGGTGAACGACATTGATTAAAAACTTTCTTAAAGGTCTCGTATTTGGTTCAGCTGTAGGTGCTGTAGGTGGACTTCTTTTTGCCCCAAGAAGTGGCAATGATACCCGCCAAAAATTAATTGACGAGTTAGATGAAGCTGCTGATTTAACGATGGAATTAAATAATAGTCTCAGCCACTTTAAAGAGGCATTGATTGAAACAAAAGAAACGGCATCTACCCTTATTCCAGAGTTTCAAGACTCTATTCAAAAAGATGTACAGGAATTTAAATTTCAAGCAGAACCAAGAATTGCTCAAATCCAAGAACAAGTAGAAAAAATTTCTGCAAGCTTGCCTGAACTTCCTGAAGAAAATCTTCATTAATTGAGTCAAAATACAACGATTATGCATTCTAAACTGTTTTTTTGTTATACTCTCGTAATGAATGTGATTAAAACATGAATTTTCTTTGAAACTATTCACTAGAAGCTTTTTTTTAGGAATTAGAATATGGTATAGTTGTAGATGTGAACAACTAAATATAAAAAAACAGGAGTGCAAAACTAAAATGAAAAGAAAAAAAATAATTTTAGCAGCGACTAGTGCCTTAGCTGTCCTAACGCTAGCTGCTTGTTCTGATGGTACAAACAAAGATATCGCTACAATGAAAGGTGGAACAATCACTGTTTCTGACTTTTATGACGAAGCAAAATTGGAATCATCTAACCAAACTTTAGTTCAACGAATGATTATTTACAAAGTATTCAATAACAAATATGGCGACAAAGTAACTGATAAAAAAGTTGATGCTGAATACAAAAAACAAGCAGAATCATTAGGTGATGGTTTTGAATCTCAATTGAAAGCTGCTGGTTACACAGAAGATTCTTACAAAGATTATATCCGTAACAACCTAGCTCTTGAAGCTGGACTGAAAGCACATGTTGATATCACTAAAGATGACTTAAAAACTGCTTGGGAATCTTTCCATCCAGAAGTTGAAGCACAAATCATCAAACTTTCAAGTGAAGATGATGCGAAAAGTGTCAAAGAAAAAGCTGATAAAGGTGATGATTTCACTAAATTAGCAAAAGAAAACTCAACTGATACAACAACTAAAGATGACGGTGGCAAAATCAAATTTGATTCTGAAACAACAACTGTCCCTAACGAAGTGAAAGAAGCTGCTTTTAAATTAAAAGATGGCGAAATTTCTGACGTGATTTCTGCAACAAATGCTTCCACTTATGCAACTGATTACTACGTTGTAAAAATGGTTAAAACTTCTTCTAAAGGCGACGACATGGATAAATACAAAGATGAATTAAAAGAAATCGCCACTCAAACAAAATTGAACGATAGCGCATTTACAACAAAAGTTATCGGTGAAGTATTAAAAGAAGCTAACGTGAAAATCAAAGACGATGCTTTCGAAAGTGTCTTGAGCGCATTCACAACATCTTCTTCAGGTTCAGAAGCAACATCTGATTCTGAAAAATCAACAGATTCTTCATCTACAGAAAAATCAACTGAAGCAACTGATAGCTCAGAAACAGCAACTACAGACTCTTCAAAATAAATTTTGCAACTAAAAAAGAAGTAAAGCAGACTCGTGCTATTGAGTCGCTTTACTTCTTTTTTTTATTGTTTAAACAAACTAGTTAAATCTCTTTTGGTACATAGAAACTGCGGTTATCCATACCAAAAATTCGATCTGTATATTTTCCAGGTTCCGTTTGACGAATAGAAGTCAACATCATTTGCATTGACGCATCAATATTATCAATTTGATGTAAAATTTCAGCTTCCATGATTCTTGGTCGCACAGGTGAACCATATTCCAATAGCCCATGATGTGCTAGCACCATGTGTCTTAGCACTAAAACATCTTCATCTTCTTCACTGATTTTCAATGCAATACAAGCTTTAGTAATTTCTTCATCTACAAGGACTAAATGCCCTACCAAATTACCAGCTAACGTGTATTCTGTTGACATTGGACCAGATAACTCAATGACTTTACCCAAGTCATGTAAAATAATCCCAGCATATAGTAATGCGCGATTGATTTCTGGATATTCATCTGCAATTGCTTTTCCTAAGTGAAGCATCGTTAATGTATGATAAGCTAGACCACTAGCAAACGCATGATGATTTCTTTTTGCTGCTGGAAACTCGAAAAATTGTTTTTGATACTTATTTAATAAATACCGTACGATACGATTCCAGTGTGCATTCGTAATTTCAAACAATAATTGATTGATTTCTTCTTCCATTACTTCTTTTTTTATTGGCGCCCGTTCCATATAAAGACTAGGGTCACTAGGTTCATCAATTTTTGTTAAACGCATATGGATAATTTTCACTTGAGGATTTCCTTGATACATTTCTCTTTTACCACTCAAAAATACCACAGTTCCCGCAGTAAATTTGCTGATTTCTTCCTCAGAAGCATCCCAATATTTTCCATCAATCGTTCCAGAAGTATCTTGGAAAGTAAACGCAATAAATTTTTTACCGTTTTTTGCCATTCTTACATCAGCATTTTTTATTAAGACGAACAATTCAAACTGTTCATCAATGACTAATTCACGAATTTTTTTCATCTTATGCTCCTTCTAACCTTTTCACGGATTGTTGTAACTCTTGATAATAGCTTAACATTTCTTTGTCAGAAGAAAAACAAATTATCTGATACTTTTTACCAAACTCTGCTAAAAGTTTTGCTAAGTAATACTTTCTGTTCGAATCATAATGTAGCCATCCATCGTCAATAATTACTGGACAAAGTGCTCGATTTGCTTCCAAAGAAAGATAAGCAAACCGCATTGCCATGATTAATTGATCTTTGGTACCTGTAGACAGTTCATAAATAGGAAACTCTGTCTTTCCATCTGTGAGCGTCAGCAAGTCTTCTTTTAATAAAATCCTTTGATACTTGCCGTCAGTTAGTAATCCAAAATAATAAGTAGCCTCTTTTAACAACTGTGGCAATTGTCGCTCACTCATTTCAGTCGATAGATCGCCTAAAAAAGTGCCGGCAACTTCATATGCTCCCCACTGCACCATCAAGTGTTCTAATTCTGCCTTTTGACGGCTTTCTTCTTGATACAGTTCATCAAGTGTACCATCTTTTTGTAATTCCTCAACTTGAATGTTCAAGCGTTGTTGTTGTTCACTTGCAGCTTTTTCTTCTAGTTGTCGTTGTCGTTGCAGTTGGTCTAAACGAATGATTTCTTGTTCTAAAAATACGCGTGTCATTTTTTCAGGAAATAATGGTGTTACTATTTTACTTAACTCAGCAAGTCTTTCTTTTTTTTGAATCGTTTCGTGGGCTTTTTGCAGAAATAGTGGCACCTCAGATGGATAAGCAAGCTGTGCCTCATTAAGTTGTTGCGTATACTCTTGTAGCCACGCTTTTTGTTTCTTCTTCAATTGATTAATTTCTTGCGTGAGTAAGGTATTTTGCTGGTAGCTACGAGCAAATTTCATTTGTTCCATTTCTTGAACAAATTGTGCCAGTAGGTCCATTTTTTCAGAAATGAGTTTATCTTGAACTGGTAGCCATTCTTGAACAACATCAAATTTTTGCTCTAGGAATAGTAACTTTTCTTGAATCTCTCTTTCTCTTTTTTGCTTTCGTTCATAAATAGCACAAAGACGTTGATAATCCGTAACTTCTTGACCATACTCCTTCATCAGCTCCACTGTATTCAATTGCTTTAGGGACCATTGAGTAGCCAAATACTGTACTTGTTGATCAAGCTGTTGTTGCATTCGTTGATTTTGTTTCCTATTTTCTTCAACTTCTGCGATTTGTGCAGAAGCGACATCCAATTGCCCCAGTTTTTCTTGCCACATTCCTTTGACTTCTAATGAATTACTTTTGCTATCTTTTTCTTTGTTAAGAAAGTAGCTTCCTACAAGCCCTGCTCCACCAAGTAATGAGATTATTTTCCAAGGGAAAGGCAATAACAAGCCTAGGACGATGAAAACTCCACCAGCAACCATATAAGGAATACTATTACGCTTTTTTTTCTCCATCTGCTGGTTCTGTAAAAGAAAAGGGTAACGCGCTTCTAACTGGCTAATTTCTGCATCAATCAATTCCTGTTGTTCTTTTGCAATTTGTAGTCGAATTGTCAATTGTTGGTCTTCTTCTTGAAATTGTCTATTTTGTGAAAACAGTGCCTTCCATTCGGGGCTTTGCTGAAATTCTACTGGCTGATTTTGTCTTTGCCAACCCCAGCGTTCTTCTAAAATCTTTAACTCTGCTTCTGTTTCTCGTGTTTCTACCTGAAGTCTTTGCCATTCATTGACTAACTGCTCAACTTGAGTCTGTTCCTTTAAAAGAGCTTTTAATTCTGTTTCTTGTTCTAAGAAAAAATAGTATCGTGCTGATTGCTGATCCATGCCGCTATGTTTTTCTAACGTTGATTCTAGTTCTTCCAAACGTTCACTCATTTGTTGATACCTGCTAGAAAACTCTTGCAAATCTGTCAGTAACTGTTCACTTGGTAATTCATTAAGTGTATTTTCTTGTAATTCTTGCCATTCTTCATAAAGTGAAAAATTGATTTTTTGCTGATTTAGTTGCAATAATTTTTCATTGTTCCTTGATAATTCTTGTCTCAACTTATCTTGCTTTTTTTTTGCAGCCTGTTCTTGCATTACAAGTTGGCTAAAAAAATCTTCTTGTGCTTGTTTCTGATAAATTTTTTCTTGTAAACTTTTCCAACTATTTAATTTTTGATTAATAAGTAATTTTTGACCTTTTTTCTTATATAAATTTTGAGCTTGATTATAATACTCTTGTCGCTTTTGAAAAACTTGTGAACTTCCAGTAATACCTAGTGAAATCAGCATATCATGTAGTTCTTTTTCTCTAAGATGATCCAATTCTGATAACTGTTCTTGTTGAAAAGTGAAAACTTGCTGAAATAATTCTCTAGTCAATGGTGAAATCAGCTGTCCTAGGAGTACTTCACTTCCTGTTTGTTCACCAAAAACAACTTTTGCCTTTCCACGATTCTGTTGTTTATAGCGCTCGACCATAAATTCACCATGAACAGGATGTTCGAACCAGACACGACCACCATAAGCCGCTCCATCTTTTGGTGTATAGTCTTTCTTTTTTCTCCCTTTTGATGGAAAACCAAAGAGGATTGCTTGAATAAACTGATAAACAGTCGATTTTCCTGCTTCGTTTTCGCCATAAATCAATTGATTACCTGAAGAAAAATCAAAACTCTTTTGGCGCCATTTTCCAAAAGCATTAATCTCAATCCGTAAAATTTTCATTCATTATCCTCCTTGAATTGAAAATCCTGATTGATTAATTCTTGTGCAGCAAGTAATGTCTCACTCTGATAATCAGGTAACTCATTCAATAATTTTGTTGCTTCTGGATGGCTATACAATTCACTCAAAATTTGTTTGAAATCTTGAGGAATTTGATAACTTTCAAATAATTGATACTTCAATTTTTTTGAAACAGTTACGGTTATTTGTTTCTGAACAGTATCCTTCATAAGAACAATACGCCATATAAATAAATTTGATGTATACTTTCTTAATTCTTCAATTAAATATTCTAATACTTCACCAGAATCAATTCGCTCCACAATATCCATTCCCAAATGTTCATAGTTAACAATCTCTAGCTCAATTAGATGAAATTTATTGTTAGAAATTTCCAGTTGTCGTTGAACCATGGGGAAAATCTCGTTAGTTGTTCGAACTTGCTCAAAAGAAATTTTTTGACGATGCCAATATACTTCAGCTACTTCTATAGGCGTTGTTTGATATTCACTTCGCTTCAATTCTACTAATGAAACAGACGTTGAAGTTTGTTCCTTTCTCGTGTGTCCTTGAGGTGCGCCAGAATATACGATTCTTCCATGATTGCTAACGATAGTTGGAACATGGATATGACCTAACGCCCAATAATCATAATTTTTTTCTTGCATTTGACTGGAACTAAATGGAGCATAGTTACCATGATCTTTTGTGCCCAATTCCCCGTGATACATTCCAACATGATAATCGACATTTGCTCGAGAGGGGAACTCTAGTACTTTTTCTTGTTGTATCCATGGATGACAATAGCTAAAAGCACTGATAGCAACTTTTTCACCCGAATTTAGTTTCAGCACTTTTGTTTTTACTTCTTCATCTACAAACAAATGAACATTTTCAGGAAATTCAAACCAATATCTTTCTTTCTGATAATAATCATGGTTCCCAAAAATCATATATACAGGAATATTTATTCGGTTTAAACGTTCCATTTGTTCAAAAAAGTGTTTTTGTGTTTTAAGTGAAGGTTTGTTTTGATGAAAAGTATCTCCAGCAAACAGAACAAAGTCAACTTCATGGAACACTGCTTGATCTACAATATTTGCTAGAACAATCTGATTTGCCTGTATTAATTTTTCTTGAACACGTTTATCGAATGGAATGGATCCTTCAAAAGATCTATCTATATGTAAATCAGCCGCGTGGATAAATTTCACTATCAAATTCCCTCCTTTTTTCTTTTATCATAACATTTTTATGTGTTTTTTTCACCCGAACACGAAAGTTTGTTCGCTTTTTTAATATAGAAATTTTATGAGAATACAAAAAAACAGATGAGC